>NZ_JAURWA010000009.1 GCF_030655195.1 Patulibacter sp. | reverse complement strand
GGCGGGGCGGCGGCCGGCGCCGGTCCCGCGCGCTCGCGGAGCACCTCGAGCGGCTCGAGCCGGCGGCGGCCGACGAGCGCGCCGCACTCCAGGCAGTACCGCTGGTGCGTCGACGTCGGGGCGCCGCAGGATCGGCAGGGGCCGGCGGGCTCGTCGCGCTCGACGTCGTCGGCTGGGCGGTCGTCTGCCATCTCATCCGACAGCCTGCCGACTCGTCAACACTCCGGTGTGAACGACCTGCGACGACTCGACGGACGTCGTTGTTCACGTCAACTCCACCAGATGTTCACAGCGCCGGGTCGGGCAGGTCCCATGATCCCGGCTCGTGCGCCCCGCCTCCGTGGCCGGGGCAGCCGTTCCTCCCGTCGCCCCGAACCTCTCTCCCTGGAGACCCCGCACCATGCGCCTTCCCGTCCCCGTCGCCCGCGTGGCGACCGCTTCAGCCCTCGCCGCTGCCCTGGCCGTCCCGGCCGTCGGTGCCGTCGGCGCCGCGCCGGCCGCCGCCGCCTCGAAGAAGACCACGATCACGCTCAGCGGCTCGACCTCGATCTTCCCGCTCGCCAGCGCGCTGACGAAGAAGTACTCGTCGCTGAACTCCAAGGTCAGCTTCCGCGTCGCCCAGGGCGGCTCGGACAAGGGCATCACCGACGCCTCGAAGGGCCGCGTCTCCATCGGCAACGCCTCGCGCGACCCGCGCTCGGACGACCCGAAGGGCCTGAACTTCTACAAGATCGCCAAGGACGCGGTCTGCCTGATCACGAACCCGTCGAACAAGCTGGCCAACGGGCTCACGCAGAAGCAGGTCCAGGACATCTTCTCCGGCAAGATCCGCTCCTGGTCCGAGATCCCCGGCGCGCAGCAGACCGGCACGATCTCCCTGCAGGCGCGCAACGAGGCCTCGGGTACGCTCGACGCCTTCGAGAACCTGTTCATGGGCGGCGACTCGCTCTCCTCGACCGCCGCGCGCCTCGGCTCCAACGGCCTGATCCAGGCCGCCGTCAAGCGCGACCCGGCCGCCATCGGCTTCGTCTCCATCGAGTTCCTCGGCGGCGTCCAGGCCGCCTCCTACCAGGGCGTCGCCTGCACGACGGGCAACGCGAAGTCCGGCGCCTACAAGGGCACCCGCTCCTTCTGGATGGTCACGAAGGGCGCCCCGAAGGGCGAGACCGCGCGCTTCATCAACTGGATCCGCACGAGCTCCGCGGCGCGCAAGATCGTCGTCGCCCAGAAGGCCGTGCCGCTCAAGTAACCCTCCGGACGCGACCCGCACCGACCCCACCGCCGAACAGGAACCACCCGCGTGCTGCGTCGCCTCCGGCGACCGCTGACCGACCGTCGCGCCGAGCAGCTGCTCGGCGGGACGGCGGTCGCGGTCGTGCTGGTCATCGTCGCGATGATCGTCTTCATCGCGATATCGGCCTGGCCCTCGTTCCAGCACAACGGCCTGAAGTGGTTCGGCTCCGGCGGGGACGTCGACGCCGAGCTGGGGGAGATGGTCAACGCCGGCGCGGACCCGTCCGACGAGGCCTACCGCCTGCGCGCCTGGCCGCTGGTCTACGCGACGGCGCTGACGACGATCCTCGCCGTCGGCATCGGCGTGGTCGTCTCGGTCCTCGCCTCGATCTTCATCGTCGAGCTCGCCCCGCCGCGCGTGCGCTCGATCGTCGTCCCCGTCGTGCGCCTCCTCGCCGCGGTCCCGTCCGTGGTCTACGGGCTGATCGGGATCCTCGTGCTCGTCCCGTTCGTCAACGACCACCTGATCTCGGAGGGCCAGCGCGAGTCGGTGGCCTACGTGATCCCGCTGACGGGCCCCGGGCTCCTCGTCTCCGTCGTCCTGCTGACGCTGATGATCACGCCGATCATGATCGCGCTGATCGTCGACGCGATGAGCGCCGTCCCGCGCGGCTGGCGCGAGGGCGCGCTCGCCCTCGGCGTGACGCAGTGGCGGGCGACCATGTCGGTGTCGGTCAAGGCGATCCGGCCGGCCATCGTCGCCGCCGCCGTCCTCGCCTCCGCCCGCGCCCTGGGCGAGGCGATCATGCTCTCGATGGTCTCGGGCTCGAAGGGCTTCGCGCCCCAGCCGTGGGACGGGCTGATCTTCCTCTTCGAGCCGCTGCGCCCGCTGGCGGCCACGATCGCCGAGCAGTCCGAGGGCATCTCCGCCCCCGCGCTGAAGGCCAGCGTCTACGCCATGGCCCTCGTGCTGCTGGTCTCGTCGCTCTTCCTCTCCGTCGGCGGCTCGATCATCAAGCGCCGCTTCCGCGTCGGGACGGCCCGATGAGCGTCCCGGGCACGACGGGTCCCGGCGCCACCCCGCCCGGCCGGCGTCAACGCCTGCTCGGCGAGCTGCGCCTGTGGCGCCCACTGGACCTCGCCGGGGTCGCCGCCGCCTGGCTCGTCGGCCTGCTGCTCGTCCTCGTCGCCGGCACGCTGCTGCTCTACATGGGCTACAAGGGCCTGCAGTACGTCAACCTCGACCTGCTGGTGTCCCGCCCGCAGCCGGGGTCCGACCAGTCGCAGACCGGCGGGATCCTCGACCCGATCGTCGGCACGCTGCTGATCATCGTGATCGCCACGGCGATCGCGCTGCCCCTCGCGGTCGGTGCGGCGCTGTGGATCGTCGAGTACGGCCGGCCCCGCTGGCTGGCCCGGGTCGTCGAGTCGGGCATCGAGGTCATCGCCGGCGCCCCGTCGATCGCGATCGCCATCTTCGGCCTGGCGATCTTCCAGCTGCCGCTGTTCGGCTGGGCGTCGTTCGCCGCGGACGGGGGCGGGGTCTTCGGACGCAGCTTCATCGCCGCGGGGACCGTCATGTCGCTGATCGCGCTGCCGTCGATCTTCGCCACCACCCGCGAGGCGCTGCAGTCCGTGCCACGTCACGTGCGCGAGGCGAGCTACGGGCTGGGCAAGACGCGCTGGGCGACGATCCGCCGCGTCCTGCTCCCGACGGTCCGCCCCGACATCGCCACCGGCACGGCGCTGGGGATGGGCCGCATCGCGGGCGACACGGCGATCATCGTGCTGCTGCTCGGGGCCACGCTGCAGCTGCAGGCCGGCTCGGACATCCCCGGCGTCGGCACGCTCCAGGGCACCGGCTCGACCCTGACGAGCTACGTCTACAACAACTCCCCGACCGGCGAGGGCAACGCGCCCGAGAAGGCCTACGCCGCCGCCTTCGTGCTGATGCTCCTGATCATCGGCCTCAACCTGCTGGTCGCCTTCATCGGCCGCCGGCGCGCCGGAAACGACCTCCCGAGATGACCATGGCCGAGTTCCCGCCGCCCGTCCGCCGCATCAGCGCGGACGGGGTGCCCAACGTCGTCGACCCGTCCAGCCGCGACGCGATCCCGGAGCCGATCGCCCGCGCCCTCGCGCCGTCCTACGGCCCCGAGCGCCTGCGCATCGACGGCGTCTCGATCCACTACGCCGGGGCGGCCAAGCCGGCCGTCAACGCGGTCACGCTGCCGGTCCGCCAGGGCGAGGTGCTCGCGCTGATCGGCCCGTCGGGCTGCGGCAAGACGACGCTCCTGCGGTCGCTGAACCGCCTCGTCGAGCTGACGCCGGGCGCGACCCGCGACGGCCGGATCCTGCTGGACGGCGAGGACGTCGACCACCTCGAGATCACCCGGCTGCGACGCCGCGTCTCGATGATCTTCCAGCAGCCCAACCCGTTCCCGATGTCGATCTTCGACAACGTCGCCTACGCGATCCGCGAGCAGGCGATGCGCCGTCCGGGGAAGGCCGTCCTCGCCCCCCGGGTCGAGAGCGCCCTGCGCCGCGCCGGGCTCTGGGACGAGGTCGCCGACGACCTGAACCGCCCCGCCCTGCGGCTCTCCGGCGGCCAGCAGCAGCGCCTCTGCATCGCCCGCGCGCTCGCCGTCGAGCCGCACGTCCTGCTGATGGACGAGCCGTGCTCCGCGCTGGACCCGATCTCGACCGGGGTGATCGAGGAGCTGATCCACGAGCTCCGCGAGACGCTCGCGATCGTCATCGTCACGCACAACCTCGCGCAGGCCCGCCGGGTCGGCGACCACGTGGCGTTCATGTACCTCGGCGACCTCGTCGAGTACGCGCCGACGGAGGAGCTGTTCACCAACCCGCGCGCGGACCGCACGCGCGACTACGTGCAGGGCGCGTTCGGGTGAGCCACGGGCGCCACACGGCCCTCGCCGTCGCGGCGGCCGGCGCGCTGGCCCTGGTCGGCTGCGCGACCACGCAGGACGAGAGCGCCGCCCTGCAGGCGAAGGCGGCGTCCGTCGACGCGCCCGGGCGGGTCAAGATCGGCCGTCCGAGCGCCGAGGTGCGGGTGCGCTCGCGCCAGGAGCTGCGCGGGAAGGCGACCACCGCGGTCGTCGTCGAGCTCGAGAACACGGGCCCGCGGGCGCTCGTGCGGGTTCCCATCGCGCTCCGGCTGACGGTCGGCGGGAAGCAGCAGTACGCCAACGACCTCGACGGCGGGGACGAGCTGCTGCTGCGCGTCCCGGTCCTGCCGCCGCGCTCGCGGGTGAGCTGGGTCAACGCCAACGTGCCCGTCGCCGACGAGGGCGCGAAGCTCGACGTCGTCCTCGGTGCCCCGGTCCGTCGCTCTCAGCGTCCCGCCGCGCAGCTGCGCGTCACGGGCCTGAGGCGCAGCGCCGAGGACTCCGGCGAGGACGGCGTCGCGGTCGTCGGCGTCGTCCACAACGACCTGCGCCGCGAGCAGACCGAGGTCCCGGTCTACGTGACCGTCCGCGACGGCGGGCGCATCGTCGCCGCCGGGTCGTCGCGCATCCCCGTGATCGCCGCCCGGAAGTCCCAACCCTTCGAGGCCGTGGTCGTCGGTGACGGCCGCCGCGGCCGCCTGGTCGCCCAGGCCCTCCCCACCAAGCTGCCCAAGACCCAGAGGTCCCGATGAGCACCAGTCCGTTCCTGCCCGCCGACGATCCGCGCGCCGGTGCGTGCGGCCAGTGCGGCGCGCCGATGGCCACCGACCAGCGCTACTGCCTGTCCTGCGGCGCGCGGCGCACGCACGCGCGCCTGCCCTTCCAGGACGCCATGGCCCCGGTGGGGCCGGTCGTCCAGGTGCCCGGCCCGGCGCCCGCGCTGTGGTCGACGCCGGCGACCTCCGGGCCCGGCACGACGACGCTCCTCGCCGCCCTGGCGTGCGTCCTCCTCGCGTTCGGCGTCGGCGTGCTGGCCGGCGGCGACGGCGACGGCGGATCGCAGCAGCCGATCGTCCTCGGGGGCGCCCCGGCCGCCTCCGCCGTCGCGCCGACCACGACGGAGGCCGCCGCGACGTCGACGACCGACACGACGGCGTCCGAGGACGACGCGTCGTCCTCCGACGCGACGACGAAGATCGACAAGAAGAACCTCGACGCCACCGAGAAGCAGGAGGCCGCCGAGATCGAGAAGACGCCGTCGAAGACGCCGCCGGCCAAGGCGATCAGCGACCAGACGAAGAAGGACCTGGCCAGCAAGGACCCGGACAAGGCGCGCGAGGCCTCGCAGTCCCTGCCCGACGTCGTCTCGACGGGCGGCGGCTGATGGCCTCCCGCATGCCCTGGCGGCGGCCCGAGGCACCGGTGCCCGCCCCGGGGATCTCGCCCCAGCGGGCGGCGCTGGAGGACGAGCGTCGCCGGCTCTCCGACCTGGTGGCCGAGAGCACCTGGGACCTCGGCGGCCTGGTCTACGAGATGGCCGTCCGCGACCACTTCCGGGTCGACGTCCTCGTCGAGCGGGCGGCCGTCCTGCAGCGCCTCGACGCGCGGCTGAGCGAGATCGAGCGCCTCGCCGACGACCACGCGGGGATCGCGGGCGCCTGCCGCTTCTGCGGCGCGCCGCACGGGCGGTCCGCCGAGTTCTGCTGGAGCTGCGGCGAGCGGATCCTCGCCCGTACGCCGACCACCATCGACGGCGTCGCGCGCGACGAGCGGGCCCGGGCGACGACGATCGCCCCCGCGCCGCAGCCGGGGCAGGGCGCGCGACGCGCGCCGGACGCCCCGACCCGTGAGTTCCGCGTCGTCCCGGACGAGTGGGAGGACGAGGCGCCGGGCGCCCCGTCGACCGAGAGCTGACGGGCGGCAGGCGCCGCCCCGTCACCGGGGGCACGCCGCCGGCGCCCCCCCCGGCACCATCGAGGGTTCGCGCGGGCGCCCCGGGGCGGGGTGCTACCAGCCGACGGTGCCGTGCCGGTCGAAGAAGGTGCCCGTCGGGCCGTCGGCCGCGACGGTCGCGGCCGTCACGATCGCGTCGGTGCCCTCCTCCACCGTCTGCGGGCCACTGTTGCCGTTGAGGTCCGTGGCGGTGTAGCCGGGGTCGACGCAGTTGACGCGCAGGCCGGGCAGCGCCGCGGCCCACTGCGCGGTGAGCATGTTCAGCGCCGCCTTCGACGAGCAGTAGGCAGGCGCCTGGAACGAGCTCTCGATGCGGTCGGGGTCGGACGTCGCGACGTGCGACCCCAGACCGCTGGAGACGTTGACGACGACGCCATGCTGCGCCGCGGTGAGCAGCGGCAGGAAGGCCTGGAACGCGCGGACGGCCCCGAAGACGTTCACCGCGTAGACCTCCTCGACCTCGGCCGTGGTGATCTCCGCGACGGGGGTCTGGCCGCCCGCGATGCCGGCGTTGTTGACGAGCACGTCGAGCGTGCCGCCGGTCGCCGCGCCGACCTCCTGCGCCGCCGCGTCGACGCTCGCCTGATCGGTGACGTCGAGGACGACGTGCCGGGCGCCGAGCGCCTCGGCGGCCTCGCGACCGCGCTCGGGGTCGCGGGCGCCGATCCAGACGTCGTGGCCGGCGTCGACCAGGCGCCTGGCGGCCTCCCGGCCGAGGCCCTTGTTCGCGCCGGTGATGAGGATGGTGGACATGCGGGGCATGCTCCTCCTCGCCCACCGCGGGCACCATGGGCCGGGCGGTCCCACCCTCGGGCGCGTCGGGACGGCGGTGAGCGAGACGGTCGCGTCGGACCGGCCGCGACCCGCGTCGGCCGCGGGGCGGCCCCGGCGTCAGGCGGCGGCCCCGTCGTCCCCCGGCTGCTCGGGGTTCACCCACATGATCTGCCAGCCGTGGCCGTCCAGGTCGAAGAAGCTGCGCGTGTACATGAAGCCGAAGTCCTCGGCCCCGTCGGCCTCGGTGGCCCCCTCGGCGAGCGCGGTGGCGGAGACCGCGTCGACCTCGTCGCGGGACGCGACGGTGAACGTGTAGAGCGCCAGGGCGTGGGTGGCCGGGTCGCCGGCCGGCAGCTTCGAGTACGTCGCGAAGCTCTCGCGGCTGGAGAGCATCACCGACGCCTGATCGCCGAACACGAGCATCGCGTGGTTCCCCTCGTCGGTGGCCCGCGGGTCGAGTCCGAAGCCGAGCTTCAGGAAGAACGCCTTGCTGCGCTCGACGTCGGCGACGGGCATGTTGACGATGAGCGAGCGGGAGGGGTGCGCGGGAGCGTCCATGGGGACTCCGTCCTGGGTCGGGGTGATGGCATCCGTCTCTCAGACGCCGGCGGGGGGCGGAACTCATCCCGGGGGCGGGAAGTCGGCGTACCGGCGGACGACGCGATCGCCGGTCCCGACGTTCCTGGTGCGTCCAGGCTGGGCAGCCGGTCCGGGCAGCGCAGCTGGACCACCCGCGAACTTTCAGGAGGTGCCGCATGGCACTGGAGCACGAGGACGAACGACAGACCGTCGAGGCCAAGCGGGACGGCCGCGGCGCACCGAAGGGCCGCGCACCAGACTCGCCCACGGAGCTCGAGTACACGAAGATGGCGACGGTCAAGCGCGCCTTCAAGGAGTTCCAGGCCGACGAGATCACCGACCGCGCCGCTGCGCTGACGTACTACAGCGTCCTCGCGGTGTTCCCGGCGATCATCGCCCTGGTCTCGATCGTCGGGCTGCTCGGCGACTCCGCGGTGCAGGAGCTGCAGAGCAACGTCTCGAGCCTCGCGCCCGGCCCGGCCAAGGAGATCGTCGGCTCGACCATCGACAACGTCGCGAGCAAGCCGGGAGCGGCCGGGGTCGCGTTCGTCGTCGGCATCCTGCTCGCCCTGAACTCCGCGTCGGGCTACGTCGCGGCGTTCACCCGCGCCTCGAACTCGATCTACGAGGTCGTCGAGGGCCGACCGGTCTGGAAGCTCAAGCCGCAGCAGATCGGGATCGTCCTCGTCCTGATCCTCACGCTCGTCCTGATCATCGGGGCCGTGGTCGTGTCGGGCCCGATCGCCGAGGAGGTCGGCAAGGTCTTCGGGGTCGGCGACAGCGCGATCCTGATCTGGGACATCGCCAAGATCCCGTTCGTCCTGCTCGCCGTCTCGTTCATGTTCGCGTTCCTCTACAAGACCGCCCCGAACGTGAAGCAGCCGGGCTTCAAGTTCTTCAGCCCCGGCGGCGTGCTCGCCCTGCTGCTGTGGATCGTGGCCACCGCGCTGTTCGTGCTCTACCTCGGCACGTTCGCGTCCTACAGCAAGACGTACGGCCCGCTGGGCGGCGTCATCGCGTTCCTCGTCTGGATCTGGATCACGAACCTCGTGATCCTCTTCGGCGCCGAGTTCAACGCCGAGCTGCAGCGCAGCCAGCAGATCGAGGCCGGCCAGGACGCGCCGCTCGACGAGCCGTTCCTGGAGCCGCGGGACATCTCGAAGCTCGAGAAGAAGGAGGACGGGTAGGCCGCGATCCGCGGCGGTGGGACCCCGGTGGGCTGGGCAGAGGCAGCGCATGGACGCGCCCCAGCCCCTCCCGGATCTCGGCGCCCGGGACGCCGCGATCGCGATCAACTCGTACACGACGGTGCTCTCACGACGGCGGGTCTGCGCGAAGGCCGGGTCGCGGAGCTGATCTCGGACCGCGCCGCCGCCAACCAGGTCGGCGACGACGTGCGCCACCTCATTCACCGGGGTGAGCCGAAGGGGCGGTAGCGGCGATCGCGTCGGTGTCGGCCCGATGCTCGGACCCGACCCCTCCGGACCTGCGACGATGGCCGGGCACGAATCGAGGGGGCGCGCGTCATCGCGAATCCCGTCGGGGCGTAGCCGAGCCGGAGCCGCTGTTCTCCTTCCGCTGGTTCGGACATTGCCGGAGAGCTTCCAAAGGATCTTCCGTGCCCGAGTCCCAGCCGGTCGTCCACCAGACGATCGCTCCCCAGCAGGACACCGCCGATCCGTCGCAGTCGCAGCAGGTCGCCGACCACTCGATCCGCATGCGGGTCAACGAGGCCGTGATCGCGATCCTCCGGTCGCACACCGGACGGGGAGCGACCCGCGCGCGGTCGATGATCGACAGTCGCTCCGTCGTCGTCATCCTCGAGGACTGCCTCACGAAGGGCGAGGGCGTGCTGCTCGAGCACGACATGGGCCAGTCGGTCCTGGACCTGCGCCACTCCTTCCAGGAGGCCATGCGGGACGACATGATCCCGGCGGTCGAGGAGATCGTCGGACGCGACGTGACGACGTTCCTCAGCGCGAACTCCGTGGACCCCGACGTGATGGTCGAGATCTTCATGCTGGGCGACCCGTCGAGCGACACCGCGGGCGGGGCGTAGCGCCGCCTCGGCCCGACGGGCGGGCCCGTCCCGCGCCCGGGCCTCCGTCGTCGGGGCCCGGCGCCGTGCGATCCGCGGGCGGGATGGCCGGCGGCGGTGTGGGAGAGTCGCGACGTGGACCGCCAGGCATCAGGGACGGCCGACGCGGCGCCGGTCGCGCGCGACCGGCGCGGCGACGACGACGCGTTGCGCGTCGCGGTGTCCATCGCCCAAGAGCGGATCGATGCGATCGTCGACCGGGTCAGCGCGGGCATCCTGGAGCAGCACCCGGACCTGATCGACCTGCGGGATCCGGACGCGGTGGCCGCCGTCCGCGACGCCACCGGCGCGAACGTCGGCGCGGTCCTGTCGACGCTGGCCTTCGGCGTCTCTCCGGCGCGGATGGACGTCCCCGACGGTGCTCTCGCACTGCTGGACCACGTCGCGGTGGAGCCCTCGGCGCTGCCCGCGATGCTGCGGGCCTACCGGCTCGGCGGGGCCGGCTTCGAGCAGCAGTGGATCACGCACCTCGCGGGCTGCGTCCGCGACGTCGCGACGTTCGACCGGCTGGTCCGGCGCTCGCTGGACCACGTCGCCGCGTACGTCGATCGCCTCTCCGAGGTGATCGCGGACCGGTGGGAGGACGTGACGCTGGCCGCGGCGCTCGCCGGCCGCCGGCGGGACGCCGCCCTCCGGGCCCTCGCGGCCGGTGAGCCGGTCGACCCGTCGGTGCTCGACCACCCGACGGACGGCCCGCAGATCGTCGTCGCGAGGCGCCCTGCGCCGTCGACCGGCCCGGCCGTGGGCGTCGTCGACGTCGGCGGGGTCGTCCCACGCGCCGACGTCGAGCTGGCGGACGGAACGTCGCTCTCCTGGCTGGCGACCGCGGAACCCGAGCCGCTCCAGCGCGCGGTGCACGAGGCCCTCCGCGGCAGGACGGGATGGGTCGTGACCGCGGTCGTGCCAGGTGGGGTCGGCGCCATGTCCGCGGTGGCACCGGACGTGCGCGCGAGCCTCGCGGCGCTCGTGCGCCTGCACCCGGGCGGTGCGGTCGCGGCGCACGCGGACGTCGCGATGCTCGGCGTCCTGCTGGAGGACCGGACCCGCGCCGAGCGCCTGGTGCACGCGGTGCTGGGTCCGCTCGCCGAGCCGACGCAGCGCAACCTCGACCTGTGCGACACCCTGGCGGCCTACTTCGCGGCCGGGGAGCGCAAGGCCGGGACCGCGGCGGTCCTCGGCATCCACGAGAAGACGGTCGCGCACCGCCTGCGCCGCGCCGAGGAGCTCCTCGGGACGCCGCTGGGCCCGCGCCGTGCCGCCCTGGAGACGGCGCTCGTGCTGCACCGCGTCGTTGTCCGGTCCGGATAACGGACCTGGTCGGTCTCCCACTGGCGCCCGGTCCGGTCGGGGGCAGAGACTCGATCGCATGGACTGGGACGCCATCGTCATCGGATCGGGCCTCGGCGGGATGTCGACGGCCGCGTGCCTCGCGGCGGCCGGGAAGCGGGTGATCGTCGTCGAGCAGCACGAGATGCTCGGCGGCTGCAGCCAGGTGTTCCGTCGCAGGAACCGCTTCGAGTTCGACGTCGGCGTGCACTACGTGGGCGGTGTCGCCCGGGGCTCCGACGGCATCATCGCCACCGTGCTGCGGGGTCTCGGGGTCGAGGACCGCGTGGCGTGGTCGCGGATGGACGACGCGGGGATGGACACCGTCTCGTTCCCCGACCACCGGTTCCGCGTCCCGACGTCCTGGGACGGCTGGGCGCACGAGCTCGGGGCGGCGTTCCCGGAGGACGCCGCCGGGTTGCGGCGCTGCGTCCAGGAGCTGCGCACGATCGGCGAGGGCGCGGACCGGATCCGCGACGTGCCCCACTCCGTGGGCGTCGTCCTGCCGCTGCTGCGGCGCCCCCGAGAGCTGGCGCGCATCGTGCGCGGTCTCGAGGAGCCGATCGACCGGCTCTTCGGCCGCTGCGGCCTGGGTCCGCAGGCCCGGGCTGCGGTCCTGGCGCTCGTCCACCTCCACAACACCCCGCCGGACCGGACGCCCGCGCTGCTGGTCGCCGCGCTGCTGCGCCACTACTTCGCCGACGGTGCGTGGTTCCCGACGCTCGGCGGCCAGGTGCTGGCCGCGAACCTCTGCGAGGTGATCCAGTCCCACGGCGGCACCGTCCGCACCAAGGCGCGGGTGGCGTCCATCGACGTCGTCGCCGGCCGCGTCACCGGGATCACGCTCGACGACGGCGAGCGCCTGACCGCCGACGTCGTCGTCAGCAACGCCGACGCCCACCGCACCTTCCAGCGGATGATCGCCCCGGAGCACCTGCGCCCGCGCACGTTGCGGCGGATCCACCGGTTCCGCCGGCCCCACTCGATCTTCAGCCTCTACCTCGGCGCGGACGTCGACGTCGCCGCGCACCGGCCGGCGACGAACTACGTCGACCACGGCCGCTACGACCTGCAGACCACCTACGACCTGATGGACCGGGGCCGCTGGGACCCCGACGGGTGGCTCGCGATCAGCTCGCCGACGCTGAAGACCGGCGGCCGGCGCCACGTCGGCGAGCCCGGCGAGTCGTCGATCGAGGCCTTCGCGGCCGTCCCGGGCGACCACGCGTTCTGGACCGGCACCGGAGATCCCCTGCAGGGTCGCGACTACGAGGACGACCCGCTGTACCGCGAGCGCAAGGCCGAGATCGAGGAGACGATCCTCGAACGGGTGCTCACGACGATGCCCGAGCTGCGCGGGCACGTCGTCTGGCAGGAGTCCGCGACCCCGCTGACCCACGAGCGCTACACCCTCAGCCGCATGCCCTACGGCCCGGAGAACGCGAAGGACCAGATCGGCCCGTTCCGTCGCCTCGCCACGACGACCGAGATCCGCGGACTCCACCTCGCCGGGGCGTCGACGGTCTACCTCTACGGCGTCGCGTTCACCCTCCGTGGCGGCGTCGGCACCGCGAGCACGATCCTCGGACGCGACCTGATGGGCGAGTTCCGCGGAGGCGCCGTCCTGACGGATCCCGCCGCGCTGCCCGACCACGGTCCGGACTGGGACCCGTTCTTCGTCTGTCGCCGCCACGCCGTCAAGAAGCCGCGACGCGCCCGCGCGGCCGCCTGATGGGCCGACGGGGGAGGATCATGCCCCCATGGCCCTCGACTGCACCTACCGCCTCCACATCCCGCACCGCGTCGGCCAGCTCGCCAAGCTGACCGCCCGCATCGCGGAGCACGACGGGATCATCGGCGACATCGTGACCGTGTCGGTCGCCCGTCACGAGGCGCTGCGCGAGATCACGGTCGAGGTGCGCGACAAGGCGCACGCCGACGAGCTCGCCCGCGCGCTCGAGGAGCTGCCCGACGTCTCGGTGAGCTGGCACCACGACCGGGCGTTCATCGCCCACGACGGCGGCAAGCTCCGCACCTCGGGCGCACCGGTGACGACGGTCCAGCAGGTCCGCGACGTCTACACGCCCGGCGTGGCCCGCGTCTCGCAGGCCATCGCGGACCACCCGGAGCTCGCCGACCGCTTCACGATGATCGGCCGCTCCGTGGCGATCGTGACCAACGGCAGCCGCGTCCTGGGGCTCGGGGACATCGGGCCGGTCGCGGCGATGCCGGTGATGGAGGGCAAGGCGCTCTTCTACAGCCAGTTCGTCGGCCTGACGGCGGTGCCGATCCTGATCGACAGCCACGACGCCGACGAGATCGTCGAGACGGTGCTGCGGATCTCGCCCGGGTTCGGGGCGATCCACCTCGAGGACATCTCCGCGCCGACGTGCTTCGAGGTCGAGCGGCGCCTCGACGAGGCGCTGGACAAGCCCGTCATGCACGACGACGTCCACGGCACCGCCGTCGCGACGTTCGCGGCCGCCCTGGCGGCCTGTCGTCACGTGGGGCTGCGGCTGGACAAGGCGGTCGTCGGGCAGATCGGTCTCGGCGCGGCCGGCTCGGGGATCGCGAACCTCATCCACGACGCGGGCGTCGACCGGCTCGTCGCGACGGACCCCAACCCCGCCGCCCGCGAGCGCGCCGCCCGGAGCGGCCTCGAGATCGTCGACGGGGTGGAGGCCGTCATGGCGCAGGCCGACGTCGTGATCGCCACGAGCGGGCAGCCGGGCCTGATCCGCCCGGAGTGGGTCCGGCCGGGCACCGTCGTGCTCGCCCTGACCAACCCCGCGCCGGAGATCGAGCCCGAGGCGGCCCTGGCCGCGGGCGCCGCGTTCGCCGCCGACGGCACCAGCGTCAACAACGTCCTCGGGTACCCCGGGATCTTCAAGGGGGCGCTGGAGGCCGGCGCCACGCGCATCAACGTCGAGATGAAGCGCGCCGCGGCCTGGGCGCTCGCGGGCCTGACGGTCGAGTCCGAGCTGGTCCCGGACGTCCTGGACCCGGCGGTCCACGCCGCGGTCGCCGCGGCCGTCCGCAAGGCGGCCGTCGAGAGCGGCGTCGCCGCCCTGCCGAAGGACGCGGCCGAGACCTGGTGACGGGGTGAGCGGTGGCCGTCGACGGTCGCCGCGAATCACCCGGGTGAACGCCGCCCGTGGGCCTGTCCGGCAGCCCACGCCGGGCGTAGGGTCGCGCCACCCCGATCCCTCGTCCAGGACGTCCCCCCGTGCAGCACTTCCGCAGCCGGCGCCCGAGCGCCCGGCTCCTCGTTCCAGCGGCGGTCCTCGCCACCGCCCTCGTCGCCCCGGCCGTCGCCTCGGCCGAGATCACCACGACGACGGTCACCTCGCCCGCTCCCGGCACCGTGCTGCAGGGCACGGTCTTCGTCAACGTCGGCGGCGCCGGCACGACGGCGCGCACCACCACGGTGACCGGCACCGCGCCGGGGGCCGCGGACGGCGAGACCGTCGACCTCGTCTGCGACGTCCGCTTCTACGGGCGCTCCCAGGTCGTCGAGGTCTCTCAGGGGCCGGTGCCCGTGGCGGACGGTCGGTTCTCCTCGTCCACCGTCGTGGTGCCCCAGCTGCCGTGCACCCTGCGCGCGATCCCCACGGACGAGGGCGTCGGCAACGACGACGCGCTCACCCCGGCGCAGCAGGCCGCCTTCACGGGTCCGCCGATCCTCGCCGGGCAGTACACCGCCTACCGCTTCCAGCCGGGCGGCGACACGCCGAACGTGTTCACCCAGACGAGCCAGGGCCAGGCCGGCGGGGTCGCGCAGTACAACAGCGCGAGCCTCCCGTTCTCGCTCGGTGGAGGCGGTGCCGGGAGCGGCGGCGGGCTGGCGGTCTCCTACACCGCGGAGGACACGAACCTGCGCGGCGTGTTCTACGGCTCGGCGTCGCTCTCGCGCTTCGGCGCCCCCGCCGCGCGGTCCCGGGCTCGCACGAGCGCCCGGGACGTCCCGGACGCCGTCGACCTCGCCGACGCCGGGATGGTCGTCGACGGGCGCGCCGCCCTCCCGCTCTTCCAGACGGTGACCGGCGAGTTCAGCAGCGTGGTCTCGCAGGCGGTCGATCCGGTCACCGGCGACCTGACGATCGTCGAGACGGCGCCCGTGGTCTTCACCGGGGACCCCGGCGCGCTCACCTCGACCGGCGTCCGCCTCCGCCGGACCATCGTGCAGGACCACGCCGGCCGGCAGACGACGTTCCGCGACACCCTCGAGTCCGCCGACGGGGACGGCCACCGCGTCGAGCTGCGCTACAGCCAGGGCGTGATGCCGTCGCAGGTCACCGGTCCGCTCGACCTCGTCCAGACCGCCCCACCGGCGTTCCGCGTGCCGTGGTCGTCCGAGGCCTACGCGACCCCGGCGGCCGGGGACGCGATCCCGGCGGCCCCCGCCGGCCCGGCGACGATCTACGCGCACGCCCCGCAGTTCGGCGCGCCCGGCGACACGGGTGCCGTCGGCGCCGGCCCCGAAGGGGCCTTCACGTTCGACGCCGCGCCCAGCGACGGGCGCTTCCTGTCCCCGTCGAGCTTCGTGATCCGCTTCGTCCGCGACGTCCCGGCCGGGGGCTCCACGTCCCTGCGGCACGTGTACTCCCAGGACCCGACGCAGGAGGGCCTCGAGCGCCTCGTCGACGACGCGCTCGGTCGCACCCGGCCCGGCGCCCCGGCGACACCGGCGCCGGTCGCGCCGCTGCCGGGGAGCGCGCCACTGCCCTCGGCTCCCGCGCCGACCCCGCCGGTGTCGTTCCTCGACCCGACGGAGCGCCTCTCGCTCGCGGCGCGCGGGCTTCTGCTGAAGCCCCGCCTGGCCCGGTACGTCCGCGACGGCCGCCGCAGCAGCGTGGTCCTCTCGAGGGCCCCCGCGGGCCGCTACACCGTCGCGATCCGGCGGTACGTGAAGAACGGCCGGACTCTCGCGAGCGGCGCGACGACCCGCACCTCCACCGGCACGGTCAAGATCGCCCTCCGGCGCTCGAGGTACGGCGCGCGGTACCTCGACGGCAAGCGGCGTCGTGGCGAGACCCAGGTCAAGGTGCGCGTCGAGGTCACCTACACCGCGCCGGGCCGGCGGACGACGCGGGTGAAGAAGATCCGCGTCGTGGCGTTCCGGTAGGAGCCCACGGGTGAGGATCGCGCGCCGTGGCTAGGCTGCGGACATCGCGAAGCCTCGTGTCGATCCGGCCGCGACGGGGCTCTGCTCCGTCCACGGGACCTTCTACCGGGCGGTCGCGTCCGGTCGTGCGGATTCCGCGCTCGCCGGGTCGCGCGCGGCCGGCCGGTACTCGCCCCCGGACGTTCCGACCCTCTACCTGAGCTCGTCGACGGAGGGCGTCGCCGCGGCGATGATCGCCCACGCCGACACCCGTGCCTCCGACCTCGAGGTCCTCGCGTTCGACGTCCGCGCACGGGGGATCGCCGATCTGCGGGATGCCGGGGCGATGGCCGCGCTCGGGGTCGACGCGGAGGCCGCGGCGGCTCCCTGGCAGGACGACCTCGCCGCGGATCGGACCCCCGCCTCGTGGGACCTGCGGTTCGGGCTCGAGCGGCTGGGCGCGACCGGGCTGATCGATCCGTCTCGGAAGCGGCCCGGCCTGTGGCACCTCACGCTCTTCGCCTGGAACCGCGCCGGCGCACCGGCGGTCCGCGCGGTCTGACGTCCGGGATGCCCGGCGGGGAGGACGCAGCCCGGCGAACCCCGGGGGGCTCGCCGAACGCGGGTGCACCCGGGTCGAGGGCACCCGCACGGTGCCGGCGGCCCCGTCACGTCGCGCCCGTCACGCCGCGGCGTCGGGCCACACGTCGGCCTCGGTATCGCCGCCGCCGCGGCGGCGGCGGACGCGGATCGCGACGGCGACGAGGAGGCTCAGGAGCGCTGCGCTTCCGACGATCAGCGCGGTGGGAGCCGTGTCCTGGTCGTCGGTCGGTCGGACGGTGACCCGCCCGGTCCCCAGCGGCCCGGCGACGCGGACGTCGATGGTCTGCTGTCCGACGGTGTAGGCGTCGCGGACCGGGACGATCGCCTCGTAGCCGCCGGCGATCTCGCGGACGTCGGGGGTGACGGTCCGCTCGTCCGCGGTGACGGTGGTCCGTACGTTGGCGCCCGACACCGGGCTGCCGGAGGTGGCGTTGGCGACGTAGACGGTCACGTCGATCGCCGGGGGTCTGCCGGGTTCCGTCAGCGGCGCTCCGGCGACCTGCACGCGGTAGGGGCCGGCGGTGGTGCTCGCCAGGATGATCCCGCCGTGCGCGCCCGCGGTCGCCGGCACGAACAGCGCCGCCGCCGTGGCCAGCGCCAGGGCGAGGGTCGACCGGACGTTCATGCGTCCCATCCGGGCAGGCCGGGGCAGACGCGTCGCGGGCGTGGAGGGACGAGGTAGTTGCCCCGGGCGGTGACGGTGATCCACTCGTTGATGCCGTTGTTGACCTGGGCGCCGACGCCGGCCTGCTCGTTCGTGGCGCGCGCCGCGTTCATCGCCGCGCGGGTGACCTCGAAGTCCGCGATCGACCGTTGCAGGGCGACGAAGTGGACCTGTGCGGCGTCGCCGTCGCGGCTGTCGAAGTCGCGCCGGATGATCCGGGGTCGCCCGTTGCGGCGGACGGCGGCCATCGACTCGGCGTGGCCGACGACGCCACGCTGCTTCGCGACGGCGGCGAGGTCCCGGTCGGGGTTGGGCAGGCCGGTGGGGTGGTCCCGGACGTCCTGCGGGGCGCGGTCGGCGGCGAACATCCGGCGGACGCGTCCGGCGTCGTCGACGCCGTGGTACCAGGTGTCCAGGGTGAGGTCGATCGCGGAGACGTGCATCGTCGTGCCGCCGGCCCACGGACCGTCCTCGATGGTCACGTCGTCCTCGGTGGCCTGGTTCTTCCGCAGACCGGACTGGAAGCCCATGTAGAGCGGGGCGGACCGGGCGATCGGCCGGTCCGTCGGCAGTCCGACGGTGTCGCGCTGGTGGGCGCGCGGGAGGCCGGCTCCGACGAACCCGGTGCGCCGGGTGCGCACCCGCAGGAGCCCGGTCAGGGCGACGGGGCCGCGGGCGCCGGGGAGCGTGCCTCCGGCGAACAGCGCCCGCTCGACGCGGTCCAGGAGGGCCTCGTCGTCGGAGGCGAGGTGGACGATCGCGGCGGGGTCGTCGATCGTCGGCGCCTCGACCGGGCTGAGGGCCTTCGCAGCGGGGATCGGCGACGGCACCCCGACGCGCCGGAACCAGGAGGGTCCCCACGCGACGGTGAGGAGGACGCCCTCCGGGCCGGCCGGCACGGCGTGCTCGAGACGGCGCAGCGCCGCCTCCGCCGCGCGGGCGCGGTCCGGTGTCGGGTCTCCGGCGAGCTCGCAGAGCACGAGGCGCTGGAACCGCGGCGGCAGGACGTTGCCGTGCTCGTCGTGGTGCAGCGCGGTGTCCCAGGCGTGCTGGCGGACCTCACCGGTGGCGGGTGCGGGCAGCGCGGCGGCCGGCGGCTGCTGGTCGGTGTGACCGCCGGCGGTCGCGGCCACGGCCGCCCCGACGCCGGTGGCGCCGGCGGCGGCACCGCCGAGCAGCAGCCGGCGTCGGGTGAGCCTCATCGCGCGGCGCCCTTCCAGGTGAACGGGATGGTCGCCTTCACGGTGGTGTTCCAGCGGCCCTCGACGTCGGCGTGCCGGCCGATCCGCGGCGGCCCGACCACGAGCTGCGCGGTGTACTTCCCGGCCTTCGGGATGGTGACGTTGTCGCCGTAGTGGATGCCCATCCCCATGCCGATCATGGGGTACTGCGGGCCCGACGCGACGACCTTGCCGGCCTGGTCGATGACCCGCAGCGTGATCGTGGCGTCCGGCAGCCGGTCGCCGGTCCGGGCGTCCGACAGCGTCAGCATCACGTGGGCGTTCTCGCCCTTGCGCGGGGCGTGCTGCACGAGGCGGTCGCCCTCGTACACGCCGAACGTCACCGGCTCGGACGCGTCCAGCTCGACCTTGCGGTCGCCGGCGGTCGCGCTGCCCAGCCGCTCCATCCGCATCGACGACGCGACGGCCTGCTGGTCGGCCTGGCTGGGCGCGCCGGAGCCCATCGACGACATGTCGTGGCCGCTGTGGCCGGACGTCGAGGTGGTCGCGCTGGTGCCCGACGCCGAGACGTTCGAGCTCTGGTCGTCGGAGCCGCAGCCGACCGCGCCCAGCGCGAGTGCGGAGACGGCCAGGGCGGTGCTCGTGGTGCGGGTGAGGGGGGTCATCGGGGGTCCTTGGTGTCGGGGGAGACGGGCGGGGAGGGGTGGGCGGTCCGGCGGTCGCGGCTCATGCCGGGCGCTTCCGCGCACGGGGTCGTCGCGTCGCGCCGATCACCGCGTCGAGGACGAGGAACGCCACGAGCGTGATCCCGAGCAGCGGGACGAACCAGCCGATCGCGGCGACCACGACGACGCTCGGCACGAGCACCTTCCACGGCAGGTGGCGCCACGCGCCGCGCGGGATCGGCCTGCCGGGTCGCACGCCGGTGGCGTGCTTGGGGCGGCGCTGCCACCACATCCGGTAGCCGAGCACGATCAGGGAAAGGAGCGCGATCGCCAGCGCCGCGAGGACGAGCTGGTTGGCGAGACCGAACAGCAGCCCCATGTGGGCGTCGACGCCCCAGCTCGTGAGCTTGGCGCCGATCGGCCAGTCGTCGAACCGGGAGACGTCCGTGACCGCGGTGCCGGGTGGGGTGACCGCCACGGCGTCCTGGCGCTCGGGCCAGCGACGGTGGTTCTCCTGCACCGACCAGCCGCCGCCCTCGGCGGCGGGCGGCGTGATCACCATGGGGTCGACGAGACCCGCGGTCCGGGCCGTCCGGACGGTGTCGTCGATGGCGGAGACGCGCTGCAGCTCCTGGTCGCCGCCCGGCCCGCCGGTCGCGGCGGCCCCGTGTCCCGCATGGCCGGCGTGCTCGTCGGAGGCCCCCGTCCCCGTGTCGACGGTCGGGGTCGTCCACGAGAGCGTCGACCGCAGCTCGGAGACGTTCTCGCCCGCGTACTTCGACCACGTCAGGCCCGTGGCCGAGAGCCCGAGCAACCCGATCGCGGCGACGACCCCGATCGTGCGGTGCCAGCGCATCGTCCGCAGACGGGCGAGGACCCGGGGCGGCGCGCCCGCGGCGGGGGAACGCCGGCGTCGCTCGTCGCGGCGGCGGCGCCAGGTGAGGTAGAGGCCGCCGAGGACGACGACCCACAGCCAGCTCGCGGCCGTCTCGCTGTAGAGCCGGCCGACGTCGCCGAGGTGGAGGTTGCGGTGGAGGTCGTCGAACCACACCCGCACCGGCAGCCACTGCCCGAGGGTCTCGACGTTGCCCTGGATCCGGCCGGTGTAGGGGTCGACGAAGACGGTGCGCTGGTAGCCCTCGCGGACGCCGGGCACCGCGAGGTTGACGCGCGTGGTGCGGTCGGCCCGATCGGACGGCGCGACGGACGAGATGGTGCCCTGGGGGTAGGCCGCGCGGGCGGCGCGGACCTGATCGATCAGGGGGATCCGCTGCGCGCCGGCCGGGGCGCTGACGTGCAGCTCCTTGCGGTGGACGAGCGGTTCGACCTGGGGCATCGTCGTGTAGAGCAGCCCGGTGATGCAGGCGACCACCAGGAGCGGGGCGACGAGGATGCCCGCGTAGAAGTGCAGGCGCAGGACGAGCGGTCGCGCGGAGGATCGGCGCGGGCTCGCACCGGGCGTGGGCGCCGGCGGTGCTGCTGGGGTCGGGAGGGTGAGCGGAGCGGGAGGTGGGGGTGAGGTGTCGGTGGTCATGTCCGGCGGAAGGGATGGCTGGGCCCGGTCTCGCGCAGCCCCGTCGGGGACGGGCCGCCGTTCTCGGCGGGCCTCGTCGGCTCCGGGGCGCGACGGACCGATGGCGCGACCGCGCGGCGCAGGGGCGGCGTCGGTCGGGGGCCGTGTTCGCGGGCCCGCCCGTCCGCCCGCTGAGGGGCGGCGTGGGGGAGGGACCGTGAGCGGCGGTCGGGTCGTGCTGCGGGCGCGGGTGCGCCCTGCCGCCGGTGAGGCCGCCGGAGGCACGGACCCCCGTTCTCGGGGGCCCGGTCGCTACGACGGGTGGGCTGCCCGGTCCACCAGGACCGAGAGCGCGCTCAGCGGCAGACGGCGGCCGCCGGTGGCGGACGCATCGCCAGCGCGAACGCGAGCGCGGCGCCGGCCGGACGAGCCACGTCCGGCAGTGCGGGGGGCGCGACCCGGACGGGCGCCCGGGTGCGGCGGGCGCGGGACCGGCGGGCCCTGGCACGGGCGATCGCCTCCTCGCCGGGGAACACGCCGACGACGAGGATCAGCAGCAGCAGGAACGCCGGCCCGAGCAGCAGCGCCACCTGGGGCGCCTCGAGCACGGCCAGCGCCAGCGCCGCGAGGACCGCCAGCGCCGAGAGGACCCGCGAGATGTGGAGACCTGGCCGCACCGGAGGCCAACGGTAGCGGACCCCTCCGGAGGCCGAGGTCACTGTCCGGGCGCGGAGGTCGTCCGCCGCCGCGGGGCGATCCGCAGGGCGACCGCGCCGAGGGCGACGCCGATCACGACCCCGAGCCCGTTGGACGTCAGGTCGGTCAGCGCGCAGGAGCGGCCGATCGACGGCACGAGCGACTGGAACGCCTCGATCGCGATCGAGAGCAGCACGAGGCCGACGAGGGCGTGGAGCGGCCGGCGGAACGCGAGGACGGCGAGGAACGCCGGGACGACGAAGAGCACGAGGTTGCCGAACAGCTCGACCCGGTCCGGTGTGGGCAGCACGAGCGTGAGCTCGCACCGCCCGACCTCCCCGGGGCCGCGCGGCGTGGGGAGCAGGGTGAGGACGAGGACCGCGACGGTCGACGCGGCCGCGAGCACCGCCAGCGTCCGTCGACGGTCGGCCACCACGGCGCCGACCGGCGGCCCGAGCACGACCAGGACGGCGAGCACCGCGGGCATCAGCCACCGGTGCTCCAGCAGGACGTCCGTCAGCACGCGGGGATGGTGACCGACCCGGGGCGCTCAGGCCCAGCGGGAGGCGAGCTGCTCGCAGATCGCGCGCTGGTCGGGCTCGGGCATCCGGTGGGTCAGGAGCCCCTCGACCGCGAACACCGCGATCCGCACCTCCGCGTCGATCGCGCCCGGGGGGACCGTCTGCTCGATCGAGGTCCGCAGGAGTCCCTCGGTCGTCGCGTGGAACGTGTCGTGCCACGTGTTCAGCGCCTCGGATCGGCCGATCCGCGCGTGCACCGTGGTGACCAGGCGCTCCAGCTGCTGCAGCTGCCGGACCGTCCACAGCATCTGCTCGGCGATCGGCCGGTCCGCGACGCCGGCGTACTCCGCGAGCGCGTCGGCCATGACGGCGTCGAGGACGGCGATCAGCAGGTCGTCCTTGTCGCCGAAGTACCAGTAGATCGTGTTCGGGGCCACTCCCGCGGCCCTCGCGAGCGCGGCCATCGAGGTCGCGTCGTAGCCGTCCCCGATGAACAACCGACGCGCGGCGTCGACGAGCTCGCGGCGCTTCTCGTCCCGGTCCTGGCGCGGCTTGGTCGGCGGCATCGAGCCGGGACGCTAGCACTCTTGTACGTCGATCAAGAGTCCGCTACCGTTCCGCTCCCGCCGTCTTGAACGGCGTTCTACAGCAGCGAGGAGCGAGGCCCCGATGAGCACCACAACCACCGGCACGTACACCCGGGAGGACACGACGTTCGACTCGCACGGCACGTCGTGCGCCGCCTGGCTCTACCGGCCCGACCGCGGCGAGGCCCCGCCGATCATCGTCATGGCCCACGGCTTCGGCGCGGTCCGGGGGATGCGCCTGGACGCCTACGCCGAGCGCTTCGCACAGGCCGGCTTCGCGGTCCTGGTCTTCGACTACCGCGGCTTCGGCGACAGCGACGGCCGACCCCGCCAGGTCCTGAGCGTCCCGATGCAGCACGAGGACTGGCGCGCCGCCGTGGCCCACGCCCGCACCCTCCCGGACGTCGACACCTCGCGCGTGGTGGCGTGGGGGACGTCGTTCGCCGGCGGGCACGTCCTGCACCTCGCCGCCGAGGACCACGACCTCGCGGCCGTCATCGCGCAGGTCCCGCACGTCAGCGGGCCCGCGGCGGTGCGCTCCGTCCCGGTCCGGGTCTCGGCCCGCCTGATCCTCGCGGGGCTCCGCGACGCGATCGGCGCGGCCCTGGGTCGCTCGCCGCACCGCGTCCCGGCCGTCGGCAAGCCGGGCGAGATCGCGATGATGACCGCCCCGGACGCCTGGCCGCTCGTGCAGCGCCTCGTCGCCGCCGACCTCCCCCGCTTCGAGCGGGAGAACGTCGTCGCGGCACGCATCGCGCTGGTGATGGCGACCTACTCGCCGGGCCGCCACGCGGACCGGATCACCGCCCCGACGCTGGTGCAGATCGCGCTGAAGGACATCGTGACCCCGGTGAAGGTCGCGAAGAAGGCGGCCGCACGGATCCCTCGCGCGCAGGTCAAGACTTACGACTGCTCGCACTTCGAGCCGTACCTGGACCCATACTTCGAGAGCGTCGTCGGCGACCAGATCGACTTCCTCAACCGCACCCTCGGATGAGCCGGGGCGGGGCGCCGTCCGGGGCGCCGACGGCCTCAGGTCGAGCCGGGGCCCCGGGGCTCTGACAGCGCGGTCAGCGTGGCGGCGGCGACCGCCCGGAGTGCGGCGGGCGGGCGACCGATCCGGCCGAGCGCCTCGATGCCGCGCAGCGTCGCGAGGAGCACCGCTGCGACGTCGCCGGCGGTCATGTCGCTCCGCAGGTCGCCGGCGGCCTGTGCTCCCCGCACGCAGTCCTCGAGCAGCCGTTCGTACGTCGCGTAGAAGGCCGTCGCGACGGGCGCGACGTCCGGATCGTCGGTCCCCAGCTCGGCTCCGACCTTCGCCAGGAGGCACCCGCGCAGTGACTGCCGGGCGTCGGCGGTCTTGCGGTGGACGTGGTCCTCGAGGCGGCTCCGCGCACCCTCGTCGTCGCCCGTGAGCTCGCGCTCGAGCACCGCGACCTCCTCCTCGCAGTACTGCGCGAAGGACCGCAGGAACAGCCGGTGCTTGTCGCCGAAGGCGCCGTAGAGGCTGCTGCGGCTCAGGCCGGTCGCCGCCGTCAGGTCCTCGACCGACGTCGGGGCGAACCCGTGGTCGTGGAAGACCTCCCGGGCGCGGCCGATCACGAGGTCTTCGTCGAACGTCCGCGGGCGGGCCATCGAACGAGTGTAGGCGAGTTCCGGACCGTTCGTTCCGCTATGCTCCTCATCGGGTGTTCGGGACCGAACATTCCACAACCATCGATCGCGGAGTTCCCATGACCAAGATCCTCGAGGGCAAGGTCGCCGTCGTCACCGGCGCGACGAGCGGCATCGGCCTGGCGATCGCCCGCCGCTACGCCGACGAAGGCGCTCGGCTGTTCATCACGGGACGGAGGCAGGAGGCGCTCGACGCCGCCCTCGCTGAGCTGGGCGAGAACGCGACCGGCATCCGTGCCGACGCGTCCGTCGCCGCCGACGTCGACGCGCTCTTCGCGGCGGTGCGCGACGCGGCCGGCCACGTCGACGTCCTCGTCTCGAACGCCGGCGGGGGCTCCTTCGCACCGCTCGGCGCGATCACCGAGCAGCAGTACCAGGACACCTTCGACACGAACGTCAAGGGCACGCTCCTCACGGTCCAGGGAGCGCTGCCCCTGCTCGTCGACGGGGCGGCGATCGTCCTCATGAGCTCGAACGCCTCGATCCTCGGGGGCGAGGCGTTCAGCATCTACGCGGCGTCGAAGGCCGCGGTCCGCAGCTTCGCCCGCGGCTGGGCGAACGACCTCAAGGACCGCGCCATCCGCGTGAACGCGCTCTCCCCGGGACCGACGCTGACGCCGGGGCTGACCGGTCTCGTCCCGAACGACCAGAAGCAGGGGCTGCTCGACGATCTCGCCCGGGGTGTGCCGCTCGGGCGCGTCGCGGATCCGTCGGAGATCGCGGGCGCCGCGCTGTTCCTGGTCTCCCCCGACGGGAGCTTCGTCAACGGCGTCGAGCTGTTCGCGGACGGCGGCCAGTCGCAGATCTGACGGCGGGGCGCCGCGGCAGGCGGCGCGTCAGGCGCTCCGGTCGAGGGCGGTCGCCCGTCGCCGGAACTCGCTGGGGCTGACACCGCGGATGCGCTTGAACGCGGTGCTGAACGCGAACGCGTCGGCGTAGCCGACGACCTGCGCCACCTCCTCCAGCATCGTCGGCTCCGGTGCGCTCAGCAGGTCGGCGGCCAGGGTCATGCGCCAGCGGGCGAGGTAGGTCAGGGGCCCCTCGCCGAGGAGCTCGGCGAACCGACGGGCGAGTGTCGACCGCGACACCCCGGTCCGCGCCGCGAGCCCGGCGACGGTCCACGTCGCGGCCGGGTCCGCGTGCAGGAGGCGCAGCGCGGCGCCGACCACCGGGTCGCGCTGCGCGGCCCACCAGGCCGGCGGGTCGTTGCCGGGGCGGTCGAACCACTCGCGCAGCGTGCAGACCAGGAGCCAGTCCAGCAGGCGGTCGAGCACGGCCTGCTGGCCGGGGGCGTCCACGGCGATCTCCGCGGCCAGGTGGTCGAGGACGGGATCGCCGGTCTCGACGGCCGGGACGCGGATCACGGTCGGCAGCGCGTCGAGCAGGCGGTAGCTGATCTCGCCGCCCACCGGGTACGCGCCCACGACGACGGTCGTGCTGCCGGGCGCGTCCGGGGCGGCGTCGCACCACCCGCGCCGGTGCACGGACCCGGGGCGACCGAGCGTCGAGCGGCGCTCGCCGCAGGGGACGGTCGGCGCCGTGGTGCCGATCTCGTCGACGAACGCGAAGCCGGCGGGCCCGCATACGACGACGGTGTCCCGGGCGCCGAGGTGCTCGGGGGGACGACCGTCCGGGACGATCCAGCCCGAGCCGTGCAGGACGCTCACGAGCGTCAGCGGCGGGCCGTCGTCGAACCGGAGCGCCCACGGTGCGCGCAGCGTGGAGCGTCCGAAGGTCGAGTCGTCGGCGCGCACCCCACGCATCACGTCGCTGAACACGTCCACGTCCGCATCGTAGGACGCCCGCACATGCGATCCGGCGTCCTGGCCATTCCGGTGGGGCCCCCGGAGCGGGACGCTGGGTCCATGACCGCACGCGAGACGCCCGACCCGGGCACGACCCGCTCCGCCGCCGCCGGAGGCGCACGATGAAGGTCTTCGTCTTCGGCATCACGGGCGGCGTCGGTGGACTGCTGGCCACCGAGCTGCTGCGGCGGGGAGACGACGTCGCGGGCCTCGTGCGACGCGAGGACCAGCGGAGCGCGCTGCGGTCGCGCGGGATCGCCGCTCGGGTGGGCGATCTCGCCACGATGTCCGCGTCGGCGATCGCCGACGCGATCCGCGGCTCCGACGTGCTGGTCTTCAGCGCGGGATCCAACGGCGGGAGCACGGCGACGACCGAGGCGATCGACCGCCGCGCCCTCGCGACGGTCACCGACGCGGCGGGGTCGGCGGGGGTGCGACGTCTCGCGTCGGTCTCCGTCCTCCCCGAGTCGTGGCGCGAGCGCGACCTCGACGAGGAGCTCGAGTCCTACTTCACCGTCAAGAAGGACGCGGACGTCGCGCTCAGCCGCAGCGCCCTGGACTGGCTCATCCTGCGCCCGTCGATGCTCGTCGACGCCGCCCCGACGGGCACCGTCTCCCTGGGGCCGGCGGAGCTCCACGGCGAGATCGCCCGGGCCGACGTCGCGGTGACGCTCGCCGAGCTCCTCCACGAGCCCGGGATCCGGAGGCAGATCCTCGAGCTGAACGGCGGTGCCGTCCCGATCGCGGAGGCCGTCGCGGCGAACGTCAGGGGCGGTCCAGCGTCGGGTCGATGAGGTACTTGGTCCCGGTGCTGCGCCGCCCGAAGACCGCCAGGTGCTCCGGGTCCAGCACGTCGGCGAGGCCGATCGTCCGGGCGTAGGTCGACGCGAAGGTCGTGTGCAGCTCGTCGAGCACCCGGCCCCGCATCGCGGCCACGACCTGGGGCGGCAGGCGGGTGAGCGCGTCGGTCAGCAGGAAGCCGCCGACGCTCCAGCGCATGCCGAAGGTCCGGTCGATCGTCGTCGGCGCCCGGTCCAGGCTGCCGTAGACGTGGACCTGCTTGTGGGTCTGCGACCCGTACGGCGTCCAGGGCCCGTCCCGCTCGGCGGTCCGCTCCATCGCCGCGAGGATCTCGCCGGCCAGCGTGCCCCCGCCGACGGCGTCGAAGGCCACGGTCGCCCCCGTCGCCGCGACCGCGTCGGTGAGGCGGTCGGCGAAGTCCGGCAGGGACGAGTCGACGACGTGCTCGGCGCCGAGCTCGACGAGCGCCTCGACCTGCTCGGCGCTGCGGACCACGTTGACGAGACCGACGCCGTCGTCGCGGCAGATCCGCACGAGCATCCGTCCGAGGTTCGACGCGGCGGCCGTGTGCACGAGCGCCGTGTGTCCCTCCTCGCGCATCGTCGCGACCATGGCCAGCGCCGTCAGGGGGTTGACGAAGATCGCCGCCCCGTCCGCGGCCTCCACCCCGTCGGGGAGCGGGACGACGGAGGCGGCGTCGGTGAGCCGGAGGTCCGACCACATCGCCCCGCCCAGGGTCGCGACCCGCCGTCCGAGGAGCCCCTCGGCGTCCGGGCCCGCCGCGATGACCGTCCCGGCGCCCTCGTTGCCGACCGGCAGCGCCCGGTCGAGCCGGTCGCGCAGCGCGGGGATGGCCCGTTCGGGCACGACGCCGTCCAGACCGCCCGCGACGGGCGAGAGCGTCCCGGGGTCCGCCGGCCCCAGCAGGACGCCGAGGTCCGAGGGGTTGATCGGCGTGGCCTCGATCGACACGAGCACCTGCGAGCCCGTCGGGGCGGCGACGGGCTCGTCGACGATCCGGAGCTGCAGCGCGCCGTCGGAGGTGATGGTCGAGCGCAGGGTGCGCCCGCTGGTCGGTGTGGTGGTCATGCCGTCCTCGTGGGGGTCTCGGTGGTGCGCCCCATCATCGCGGGGTGCGAGCGCGTCGGTGCGGACGCGACAGGGAGGACCTCTCGCGGAGCACCGACTTCCCGGACGGCGCGCAGATCCCGTCGTGAGCGACACCGGCTCCGCAGGTCTGGCCGGCACGTCGTAGCCGCCACCGACACGGGGGCGGGCGGCGCCGGGCCACCCGCCGACTACCGCGGTCGGCCGGCCCGGACACCGTCCACGCCGAGCACGCCGAGGAACGCGAGCGCCTCGGCCGCCGGCGAGCCCTGCGGGGCGGAGTAGAGCACGAGGTGCTGGTCGCGATCGACGAGCGTGGTGGCGTCGCAGTCCACGGTGACGTCGCCGACGACCGGGTGGTGGAAGGTCTTCGTCAGCATGGGCGCGACCCGCACGTCCTGGCGCTCCCACAGGCGCCGAAACTCGGGGCTGCCGTCGAGCAGCTCGGCGACCAGACCGACGACGTCCGGATCGGTGGGGTAGCGGGCCCGGGTGGCACGAAGCTCCGTCACGACGGTGCTGCGGAACTCGGCCGCGTCCGAGACGCCGTAGAGGCCACCGTCCGCGGGGTCCACGGACCGGAGGAACGCCCGTCGCGCGAGGTTGCGGTCCTCGGGATCGAGGTGCCCGAAGTCCTCCATGAGCGCGGCGGCGAGCTCGTTCCAGGCGAGCACCTCGAACGCGGCGGACATCACGAACCCGGCCGTCCCGGGGAGCCGCTCCAGGAGCGCGAGGATGCTCGGGCGGACGTCCCGGCGGTGCACCCCGGTGCGGCTCGGCGCGGTGCCGGCGAGGACGTGGAGGTGGGCGGACTCCGCGTCCGTCAGCCGCAGGGCGCCGACGATCCCGGCGAGCACGTCGCCCGACGGGCGCGGCGCACGGCCCTGCTCGAGGCGCACGTAGTACTCGATGGAGATGTGCGCGAGGACCGCCACCTCCTCGCGGCGCAGCCCCGGCGTCCGGCGCCGCGATCCGGAGGCGAGGCCGACGTCCTCGGGGCGCAGCCGCTCGCGACGGCTGCGCAGGAACGCGCCGAGCTCGTGCTTGTCCATGCACCGAGTATGCGCCCTCGGGGCCGCCGCATCCTGGTACTGCCCGTGCCTGGATCCGGCTGCCGCGCCGCTCGACACTCCGACCCATGACCACTCACGCCCCGCCCATCGGCCTGCTCCACGAGAAGGTGATCCTGATCAGCGGCGCCAGCCGCGGCATCGGTGCGGCCGCGGCCCGCCTGTTCGCCCGGGAGGGCGCCGCCGTCGTCCTGGGGGCCCGGGGCACCGACGCGCTGGACCGGGTCGTCGCCGGGATCCGTGCCGCCGGCGGCGTCGCCGACGCCGTGCCCCTGGACCTCGCCGACGAGGCGAGCGTCCGCGCGGCGGTGTCGCGGGTCGAGGACCTGCACGGCCGACTGGACGGGGCGTTCAACAACGGGGCGGCGATCCAGGCGCCCGGTCCGTTGGACGCGACGAGCGGCGAGGACCTCGACCGGCAGTTCGCGGTGAACTTCCGCGGCCACTGGACCGCGATGACCGCCGAGGCCGCGTTGATGCGCGCCGGCGGTGGCGGCGCGATCGTGAACACCTCGAGCATCGGGAGCCGCCGCGCGAACCCCGTCCTGCCCGCGTACGGGGCGATGAAGCGCGCACTCGACAGCATCACGGAGTCCGCGGCGGTGACCTGGGCCCCGGAGGGCATCCGCGTCAACGGCATCACCCCCGGGGGGACGGCCACGGAGATGATCGACGAGTGGGAGGCCGCGACCCCCGGAGTGGTCGCGCAGGTGACGGCCTCGATCCCCCTCGGCCGGATGGCGGAGCCCCACGAGGTCGCGGAGGTCGCGGCGTGGCTGCTCAGCGACCGCGCGTCGTTCGTCACCGGGGCGATCGTGCCCGTCGACGGGGGTGCCGGGGCGTGACGAGGTGACCTCCGGCGCCGGCGCGCGGGGCGATGGCGGCGGGGTCAGACCGCGGGTCGGTGGGTCGAGACGATCTCGATCGTTCCGCGGATGTGGTCGTTGAACTCGTCGAGGTCTTCGGCCGGCACCCAGAGCTCGTCGATCCCGCGACCCCCGACTCGCCGGGGCTCGAACCTCCTCAGGTACGTGCTGTCGACCTCGAACCGCAAGACGTGGCCGACGTGCTCCGACGCAGGATCCTTCGTGTTCCAGTCGCGGGCGATCTTCGTCGCGTACTCCTCGTTGAGGACGGGGTAGAAGATCGGCTGTCCCAGCAGTCGCGGCGGGAACCGCTTCCACGCGGACGCCTCGATCAGGTCGAGTTCCTTCTGCCCGACGGGCCGCCAGAGCGTGGTGGTCGACTCGGTCATACGGCACAGGCTCGCACCGTCGCGCGACGACCGCGAACAGTCGGAACGACACCGTCTTCCTGCGGACGGCGGGACGCCGGATCGGCTGCTGAGCCGGCGTCGGCCGCAGGCGACCGTCCGTCAGTCGGTCGGTTCGAGTCGCGCGGTGATCCGGTGACCGAGGCCGTTGCGGCAGGTGACGGTCTGGGAACGGGCGCCGGTTCGAGAGCAGTCCCAGTCGTCCAGGGTCGGGTATCCGGGGCCGGCGTCGCTCAGCCGGATGGTGCGGTGCCTGGGCAGACGGCTCGAGCTGCGCGTCGTGGCGGCGAGGTGGTCGAGGAGCTGTCCTGAGGTGCGGCAGGAGTAGGGGTCGTCGGCGGTCGCACGGAGCGAACGGAGCGTCCATCCGGGGTCCGCGAAGCCCGCGCGGAGTCTGCTGCCGGTGCAGGCGCGGGGTGCGGTGTCGAACGTCGCTCGCGTGGCCGGGCTCGGTCGGAACTCGCCGCCGCCTCCGAAGTCGTCGAAGAAGCTGATGCCGCCGGCCGTGCGCCGGCTCCGGCTGCCGAACTCGTAGCGGCAGTCCTGCTGGCTGCCGTAGTTGCGGTCGTGACTGAGCTGGGCCGCGGGGCATGCGACGTACCGCACCGCTGCGTCGGTGAAGTCGGCCCCGTGACGGTCGGTCAGGAGGCGCGTCACGCGTGACTCGAACTCGGCGCGGGTCGGGGTGGTGTCCGCTGCGGCCGTCGCCGTGCCGGCGAGGAGGACCAGTGCGGTGGCTGCGGACAGGAGTGGCGGGCGCATGGTGTTCCTGGGCAAGGGGGACGGTCGGACCATGAACCCGGGCGGACGTGAATCGTTGCGGATCGCCGGGCCCTGTCAGAACGTCTCGCCGAGCTCGACCCATTCGACGACGACGGGTGCGTCGTCGGCCGGCGTGAACGCCGGGTCGCCGATCTCGTCCCGGAAGTCGTCGCTGGTCCAGAACTCCATGTGCGCCGCGCGCCACTGGTCGACGGACGCGAAGCCCTCGCCCTCGCCGACCGCGATCCGGAGGTCGACCTCGTCCATCGGGACCACGTCGACCGCAGAGACGGTCAGGAGTGCCACGGGCCGTCGCTGCGAGTCGACCATGATCGATCGGTCGCCCGGGACGGGGAGGGGCTCGTCGGCGATCTCGTACTCGAGCAGCAGGGACGATCCGGCGGTCTTCGTGCCGTCGAGGTACGCGGCGATCAGTCGTTCCCGCAGCTCGCCGGGGAACGCGATCTCGGCGACCGCCGTACCCGTCAGGTCGGGACGATCGGCGAAGAGGTCCTCGAGGGATCGAGACGACGGCACGGGCCGAACGTAGCGAACGAGGCGCCGGGACCAGCGTCGCGGGACCATGCGGCCCTGGCGAGGCTCCGCAGCGGCGAGCCACGGACGGTGCGGATCGCCATCTCCTCCCGCGGCGGCGGGACGACGACCTACGCCGTCCCGATCTACGACGAGCGCGACACGGGCATCGAGGCGGCGGCGACGGCCGCGAAGTGCGAGTGGCCGTAGAGGCTGCGTCCGGCTTTCCGTTCACGACGCCCGCGCCGCCCACCCCCGGGGCTAGGGTCCGGGCATGGACGCCCTGCGCACGCCCGACGAGCGGTTCGACGGCCTCAGCGGCTGGACGTACGCTCCGCACTACGCAGAGGTCGACGTCGACGGGTCGGGCACGCTGCGGATGGCCTACGTCGACGAGGGGCCGGCGGACGGGCCGGTCGTCGTGCTGCTGCACGGTGAGCCCAGCTGGTCCTACCTCTACCGGCACATGATCGGCCCGCTCGTCGCGGCCGGGATGCGCGTGATCGCTCCCGACCTCATCGGCTTCGGCCGTTCGGACAAGCCGACCGCACTCGAGGACTACACCTACGTCCGCCACGCCGGCTGGATCGAGGACCTGCTCTTCCTCAAGCTCGAGCTGCGCGACGTCGTCCTGTTCGGCCAGGACTGGGGTGGGCTGATCGGCCTGCGGCTCGTGGGGCAGCAGCCCGAGAGGTTCTCCGCGGTCGTGGCCTCGAACACGTTCCTGCCGACCGGGGAGCGGCCGCTGGGCAAGGCGTTCGAGGCCTGGCGCTCGTACTCGCAGTCCGTCGACGTGTTCCCGGTGGCGAACATCCTCCAGGGCGCCACGGCCCGCGAGCTGTCGGCGGAGGAGCTCGCGGCCTACGACGCACCGTTCCCGGACGAGTCCTACAAGGCCGGCGCCCGCCGGTTCCCCGCGCTGGTCCCCGACCGGCCCGACGATCCCGGTGCGGTCGACAACCGCGCCGCGTGGGAGGGGCTGCGGTCGTTCCCCGGTCCGTTCGTCTGTGCGTTCGGCGACTCGGACCCGATCACCCGTGGCGCCGACCGCGTGCTGATCGCGCAGGTCGCCGGGGCGGCCGGCCAGCCCCACGAGACCCTCGGGAGCACCGCGCACTTCTGCCAGGAGGACGCCGGCCCGCGGTTGGCGGAGATCATCGTCGAGACGCACGCGCGGGTCGCTGCGGCCGACTGACCCGGGGCGGCTCTCGCGATCGCAAGCCCGCCGGCCGTCGGGGCGGCGGATGCCCCGAGCCGGTGGTCAGCCGGCGGCGCCGGCCGACGTACACGGGGGCGGGGGACGTTCGCCAGCTCGCAATGCCAGCGACGAGGGCTGCGAGGTGCCGCCGGGCGTTCGAGACGATGGTGGCGAACTCGGGACGGACCTCGGGGCAGTGCGTCCACATCGCGTGGCCCCACGGGTGCTGTGCGGTCCAGTCGCGGTACGTCGCGTCGGGGCGGGCAGCCGCGAAGCTCTGCGAGGACCTCCTCGGCGAGGGCGACGACCAGGCCCCCGCGGGTGCCGAAGCAGCGGCGGGGCAGACTTCACGCCCCGGACGCGGGCTCCCGTCGCGGTTGCGCGAAGGCCACGATGGCGTCGACGATGACCGGCGCGAGGTCCTCCATCGGCCCGTGGTCGAGGGCCGCACGGGCGACGAGCTCGGCCACGCCGGCGACCAGCAGGACCGCGGACAGCTGTGGGATCGGCCGTACCGCCGCGCCGCTGCCGGCGAACGACCGGGACATCTCGGTGAAGAGCCCCGCGAAGCGGTCGAGGGCCTCCCGGTGCAGGGCGATGCCGCGGGGGCCGAGACCGGGCAGGTCACGAGAGATGGCCGCGACGAGCAGCGGGTTGTCGTCCAGGGCGCGGAGGTAGGCGGTCACGCCGAGCTCGACCTGCTCCTCCCACGGCAGGTCACCGCCCACCAGGCGGGCGACGGCGTCGAAGGTCTCGATGCTGCCTTCCCGGATCAGCTCGACGAACGCCGACTCCTTGTCGGGAAAGGTGGCGTAGAACGTGCGCTTCGACATCCGGGCGTGGCGCACGATGTCGTCGATCTGGGTGTGCGCGAGCCCCCGCTCCCGCAGCGACGCGGCGAGGCCGTCGAGGATCCGTCGCCGTGGATCGCTGCTGGGTGCGGTCACCTCCCGAACGCTACTCGCGGAGGCACGTCGACCTGCCTTGCGTCGTACGGTAACCGGCAGTACCCTAGCTTGGGTACTCACGATTACCGCCGTGGAGATCCCGTGTCCAAGCTGTCCGTCACCCCGCTCGAACCGTCGGTGCCCCCGCGCCTCCCGGCCGGGCCCCGCCTGCCCACGCTCGTCAGCGCGGCACTGTTCGCGTTCGCCCGGCGGCCGTTCTTCACGACGTTGCAGCGGCGGTACGGGGACGCGTTCTCGATCCCGCTGCCGGGGATCGGGCGAGCCGTCGTCGTCTGCCACCCCGATCTCGTCAAGGCGGTGTTCACCGCAGACGCCGCCGTCCTGCACGCGGGAGAGAACCCCTTGGGGGACGTCCTCGGGCGTGGGTCGATCTTCGCGCTCGACGAGGAAGATCACCTGCGCGAACGCCGGCTGCTGCTCCCGGCGTTCCACGGCGACCGGATGCGCGTCTACGAGGAGCTCGTCGAGGAGGAGGCGCTGCGGGCGATGGCGGCGTGGCCGGACGGGGAGGAGTTCCCGACCCTGCCGTCCTTCAACGCGATCACCCTGCGCGTGATCCTGCGGGCCGTGTTCGGTGCCGCAGGCGACGAGCTCGACGAACTCGAGGACCTGCTGCCCGAGGCCACGGCGCTGGGGCAGCGCATGGTCGTCGCCCCGGCGCTGCGTCGCGACCTCGGGCGGCGGAGCCCGGGCGGGAGGCTGAAGCGCCTGCGCTCGCGGTACGAGGAGCTCGTGGGCCGACTGATCGACGGCTGCCTCGCCGACCCGGAGCTGTCCCAGCGGACCGACGTGCTCGCCATGATGCTCCAGGCGGGGCAGGACGGCGGCGGCGAGGTCGACCGGACCGCCGTGGCCAACGAGCTGTTGACGCTCCTGGTCGCCGGTCACGAGACGACCGCGTCGTCCCTCGCCTACGCCGTCGAGCGGCTGCGTCGTCACCCGTTGGTCCTCCGCCGGCTCGAGGAGGAGGCGGAGACGGGCGACTCCACCTACCGGGCCGCGACGATCCTCGAGCTCCTGCGCCACCGCACGATCATCGGTGGGACCGGTCGGCGCGCCGTCGTGCCGGTGCAGCTCGGCGAGTGGCGGATCCCGGCGCGAACGATGCTCTTCCCCGCGCTGGCGACGATCCACGACGACACCCGCTTCCACGCGCACGCAGAAGGCTTCGATCCCGGCCGCTACGTCGACGCGAAGCCGGGGACCTACACCTGGGTCCCCTTCGGCGGGGGGCGTCGCCGGTGCCTCGGGGCGTCGTTCGCCCTCTTCGAGCTCGAGATCGTCCTCCGTACGATGCTCCGGCACTTCGACCTCGAGCCGACGAACCGGCGGGCCGAGCGGCAGAGCTTCCGCGGCCTCGCCTACGCCCCCTCCGACGGCGGACTCGCGGTCGTCCGGCGGCGACCTGTCCCGCGGCACGGGGACGCGGTCGCGTCCGTCGCCACCGAGGTGCCTCGGGCCGCTGCCGCCCCCGCAGCCGCGGCGGGGTGCCCCGTGGCGCACTGACCGGCACCGAGGGGCACCCGGGCGGCGACGGCGACGGTCGCAGCTCGGGCGTCGCCCAGCCCCGGGCGGCGAGAGCGTCGAGCCGCGTCCGGGCAATCTGAGACGTTCGCGTTCCTGATTGCTACCGTGGGTGCATGGGAGACCGCACCACGCCGGGTCGCGTCTACGGCGGGCGCACCACGGAGGAGCGCACCGCCGATCGACGCGAACGGCTCCTCGACGGGGGTCTGAACGAGTTCGCCTCCCGCGGCTGGGACGGGGCGACGGTCGCCGGTGTGTGCGAGCGCGTGGGGCTCAGCCGCCGCCAGTTCTACGAGGAGCACGCCGATCGCGAGGCACTCTTCGCCGCCATCCTCGAGCGCGTCCTCTCCGACGTCCGTCGCGTCGTCACCATGGCCGCCGGCGACACCGCGACACCGCCGGAGGACCGCCTCCGGGCAGCGTTGGCCGCGGTCTCGTCCTACTTCCTCCAGGACGCACGGATCACTCAGGTCTGCCTCGTCGAGTCGTTCGCGACCCCGCGCCTGCGGCGATTGCGCGGCGACGCGCTCGCGGACGCAGCGACCCTCGCCGCGCGGATGATGCAGGCGCTCCGAGCGACGCCGGACCAGCCGCCGGATCCCGCGCTCACCCTCTCGGCCCACACCCTCACCGGGGGTCTCGCGGAACTCCTGATCGCCGCCGCCGACGGACGATCCCCCGGCACGCCGGGGGCGGTCGCCGACGACGTCGCCGACCTGTTCCTCGCCGCTTCCCGAAGGGCCACTCGATGAGCGACCACTCCGCCGCCGGCGTGCGGGACCCGTCGAGCCCCGGCGGCCCGTCGCCCCGCCGGAGCCGCCGGACCGCCGCTCCCCAGCCGTCCTTCCGGGGCGGAGCGGGTGAGCCGCTGCTGCTCGTGCATGCCGGATGGACGTCCTGGGAGATGTGGAAGCCGTTCGTGGCCGCCCTCGGCGGACGCCGCGACGTCATCGCCCCGACGCTGCCCGGACACATCGGAGGCCCCGAGCTTCCCTTCGTCGTGGACCCCGGACCAGGCCGTGAGCGATTCGACGTCCTCGTCGACGCCCTGGAGCGCCACCTGGACGACCACGGCGTCCACGAGCCGATCGACGTCGTGGGCAACTCGATCGGCGGCTGGGCCGCCCTCGAGCTCGCCCGTCGTGGCCGGGCGAGACGCGTGGTGGCGATCGGGCCGATGGGCATGCACGACGCCGCTCAGGGCCGTGCGCTCGAACGACGGTTTCGCCCCCGCCACCGCCTCGCGCGCCTCAGCCGTCCTCTCGCAGCCGCAGCGCTCTCGGTGCCGGCGATCCGACGCGTCGCGCTCCAGGACCTCGTCGTCGACGCGGGCCGCCTCGATGCGCAGTTCGCAACCCGCATCGCCGAGGCCTTCACGTGGGCCGACGTGCCGGCCCTGTTCGATGCCGCCCGCGCACCGGACGGCAGCCTGGACCGCATCGTCAGGGCCGACGAGATCGACACCCCGGTCCTGCTCCTGTGGGGCGACCGGGACACGATCGCCGACCGGACACAGATGGATCGCTACCTCGCCGCGCTGCCCGACGCCGAGCTCCAAGTGCTCCACGGCGCGGGACACTGCCCGCAACTGGACGACCCCGCCGGTGTCGCCCGCGCGGTATCCGCCTTCCTGCAGGCGGGCTGACGCTCCCCGGCACGGCGTTCCGGTCGGCGACGGCGCGCGAGCGCCTCGAGGATCCCGTGTTCCGCAGCCGACCGACGACCCAGGCGGACGATGCGCTCGAGCGTCACCTCGTGCCATCCCGCGTGCCCAGCGATCGCCCGACCGGGCCGATGTCGAGCAACCACCTCTGCACCGCCCGCCTCGACAGGTACGATTCGTCCTGACGGAAGCGGAGGCAGCAAGCGCGACGAGCCAGCCGGTGTCTCGCCTCGCGCCGGTTCGTCGCTGCTCGAAGGGCTGGCGACGGGGCTGCGGCGACGAGCCGACGAATGCCCCCCCCCGATGAGTTCGGAACGACGCGGCGGTCTCAGCTCGACCACCCGCCGCGCGTCCCGAATGGCGGGCTCCGATCGAAGGACAAGCACATGGTCTCCACTCCCCCCACGCCCGACCCCGCCGTCCGCTTCCGCAGCACGATCGTGTCCGGCGGCGGGGCCACGACCGGCGTGCTGGTCCCGCCGCAGGTCGTCGAGGAGCTCGGCGGCGGGCGCCAGCCACTGGTCGCCATCACCGTCGGCAGTCACAGCTACCGCGGAATGATCGCGACCCGTGGTGGTCGCTCACTCGTCTCGCTGAGCGCCGAGAACCGCGAGCTGGCCGGGGTCGGGGCCGGCGATGAGGTCGACGTGACTCTCGCGCTGGACACCGCTCCCCGCACCGTCGAGGTCCCCGACGACCTCGCGTCCGCCCTCGAGGCGCTGCCCGGTGCTCGGGCGTTCTTCGACGGGTTGACGGCGAGCCAGCAGAAGGGCTTCGTCACCACGATCGAACAGGCGAAGGCGGCCGAGACTCGCGCCCGGCGGGTAGCGAAGGCGGCGGAGGCGCTCGCGGCAGGACGCAAGCGCGTCTGAGGGACCGACTTCCGCGGGACGGTCCTGTGCCGGGCTCCCGTCACCGTGGACCGGCGGCCCAGGGCCCGCGATCGCTCACGAGCGTCCGACGAGCGGTCGGCTCCCGGACGGCGGTCGACCTCAGAACCGTGCGCTCGGGCCGGTTCAGGCGCCGGTTCCGTCCCCGAGGAAGGCGATCGTGCGGTCGAACACGTCGTCGGTGTCGAGCATCGGCCAGTGTCCACCCTTCACGAGCGCGGTCTCGGTGGGGCCGCCGAGGGCCGCCGTCAGGACGTCCGCTTCGTGGGGGCCGACGTAGGGGTCGTCGGTGCCCCAGAGGACGAGCGCCGGCGCGACGACGTCGGGCAGGTTTGCGCCGTAGCGCCCCAGGAGCTCGGGATCGGCTGAGCGGTAGAGGCTGAGGATCGCGCGCTTCATCCCTGGGTCGAGGTCGCGCTTCACGCGGTCCAGGAGGTCGGCGTCGAGCGGGCGGAGGCCCGGGCGCTGCAGGCGAGTCAGGAGCTTGATGGTGAAGCGGTTGAAGACGGTCATGCCGACCTCGCCCACCACGCGGGGTCGCCAGAGGTAGGTCGCCAACCAGTGCCAGCGGTAGTCCGCCGAGAGCGGGACGATGTCGATCGCGACGAGTCGCTCGAGCTGCTGTGGCCGCCGCGCTGCGGCGGCGAGGGCGAGGCTGCCCCAGTCGTGGACGACGAGGTTGAAGCGGGGCACGTCCAGGGCGTCGACGAATGCGTCGAACCATGCGACGTACGCGACCAGCGTCGCATCGAACGCCGCGGGGTCGGGTCGTTCCGAGCGCCCGAACCCGGGGAGGTCCGGAGCGATGACGCGACCGATCTCGCCCGCCCGGTGGAGGATCGGCAGCCAGGCGTCGGCCGAGTCCGGGTTCCCGTGCACGCAGATCGTCGGGACCTCGCCGGTCCCGGTGTCGTAGAAGAACGTGTCGACGCCGGCCGCGCGGACCCGCCCCGACGGGACGGGGGTGTCAGGGAGCGGCGCCTCGAGCGGTCCTGGGGTGCGTGTCATCTCGTCCTCGATCCGCGGGGCATGGTCGTTCTGGCCGATGCCGCGCCGGGGTGTCGGACGCTCTCGGCGCGGACGTTCGCCGGGCGCGCCGCCGCGCGCTCGACGTACTCGCGGAGCGGGCCATCCTCGTCGGCTAGTCCGCGGCGGTAGGCGGTGCCGAGCGGGCCGCTGCAGAGCACGTCGGCGACCGTGAAGGTGTCGCCGAGCATCCACCGCCGCTCGCTCACGACGTCGCGGAGGACCGCGGCGACGGTGGCGAAGTGCTGAGCGGCAGCCTCGACCTCCTGGAGCGTCCCGCCCCGTGTGGCCCGCATCCATCCGAAGACGGCCGGCTCGAGCTCGGCCATCGCGAAGAACAGCCATTGGTAGAGCGCAGCGCGGTCGCTCGTGCCGACGGGCGGGGCCAGGCCGGCGTCCGGATGGAGGTCGGCGAGGTGCAGGCAGATGGCGGCGGACTCGAAGACGTGCCGGCCGTCGTCGAGCTCGAGGACCGGGACGCGGCCGAGCGGGTGCAGCGCGCGATGCTCGGGGCCGGTGCGCTCGGCCCCGGTCATGACGTGGAGGTCGTAGTCGATGCCGAGCTCCTCGAGGGTCCAGAGCACCCGGGTCGATCGACTCCCGGGCAGGTGGTGGAGGCGCACGACGCCCTAACCGGCGAACGCCGCGACGGGAGCGCAGAACCCGATCACGATCGTGCGCAGCGACGGCATCATCCGCAACGCGGGCTGGAAGGCCTCGGTGGCGAACGACGCGTTGCGGGTGGTCAGGGTCTCGGAGACGGTCATGGTCTGCTCGATCGCGGTTGTAGGTCCAACTTCCGGACTGACTGCGGTGTACCGTACAGGCATGGGTCCAGAAGTGCTACCGAGTCCCAGGACGTGTTCGCTCACCGACGCGGTCGGCGTGCTCGGCGACAGCCACTCGTTGCCGTTGCTGCGGGAGATCCTCTACGGGTATCGCCGGTTCTCCGAGCTGGCCACGCTGACCGGGGCTCCGCGGTCGCTGCTGACCTCCCGTCTGCGCAAGCTGGAGTCCGCCGGCGTCATCGCCCGCCGCCGGTACTCCGAGCGCCCGCCCCGCGACGAGTACGTCCTGACCGACGCCGGGTACGACCTCGTCCCGGTGCTCCTCGCGCTCAAGGTCTGGGGCGAGCGCCACACGGGAGAGCACCATCAGCCAACGGCCGTGTTCCGTCACCGTTGTGGCGCAGAGCTGCATCCCGTCGTGGTGTGCGAGGCCTGCGGGGACGAGGTGCGGCCGGGGGAGTTCGAGGTCTCCGGGGGAACCCACCCGCCGATCCTGCGTCCTTGAGGCCACCCCGCCTGGATCGGTCGTCGGGGGTCGACGTGCGTGCTGCGTTCTGAGGGACTTGCGTCGTGGGGACGTCTCAGCGGCGCAGGCCGGCGAGCACGATGGTGCTGAGGCGGCGGGCCGATTCGGCGCCGAGGGTGGAGAGCACGGCCACGTTGGCCACCAGCAGCGCCGCGACGTCGTCGATGTGCGCGTCCGGACGGGCGGAGCCGGCGTCGATCGCGTCGGCGAGCGCCGCGCCGACACCGTTCATCGCGGTGGTGCACTCCTGGGCGAGCGCGCTGCCGGGCGGTGCCTGGGCGATGGACTGGGCCAGCGCCGGCGTCAGGATCTGCATCTCCACCAGGCCGTGCAGGTGGCTCTCGAGCCGGTCCCACGGGTCGACGCAGGCTTCGGCGCGTGCCGCGATCGAATCGACCTGCTCTCGCAAGAGGCCCGTCATCGCGCCATCGATGAGCCCCTCCCGGGAGCCGAAGCGGTTGTAGAGGGTTCCGATGCTCACGCCTGCCCGGGCGGCGATCGCTTCGAGCGAGGCGCCGAGGCCCTGCTCGGCGAACACCTCCTGCGCCGCCGCCCTCAGCCGTTCTGCGTTGCGTCGGGCGTCGGCACGGACCACGTGTCGAGAGTACCTCCGCCCTGGTTCGCTATAACTTGAGGCATGTCTCAGGTTATTGCGGTGTTCGGTGCCGGTCCCGGTCTGGGTTCCGCGGTCGCCAGGCGGTTCGGTCGCGAAGGCTTCGAGGTCGCACTCGTCGCACGGCGCCCCGCGCCCCTCGCCGCGTTGGCCGACGAGCTCTCGGCGGACGGCATCACCGCACGCGCCTTTCCTGCAGATCTCTCCTCTCGCGGCGGGGCGTCGGACGTGGTGGAACGCATCCGGAAGGAGATGGGACGCATCGACACCGTCTATTACGGCCCCGTCGGGTCGGAGGTCGGCTTCACCCCGGCGCGATCGCTCACCTCGGCCGAGCTGCGAGCAAACGTGGAGCTGCTGACGCTGGCCCCGGTCGACATCGTCCAGGCCGTGCTTCCGGAGATGACCGAGCGACGCAGCGGAGCGATCCTGTTCGGCTTCGGCACCACCGCGGCGCAGCCCAAGGCCGACCGCAGCGGCGCGGGCCCCGCCATGGCCGCCACCCGGAACTACGCCCACGGCCTCGCCGCCGAACTCTCCGCGCACGGCATCCACGTGGGATCGCTGCTGATCTCGGCCCTGATCGAAGGCAGCGCCGCGCACACGGCGCTCGCCGGCGGCGACGACGCCGCGCCGATCCCGTATCCCGTGGTCGAGCCGGACACGCTCGCCGAGGCTCTCTGGACGATGGCCGCCGAGGGCTCGCCAGTCGAGACCCAGCTGCCCTCCTAACACCAGCGTCTCGACCGCCCGCTCCGCGTCCGATCTCAGCGTCCGACGGTGTGGGAGCGGACCACCACGTCGTGGACGATGCTGAGGTCGATCGGCGGTGGAAGCTGGGTGCGAGGCTCGCCCGGCCGCAGGCCGTCCAGGAAGATCGCCAGATAGCGACGCCACAGCTGCGGGGCAAGGTCACGGCTGGCGTCCAGCAGCGAGCTGAGCATCAGCTGCAGCAGCGGTAGGTCCTGGGTGTCCGCGTCGGCGCGGATCGCGCCGCTGTCGCGCGCGCGCTGCATCACCGCCGCCGCGAGCGGTTCGAGCCGCGCCCGGATGCGTTCGACCCTGTGCGAGCCGTGCTGGCTGCCGGTCAGCAGCTGTTGCAGCGCGACGTTGGCGCTCGCCAGCTCCAGAGAGCGTTCGAGCAGCGCGACCAGGCCGTCCCACGCGTCCGGGGTGTCCAGCGCCTGCTGGGCGATGTCGACGACGACGAGCAACTCGTCGTCCAGCAGCGCGTCGATGAGCTCTTCGCGGTCGGGGAACCGGCGGTACACGGTGCCGACGCTCACGTCGGCGCGTCTGGCGATGACCTCGTGCGAGGCGCCGAGGCCCTGCTCGCGGAAGACCTCCAGCGCCGCGGCGCGGATGCGCTGGACGTTGCGCCGGGCGTCACGGCGCAACGGCGGCTCGGGGACGGCGTCGATCGACGGGGACACCACAGGACCGTAGCGCAAAAACGAGGCAGTCCTCAACTTGAGAACTGCCTCTCAACTTATTTGGTAGCGTGCCGACAGGAAGTTGAAGGCTCATTCTCATTTACCTGGAAGGCACCATGGTTCCCGACGAACGCCCCTCCGCACCTCGCGCCGGTGACGACGCAAAGAAGGTGCTGGGCCTGTCCGCTGCGCTCGCTGCGGTGATCGTGGTGATGCTCCTCGCGTTCGTCCTGCCGAACCACGGCAGTGGCCCCAACGCCGCACCCATCGGCACGGTCGGCGTCGCCGCCCAACAGGCCGGCGCCAGGCTGGATCCTCGTGGGTGGGACGTCCGCCCATACGAAGACGCCCGCGCGCTGCAGGCGGTGATCAAGGACCGTGAGGTGGTCGGCGGGATCGAGTCGACCGGCCGGCAGTGGCGGATCTACACGGCCATGGCCGCAGCACCACAGGTCACCGCCGCGCTGACCTCCGCCGGCTCGGCAGGCGCCCAGGCCGCCGGGACGATCGCAAGGCCCGTCGAGGTCGTCCCGTTCCCCCAGGGCGACCCGCGCGGGACCGGGCTGGCCGGCGCCGGCCTGCCCCTGGTGTTCGGCGGCCTGCTCCCGGTCGCGCTCTTCTTCAACCTGCTCACCGGAGCGCGCCGCAACCGCCTCGAGATCGTGGGCGTCGCGACGTACTCCCTGATCGCCGGCTTCGGCGTCGCGCTCTTCCTGCAACTCGTGTTCGAGACGATCGACGGCAGCATCCTGCTGAACGGCCTCGGGTTGAGCCTCGGGATCGGCGCGCTGGCGATGACCCAGCTGGCGCTGATGACCGCCTTCGGCTACGTCGGCTTCGGGATCGGCGCGGCGATCGCGATGCTGGTCGGCAACCCGCTGTCCGGGCTGGCCTCGGGCCCCTACTGGCTGCCGGACGGCTGGGCCACGCTCGGCCAGATCCTGCCTCCGGGCGCCGCCGGCAGCCTGCTCCGCGCCACCGGGCTGTTCGACGCCACCGGCGCGCTGGGACCAGCGCTGATCCTCGGCGGATGGCTCCTGATCGCACTCGCGACGCTGGCGTTCGCCACCCGCACCACCGGCGATCCGACGCCGATCGCTACGGCGTGACCGCCCGCGAGCGCCGCCGACCGCGCGATCAGCGAAGCGGGCGTCCGGGGAGCCGACCGGTCGTTGAGGCGACGCTTCCGCCGTCCTGCGGCGCGAGGTGTTCGCCGTGGAGACGGGAGACGTACTGATCGAGGTGGCGCGTGGTGCGATCCAGTTCGATGGCGAGGCGGCTCAGCGCGTCGGTGACGGCGGTGCTTCTCGCCTCGTCCTCTGTTGCGACGGGGATCGTGCTCCCGGACGCTGCCATCAGGCCCTGCGCTCCCGGGCCGAGGGCGCGGTCTCGTGCGTCTCTGGAACGTCGATCTGTCGCTGGGGAGTTGCAATCAGATCGCGCAGCACGGCGACGTCGTCGACCGCTGCGTCGATCTGCTGAGGCGTCGGGGCCGTTCCGGCGAGCCAACGGTCCGTGAGGACGTCCAGGCGCTGGACGAGTGCGTGGGCAAGATGACGCAACTCTCCCGGTGGGGACGGGTCAGCCCTGAGCATGTGACGGGACCAACGCCGTGAAGGCCCGAATGGATGCACTCGAGGCACCATCGTTCGGCGCGACACGCGAAGCACCGCCGGTGTCCGCGCTGCCCGGGCGCGGCGCCCGCAGTGCCCCCGGCAAGAATCGAACTTGCGCACATGGTTTAGGAACACGATCGCGGGGGTCGGGCCAGGTCGGTCTAGGTCGAAACAGGCAGGTTTCAAAGGCGATTCGGGCAGGCCAGCTTCGACGAAACTTGCACAAGACGAAGCACAAGGTGCCGCTGGGGCACAAGAAATCGGGCCCTGATCGCTCGTCCTTGGGTCCGCGGCCGTGACCTCTCCGGGGGCCGCTGGGGGCGGTCTCAGCCGCAGGCCGCGCAGCGGTTGTTCTGCCGCCCGATGTGCGTGATCCGATCGCCCGGTCGGATGGACGAGCGGCAGCCGGAACAGGTGCCGGGGTACCGGGCGATCATCGACCGGCCGCGCGGGCCGGCCACCGACGCCGAGGCGACGACGGGACGATCTGCTCCTGACGCTGTCCCTCCGTTCGCGGGCCCGGGGGCACGTTGGAAGGCGTGGGCCGAGAGGCGGATCACGACGATGACCAGTACGGCGAGGAGCGCTCCGGCGAGTGTGCCGCCGCCGATGCCGACGAGGTAGGGCTGGAACGTCGTCCAGAGGGTGTCGCCCATGCATTTTCCGAGCGAGTCGCTCGAGGTGCCGGTGCAGTTCGTCGGCGTCACTGGATGGTTCGCCGCCCAGAACAATCCGGCGAGGAAGCCCGCGCCGGTCGTGAGGCGGAGAAAGGCGTCGGCGGCTTCGTTGGCGAGCGACGGTCGGCGGCGTGCCATCTGAGCATCGTGGCCGCAACGGTCACGTCGGGCGAGCAGTCTCAGCAAACCTTCGATCTGTTGGAAGCGGCAGTCCATTCCGCTTGTCATCGGTGTGGTGGGGACGTAGCGTCGCGGAATGAGTGTGTGGAAGCGGGTGCGTGACGAGGTCAGGTACGGCGCCGGTGGATCTCCTTCGGCGGACGACCGAGTGCCCCTGGTGGGCGACGACGCGGGGGTCGCCGAACCAGAGCCGGAGGTGAAGGTCCCCGTCGAGGCCACGGCAGAGCAGCCCTCGAAGGTGCCGCTGTTGGGAGCGCGGGGCGCGGGTGCGGGAGCTGCAGGACCGGAACGGGGAGCTCAGCCGAGGGGTGGCGGAGCTCCGCGCGCACCTCGATCGTACGGGCGCCCTGACGGTCTACGACCTCGAGCAGCAGCGCGAAGAACTCCAACGACAGATCATCGACCTGCGCGACACCTCGACCCGAGAGCGCCGCGAAGCCCTTGCGCAGCTCGACGCGCAACTCGTGGCCGGTCGGGCAGAAGGGGAAGCGCAGCTACGCGATCTCGCGCGGAGTGTGGGGGAGGCACGGGCGGAGCTGGACGAGCTCCGCAGGTCGGTGGTCGCGACGACCGACGAGCAGTTGCTGCAGGAGGTCGGGGTGTACGAGTTCCGGCACCCCCTCGACGACGCCGTCGCGTACAAGGCGGAGCTCGATGACGTTCGCGGAGCGATGAAGGCCATGGCGCGAGCTGACGGCGGTGCGGTGACCGGGGCGACGGGCTGGACGGTCAACGGGTCCGAGGCGCAGGGTCGGAAGATGGTGCGGGAGAACTGCAAGCTGATGTTGCGGGCCTACAACTCCGAGGCGGACGCGTTGGTCCGCGGTCTCAAGCCGTACAAGCTCGACGGCGCCGTGTCGCGGCTGACGAAGTCCCGCGAGGTGATCGCGAAGCTCGGCCGGACGATGAGCATCGAGGTCTCGCCCAGGTACCACCGCTTGCGCATCCGCGAGCTCGAACTGACGGCCGACTATCTCGCCAAGGTCGCCGAAGAGAAGGAGCGCGAGCGCGAAGAAAAGGCTCGGCTGCGGGAGGAGCGCAAGGCCCAACAGGAGCTGCAGCGCGAGCGCGAGCGACTCGACAAGGAACGGCAGCACTACGCCAACGCTCTGGCATCACTGGAGAGCAAGGGCGACCTCGAGGCCGCGGGGAAGCTCCGGGCGCAGCTCGACGACGTGGACCGGGCGATCAACGACGTCGACTACCGCGCCGCGAACATCCGCGCCGGCTACGTGTACGTGATCTCGAACGTCGGGGCGTTCGGGGAACGAATGATCAAGGTGGGCATGACGCGTCGCCTTGAGCCCTTGGATCGCGTACGCGAGCTCGGCGATGCCTCGGTGCCGTTCCGCTTCGATGTGCACGCGTTGTTCTTCGCCAACGATGCGGTCGGGATCGAAACGGCGATGCACCAGCGCCTGGCCGACCGCCGCGTCAACATGGTCAACCTCCGCCGCGAGTTCTTCTACGCCACACCACAAGAAGCGCGCGAACACCTGCTCGACCTCGCGGGCGACCTGCTCGAGTACGTGGAGGACCCGGAGGCGCTGGAGTTCCGACAGTCGCAACCCGACCGCGCGAGCAGCGGCGTTGCTGCTGAGGTCGAGAACGCGAAGACTTCAGGAACTCGCGTCACCGCCGGAACCATCCCCGCATCCTGAAGCTGGCGCCAGATAACGGGAGTCCGGTCAACTCGTGAGGAGGGTCAAGACGTCGGGCGCTCGGAAGACTTCGGCGCCGGCGGGCGTTCGGAATCCCGACGGTTCGAGGATCCCGACGGCTTGGAGTGCCTGGATCGCGTTGGCCGCGCCTTGTCCCGACAGCTCGTATAGGCGCGCGACCTCGGGCCGTGAGACGTAGGGGCGTCCGACGAGGTCGGCTGCGAGCCGCTCGGCGGCGCCGCGTTTGCCGGCGGCGTGGACGCGGGCGCGAAGGTCGGTTTGGAGGCCGAGAAGGCCTTCGACCTTGCTGCGGGACTCCTCCGCGGAAGCGGCGACGCCTTCGGCGAAGAAGGCGATCCAGCGGTCCCAGTCGCCGGTGCACGAGAGGTCGAGCAGTTCGTCTTGGTAGGCGGTCCGGCGTGCCTCGAACCAAGGCGAGACGACGAGGAGAGGCTCCCGGATGATCGCGCCTCGCAGAAGTTGGACGATGACGAGCAGCCTGCCGAGGCGGCCGTTGCCGTCGGAGTAGGGGTGCAGGGTCTCGAATTGATAGTGAGCCATCGCGGCCTGGACGACGGTCGGGAGCTCCGGTGGTGTTTCGATCCAGTCGAGAAGCGCTTCGACGCCGCTGCGCAGCTGATCTCCGGGCGGGGGTGGTACGAACCGGGCATCGGCGAGGGGCCGGCCGCGCGACCCGATGACGACGACGCGGTTGCGGATCTGTCCGGCGTCGCCGAGTTCGCTAGCAGTCCCTGTGACCAGGGTCTGCTGGAGATCCCCGAGCATCGAGATGGTGAGCCGTCGATCGTCGGGCCAGGAGAACGCGAGCTCGGCCATCTGCTCGAAGTTCAGGACTTCGCGCAATGCGGCGGGGAGGTCGGTCTGCGCCTGGTCGGCGGCCAGGACGTCCGCGATGGGTGCGTAGGTGCCCTCGAGGGCGCTGGTGCTCTGGGCCTCGCGGCGCAGGGCGGGGCGGCGCAGGAGTCCGGGGTTCGGGATCAGGCGGGCAGTGCCGTCGAGCCGGGCGAGGGACGCAGTGGCGCGGTTGACGGTGGTCCACGTGCTTGTCGAGAGCTGGACCTCGACCGGCAGCGGTTCGGGAAGGAACGCGTGGCCGTCGACCGTCTTGCGCGTGAGGGGGTCGGGAAGTCGGAGCGGAACGACTGTGCCGATGGGGCTGGCGGTGAGTCGTTCGAGATCCACGATCCAAGTATTGCGTCCGAAACTTGGATCTGGGGGGAGGGTTCCCAACTTCACTTGGGACGCCGGGAGCCCGGGCCAAGTTTCGCTCACGAAACTAGGGCCCTAGCCCGAGCGCTCGATCGGCGCCCGACTCGGGGCAGGGTTTCGACCCGGGTCCCCGGGCAGCGATCCGTGCCACAGATCTGCCCACTGAGGATAATCCAGGACCCAGAACGGTGAGCTCTTGCCGCGCGCCTCAGTATCCCGAGAGGAATCTGGCGTCCTAAGCGCTCGCGCGAGTCGGTCGGGACGTGGGAGTGGCCCAGAGAACCATGTGCACGAGAGACGTGCGCGTAAGACAGCGAGCTTCGATTCTCAGGTACTTCCGATGCCCCCGGCAAGAATCGAACTTGCGCACATGGTTTAGGAAACCAATGCTCTATCCACTGAGCTACGGGGGCGGGCTCCGGGAATCCTAGAGGCCGCGATCGCGCGGTGGCGCCTGCTCGCACACGCCCGGGCGGTCCCGTGTGAGCGCCGTGTGCGGGCGCTGTGAGCGGGCTCGCGGATGCTGCCGGGCATGAGCTCCACGACCACCGCACCACTCGCCGCCGGGCCGCGGACCTACACGTCGCTCCGCGCGGCGTGGATCCCGCTGGCGGCCCTCTGCCTGGCCTTCTTCGTCGAGATGGTCGACAACACGCTGTTGTCGATCGCGCTGCCCACCATCGGGCGCGACCTGGGCAGCGGGACGACCGGGCTGCAGTGGGTCACCGGGGCGTACTCGCTGACGTTCGGCGGGCTGCTGCTGACCGCCGGGTCGATCGCCGACCGCTGGGGACGACGGCGGGTCCTCAGCGTCGGGCTCGGCCTGTTCGGCGGGCTGAGCCTGCTCGTGGTGTTCGTCCACTCCGCCGGCGAGCTGATCGCGCTGCGTGCCGGTCTCGGGATCGCCGCCGCGATGATGGCGCCGATCACCAACTCGCTCGTCTTCCGCCTGTTCGACGACAAGGTGCTGCGGATGCGCGCGATGACGGTGATGATCACCGTCGGCCTGTCCGGGTTCGTGCTCGGCCCGCTGCTCGGCGGCACCGCCCTGGCCCACGTCAGCTGGGAGTGGCTGCTCGTCGTCAACGCGCCGATCGCTCTGATCGCCTACGTCGGGATCCGCCTGGGCGTCGCGGCCGACCACCCCGACGGCCTCACCCAGGACCGGCTCGACCTGCCGGGCGCCGTCCTCAGCGTCGCCGCCATCGGGCTCGCGTGCTACTCGCTGACCAGCGGGGTCGAGCACGGCTGGCTCGGCGCCGGCACCCTCGCGGCCGTCGTCGGCGCGGTCGGTGCGGCCACGTGGTTCGTCCGTCACGAGCGCCGCACGGACGCGCCGATGCTCGACCTGGGCCTGTTCAAGAACGGCACCGTGCGCGGCGCCGCGATCGCGCAGGCCGGCACCTCGATCGCCATGGCCGCCGTCATGTTCGGCCTGATCCTGCACTTCCAGTACGCCTACGGCTGGAGCCCGGTGAAGGCCGGTCTGGCGAACCTGCCGCTGATCGTCACGATGCTGCTCGCTTCCCCGCTCTCCGAGGGCCTCGCGAAGCGCTTCGGGCACCGCGTCGCCTGCATGATCGGCGCCGGGCTGCTCGCCGTCTCGCTCGGCGGCATGTCGTGGGGCGTCTCCCACGGCTACCTCGCCATCGCGATCTCGATGGTCGTGATGACCATCGGCCTGCGGACGATCATGACCATCTGCGCCGTCGCCCTCGTCGACGCGATGCCCGCCAACCGCACGTCGATGGGCACCGCGCTGAACGACACCGCGCAGGAGGTCGGCACGAGCGTCGGCACCGCCGTCGTCGGCACGCTGATCGCCGTCCTGGTCACTACCGCCCTGCCCGCCGGCACGTGGAGCCCCGACCTCGTGCAGTCGTTCTTCCACGGCGAGCGCGTGACCTACGGGATCCTCGCGATCGTCGTTGGCCTGGTCGCCGGCTACGGCGCCTGGACGCTGACCGACTCCCGCTCCGTCGAGGAGCACCCGGTCGAGGAGCCCGCCGAGGCCGCGACGCCGGCCGCGGCCCCGCCAGCCGCCCGCACGGCGCAGCCGGCCTGAGCGGGCAGGCGGTTCAGCCCCCGAGCGTCGCCGGGTCCAGCCGCCGCAGCGCCCCGTCGCGGTCCTGCCGGAGGCCCTTCGCGTACGTCCCGTCGAACGTCTCGTCCCCGAGGGTCTGCCGCAGCCGGGCGGTCAGCCGGGCGATCGCGGGGTCGGTGCGGTCCGCCGCGCCGCGCAGCCGGGCGGCGGCCCCGAGGATCTCGGCGGCGGCGGTCGCGTCCCCGGTGCGCTCGGCCAGGGCGGCGAGGGCGACGCCGACCAGCGCCATCACGGGCTGGTCCTCCGTGCCGACCGCCGCGGGGTGGGCGAGCGCCAGGTGCTCGCGAGCCGTGCGCAGGCCGCCGTCGTCGACCGCGATCAGGACGGCGGAGGCGCGGACGGCCGCGTGGATGTGGCCGTGCTCGGGGCGCACGGGGGAGACGCGGTCGGTCGTCCGCAGCGCGGCGGCGATCAGCTCCCGGGCCTCGTCCTCGCGACCGAGGAGCCACGAGACGCGTGCCAGGAACGCCCCGGCGAACGCCGCCTCGATGCCGCCGACGTCGGTGGCGTCGCGCGCCCGGCGCGCGTAGTCGAGGGCGCCGTCGAGATCCCCCTGGCGCCAGCGGACGCCCGCGATGTCGAGCAGGAGCCGCGCGTTGTCGCTCTCCGCTCCGAGTTCCTGGAACAGCGAGCGGGCCTCCTCGAGCGCCGCCGCGGCACCGTCGAGGTCGTCCTCGAGCATCCGCAGGCTCGCGATCGAGCTCAGGGTCGCCGTCAGACCCCAGCGCTCGCCGATCGCGCGGAAGGTGGCCAGCGCCTCGTCGAGGTGCCGTCGGATGCCCTCGACGTCACCGGCGTTCTCGGCGGTCTGCGCCAGCACGAGCGGGACGGTCGCGCGGACCCACGGGTCGTCGCTGTGGAGCGCGGCGGCGAACAGCGGCTGGGCGCGCCCGGGATCCCCCGAGAACCAGGCCAGGACCGGGGCGGCGGCGATCAGGACGGGGCGCGGCGTCAGGTCCATCGCCTCGAGCTCGTCGAGCAGCCCCGACAGGTCCGCGCGCAGATCCTGCGTCATCGCGTCGTCGCCGAACAGAGCGAGGTTCTCCGCGACGAGGCGGTCGAGCGGGTCCGCGTCACCGGGGACCGCGTGGGCGAGCCGGACAGCGGCGCTCGCGTCGTTCGGGCTGCCCGAGAGGACCCAGAACCAGGAGAGGGAGAGCGCCAGGCCCAGGGCGGAGCGCGCGTCGCCGTCCTCGGCGAGCCAGCGCAGCGCGGCCTGCAGGTTGTCGCGCTCCGCCTGCAGCCTGCGGAACCAGGCGAGCTGGTCGGGGCCACGCAGGTGCGGGTCCGCCTCGACGGCCAGCCCGGCGAAGAACCGGGCGTGGGCCGTGCGGGTGGCGCCGAGCTCGCCCGTCGCGGTGAGCCGCTCGGTCGCGTACTCGCGGATCGTCTCGAGCATCCGGTAGCGCGGCGCGTCCCGGTCGACGAGGACCAGCAGCGAGCGGTCGACGAGCGCGGCGAGCAGGTCGAGCACCGCGTCGGCGTCCAGGTCGTCGTCCGCGCAGACGGCCGCGGCGCTCTCCGGCGTGACGCCGGCGGGGAAGACCGCGACCCGCCGGGCGAGGAGCCGCTCGTCCTCCGACAGCAGGTCCCAGCTCCAGTCGACGACGGCGCGGAGCGTCTGCTGCCGCGGCAAGGCGGCGCGGCTGCCGCCGGTCAGCAGGCGGAACCGGTCGTCGAGGCGCGCGGCGATCTGCGCGACCGGCAGGGACCGCAGGCGCGCGGCGGCCAGCTCGATCGCCAGCGGCAGGCCGTCGAGGCGCCGGCAGATCTCGACGACGCTCCCCACCGTCCCCGCGTCGACGGCGAAGCCGGGCGACGCGTCGGCCGCGCGGTCGGCGAAGAGCCGCACCGCGGGGTGGGCCATGGCCACCGCGGCGTCGGCGTCCGCGGGCGGCAGGCCCAGGGGCGGGACCTGCTCGAGCCGCTCCCCGGCGATGCCGAGGGGCTCGCGGCTGGTGGCGATGATCCGCAGCCGCGGGCAGTGCGCGAGCAGCTCGTCGGCGAGGACGGCGGCCGCGGCGACGAGGTGCTCGCAGTTGTCGAGGACGAGCACCGTCTCGCGCTCGGCGAGGACGTCGAGCAGGTGCGCCACCGGGTCGGTGTCCGGCGCCGCCGCCGGACCCGTGCCGCCGGCGGGGGACTGCCGCAGCAGGCTCGCCTCGCGCAGGCCGAGCGCCCCGAGGACGCCCGCCCCGACGTCGCCCGGGTCCGTGATCGTCGCCAGCTCGACCATCCAGACGCCGTCGGCGGCCCGTCCGCCCTGGCGTCCCGCGACCTCGCCGGCCAGGCGCGTCTTGCCCGCGCCGCCCGGCCCGATCAGCGTGAGCAGGCGGTGCTCGGCCAGCAGGGCGTCGAGGCGCTCGACCTCCGCCTCGCGCCCGACGAAGCTCGTCATGGCGTGGCGCAGGTTCGTGCGGCGCGGGACGGCCTCCTGGGCAGGGGCCTCGACGGCGGCCGGCGCCGCGGGACCGCCGACCGCCCCGACCGCGCCGACCGCGGGGGAGACCTCGGGACGGTCGCCGCGGCCCGAGGCGCCGCCCCCGGGGCCGGCCGCCCCGCCGAGCACCGACAGATGTGCCGCCCGGAGCTCGGCGGACGGCAGCGCGCCGAGCTCGTCGTCCAGCCGGGTGCGGATCCGCTCGTAGCCGTCGAGCGCCTCGGCCGCGCGGCCCGCGGCCGTCAGCGCCCGCATCCGCTGCGCCGCGATCCGCTCGTCGAGGGGGTGGGCGCTCGCCAGGTCGTCGAGCTCCCGGACGAGGTCGGTCCCGGCCCCGAGCGCGAGGTCCGCCTCGATCCGGTCGACGGTCGCGGCCAGACGCGAGCTCTCGAGGCGGTCCGCCGCCCGCGCGGCGAAGCGCCGGTCCGTCGCCAGCTCCCCGAGCGCCGGACCCCGCCAGGTCGCCAGCGCGTCGCGCAGGACCTCCGCGGCCCCGGCGGCGTCCCCGGCCCGCAGCGCGGCGGATCCGGCCCGGGCGGCGACCTCGAACGCGAGGGCGTCGACGTCGGCGGGATCGGCCGCCAGCCGGTAGCCGCTGGTCCCGGAGACCACCGCGTCGGACTCCAGCGTGCGGCGCAGGCGGGAGACCAGGGCCTGCAGGGCGTGGCCGGCGTCGGCGGGCGGCGACTCCTCCCAGATCGCGTCGATCAGCGCGTCGCGCCCGACCTCCCGTCCGGCGTCGAGGGCCAGGCGCACCAGGAGTGCTCGCACGCGTCCGCCCGCGACGGGCACGAGGCGCTCGTCGCGCCACACCTCGAGGGCTCCGAGGACGGCCACGCGCACGCGCCCACTCTTGCACGGGGCTCCGCGGCGCCAGGTCCGCGGGCGGGTTGCCGCTCGCCCGTCCTCCGGCGCCGGTGCGCCGCTCCCTCAGTCCTTCGGCGCCGGAGGCCGACGCGCGAACCAGGCCGCGTAGGCCACGATCGCCAGGACGATCGCGAGGGGGACGAAGGTGCCCGCGCTGAGCGACTCGCCGTCGTCGGCGGAGGCCAGGGTCAGGAGCAGGCCGGCGGCGCCGATCACGACGCCGGCGCCCATCAGGGTCAGGGTGCGGCGCGGCTCGAGGCGCTCGAACAGCGCGAGTCCCGCGCCGGCGCCGGCGGTCGCCAGGCCCAGGAACAGGACGATGACGCCGACCAGGGTCATCGGGCGACCCCGGCGGAGGACGCGTCAGCGGGGAGGGCGGCGGCGCCCTGGGCGAGGCGGATCACGGGGGCGGCCGGGCCGCGGGGGGAGCGGTGCGTCATGGCTCTAGGCGTCGTCGCGGTCGGGATGGACGTCGTCGATCGTGGTGAGCGCGACGTAGGGGGCGCCGCCGGCGTCCTCGATGCGGGCGCCGCCGCCGGCGAGGCGGTCCAGGACGGTGACGACGCCGACGATGGTGCGGCCCTCGGCCTGCAGGGCCTCGATCGCCTTGACGGTCGAGCCGCCGGTGGTGACGACGTCCTCGACGACCAGGCAGCGGTCCGCGTCGGTGAGGAACGGGCCCTCGACGCGGCGCTGCAGGCCGTGGGCCTTCGTCTCCTTGCGGATGAAGAACGCGGTGGCGTCCGCGCCACCGGCCAGCGCGGCGCAGGCGACGGGATCGGCGCCCATCGTCAGCCCGCCGACGGCGGTGGCCCCGAGGCGCTGCACCTCGGCCGCGAGCAGCTCGCCGAGGGCCCGGAATCCGGCGGGGCGCATGATCGCCCGCTTGGCGTCGACGTAGTAGCTCGCGGTCCGGCCGCTGGTCAGCGTGACCTCGCCGAGCACCAGTGCGTGCTCGCGCAGCTCGGCGACCAGGAGGTCCTTGGCGGTCTCGGCGTCAGGCATCTTCCGGGCGATGCTACGTCGCCGGGGGAGTACGGGGTGCGCCGCGTCGTCGTGCCGGGCCGCAACGGCGACCGCCGGCCCGGGGGCCGGCGGTCTGATCCTGCTCACCGGCCACCCACGGGCGGGCCGGGTGCCGCGGTCCTAGTAGGTGTCGACCGGCATGCCCAGCGACGAGAAGTTGTAGATCGTCGTCGCGTCGGCCATCGGGACGCGGAAGCAGCCGTGGCTGGCGCTGTAGCCGGCGGGCACCGACGGGTAGCCGTGCACCGCGTAGCCGCGGATGAAGTAGACGGAGCGGAACATCCCCAGGGCGTTGGTGCCCGGGTCCTTGCGGTAGACCTTGAAGCTGCCGCGGATGGTCGGCGTCGAGGCCTTGCCCGGGGACGTGTGGTAGATCCGGACGGCCTTCCCCTTGTCGATCAGGGCGATGACGCGACGGCCGATGTCGCCCTCGATGTGGCGGCCGTGGCTCGGGAAGCGGACCTTGAACGTGCCCTTGCCGGCGCGCAGGGCGCGGAACACGGCCGAGTCGGCCTCGCTCGTGGCGCTCATCCGGACGACCTTGCGGAAGGCCAGGACGGCACGCTGGGTGCGGGCGTCGTAGACGCCCTTCGTGCCGATCACGTACGCCTTGTCGGCGAGCATCCGCTGCAGCATCCGGACGGCGAGGCCCTTCTCGCCGGGGGAGACGTTCGGCGAGGCCTGCCGGACGATCCGCGTCTTCGCGGCGGTCGCGGCGGTCGGCTGGCCGCTGGGCACCGAGGCGCGGACGACGACGCGGGAGCTGCGCTCCAGCCGCTTGGGCACCGTGAAGCGGACGTAGCCCTTCTCGCCCTTCTTCTGCTGCTTCAGCGTGAGCGTCCGCGAGACGGTCCGCTTGGAAGCCTTGAACGACAGCTTCACCTTCGTGCCGGCCACGTACTGGTCGGCGACGACCAGGGCGCGCCACCGGTCGCCCTTGAGCGCCTCGCCCGTGCGGGCCTTCTCGGTGACGAGCGTGAGCTTCGTGGCCACCGGGGCGGGTGCCGGAGCCGGTGCCGGGGCGGCCGGGGCCTGGGCGTGCGCGGCGGTCGGCACCAGCAGGAGGGCCGGCAGCACCGCGACCAGAGCTGACCTGCGAGCGGGGAGGCGATGCTGCGTCATGGCCTCATGGTACCCGTGCCCGCGACGGCGCACCCCGGTTGGGACGGGCCGTTCACCGGGGCGACGGCGACGGGCCGACCGGGCGGCGTCCTCCCCGTGGCGAGCGGCGGCGCGCCAGATCCGTCCCCTCCGCGGGGCGTCGTCGGCCCCCGCGGTGACGGGACGGCCGCAGGCCCTCAGCGCGCGGGCGTGACCCCGCCGACCCGCTTCGGCGGGCCGAGGCGCAGCTCGAACCGCCGGGCGGCCAGCGCGAGCAGCGTGATGATCGAGACCGCCGCCGCCCACAGGGCCAGGCCGCCGAGGAACGACCAGTCGAGCGCGACGGTGATCGCGATCGAGTTGTTCGTGCAGTGCAGGAGGATGTTCGCGTACAGCGTACGGGTCAGCTGGTACAGCAGGCAGAGGATCACGCCGAAGACCATCAGGACCGGCAGGAAGATCGCCTTCGTGCCGCCGAGGTGCAGCGCGCCGAAGAGCAGGCCGTCGAGGATCGCCGCCAGCGCGATGGCGACCCAGACCGGGGCGATGCGGGCCAGCGAGTCGCGCAGGCCGGGGTAGAGGATCCCCCGCAGCAGGAACTCCTCGCCGATCGGGGCGCAGACCGTCACCGCCAGGCCGACCGCGATGCCCGCCAGGAGGGACTCCTTGGCCCCGAGCTTGTCGGGCAGCTCGTCCTCCTGGCCGCCGGCGTTCAGGAGCTCGCCGAGCCCGGCCGAGATCAGCAGGTACAGGACCAGCGCGACCGCCACGAACAGCGGGATGCGCCACGCCTTCGGGGGCAGGACCAGCCCGACGTCGCGGCGCCGCAGGCCGCCGACCATCATCCCGACGATCAGGAGCGGCATGCCGACGAAGACGGCGTTCTGGAGGATCGATCCGACGACGGAGCCCGTCGCCTTGGCCGTCCCGGTGTCGTCGCCGATCGCGATCGCGGGGATCGACGTGACGATGGTGGCGCCGAGCGTCGCGATGAACGCCAGGAGCGCCGTCCCGGCGCCCCACGAGAGCCGGGGACCGAAGCCGTCGCCGTCCCGATCGGGTGCGGGCGGGGACGACGGCGTCGTCGACACGGGCGTGCTCACCGGGCCGAGAGTACCGGCAGCCGGGCGTCGAAAGCCCCGCCGGGCGGGGGCGCACGGCGGTGGGCCGCCGGAGCCCGGCCCGGCTCCGCCGGTGCGCCGTCGGGACGGTCCGGGACCCGGGCGGCCGGTGCTCAGGCGACGAAGAGCCAGCGCGTCGTCAGCTCGGAGAACAGCGCCAGCATCCCGAGACCCACGACCGCGAGGACGATCCGGCGGGTGCGCTGCAGCCGCCCGCGGGTCAGCCACCAGCCGGCCCACATCGCCAGCGGGAACAGGACCCCGAGGAATCGCGGGAGCGACATCAGGGGGCCGGCGCCCTCGGTCGCGGGGGAGCTCAGCGGCAGCAGCAGCGCGCAGCCGGCGTACGCCGCGTAGGCGGGCGGCAGGCGGCGGGCGGCCCCCACGAGCGCCACCACGGCGCCGACGAGGAACACGAGCAGCAGCGGGTTCATCCACGCCAGCGCGGTGGCCTCGCCGGAGGGGGTCGAGACCGGGTGGACGAGGTCCGACAGCCCGGCCTCCGCGGCCCGGACCGACTGGACGATCCCCTCGAACGGCCCGACGTTGCGCCGCCCCCACTCCTGCTGCTGGTCGAACGAGACGGTCCACGAGTGCCCCGCGAGGCGCAGCCCGACGAGGAACAGCAGGAGCCCGCCGACGACCGCCCCGGCCGAGAGCAGCGCGGGGCGCAGGTCGTCCGCGGCGTCGGCCAGCCGCGCGCCGGCCCGGTCGGCGGCCGCGCGCCCGCCGACGAGCACCCGGTCCACGGTGCCCGCGACGCCGCTCCCGCCCGCAGGGCCCTCGACGCCGCTCCGGCCACGAGGCGTCCGCCCCTGCCACGCCATCACGAGGATCGGGACCACGAGGACCACGCCCGCGCTGCGGGTGGTCGCCGCCAGCGCCCCGCACGCGGCGACCACGGCCCAGCGCCGCTCCCGCGCGTAGTACAGGCAGGCGGCGGACAGCAGCAGGAACAGGCCCTCCGAGTAGACCGCCGACAGCCAGAGCGATCCCGGGAACAGCAGGAGCGCCCAGACCGCCACGCCCGCCGCGGGCCGGCCGAGCTCGAGCTCCGTCAGCCGGTGCACGAGCATCGCGCCGAGGAACGCGCAGACCGACGAGATCAGCAGCCCGGCGATCAGCGGCGAGCCGAGCACGAGTCCGCCGACGTTCAACAGCACCGGGTAGAGCGGGAAGAACGCCGTCCGCGGCGCGTAGTCCGTCGGGTAGCCGTTGTTGGCGATGTCGAGGAACCAGACGGCGTCCCAACGCGCGAAGGGCCCGACGAGCCGGTCGACGACGCCGCCCAGGCCGGTGGTCAGCCCGGCCGGGTCGTACGTGGTCGCGCCGTCGTGGATCCCCCAGAGCGCGGCGCCCACGACGCCCGCGATCAGCGTGACCAGGCGGGTGAGCACGAACGCGGGGAGCACCACGCGAGCCGTCGCGCGCCAGCCGAGGGGCGTCGCCGGGCCGTTCGGGGCGGGGCCGGCGGCGGACGCCGGGGCGGCGACGGACGCGGGCGTCGGGGGCCCGGACGCCGGCGGGCGCTCGAGCTGGGGAGGGCGCCCCATCCGACGTCATGGTGCCCGATCCCCCGCCCGACCGCGACCGATGGGACCGCGGCGCGGGTGCATCCGCGGGTGCATCCGTGGGTGCAACCGGCAGGAGAACGGGTCCGATGGGGGTATCGTCCCTCCGGAATGTCCCACGCAGCCCGCAAGCGTCGCCAGCGACGCTCCAAGGGCGGTGCGGCACGAGTCGTCCTCGTGCTGTTCGCCGTCGCCTTCGTCGCCCTCGGTGTGAGCGCGATCGGCGGTGTGGGCTACGTCGTCTCCGTCGCCGACAGCGTCGACCTCGACGAGATGGACCAGGTCGACCCCGGTGCGCCGTCCGTCGTCTACGCCAAGGACGGCACGCGCCTGGGCTACCTGCCCGGCCCCGTCCTGCGCGAGAAGATCCGCACGACCGAGATGTCGGACCTGGTCCGCAACGCCACCGTCGCGGTCGAGGACCGGCGCTTCTACGAGCACGCCGGCGTCGACGTCGAGGGCATCTTCCGCGCCGCGACCCGCAACATCTCCGAGGGCGGTAACGCCGAGGGCGCCTCGACGCTCGAGATGCAGCTGATCCGCAACCTGTGGACGAAGGACACGACGAGCAGCCTGGACCGCAAGATCCGCGAGGCGAAGCTCGCCCAGCAGCTCGAGGACCGCCATCCCGGTCGCGAGGGCAAGACCTGGGTCCTGACGACCTACCTGAACACCGCGCCGTACGGCACCGTCGGCGGCCAGGAGATCAAGGGCGTCGAGGCCGCCGCGCGCGTCTTCTTCAGCACGACGGCGCGCAAGCTGACCCTCGCCCAGGCCGCGACCATCGCCGGCCTGCCGCAGGCCCCGTCGGACTACAACCCGTACCAGAACCCCGAGGGCGCGCTGGCCCGTCGCAACGACGTCATCCGGCGCATGGCCCAGCAGGGCTACGTCAGCACGTCGGAGGCCGCGGCCGCCCAGGCCAAGCCGCTCGGCGTCAAGAACGGCGGCACCTACTACACGACCCGTCGCGAGCGGTTCTTCCTCAACTACGTCCGCACGAAGCTGATCGACAAGTACGGCAAGAAGCGCGTCTCGCAGGGCGGGCTGAAGGTCTACACGACGCTCGACCTGCGCAAGCAGGAGCTGGCCCGCAAGGCGATGGCCGACAAGCTCGACCCGTCCGCGGGCGACCCGTCCGCCGCGGTCGTGACCCTCGACCCGGCCACCGGCGACATCGAGGCGTCGACCGGCTCCACCCAGTTCGGGCAGAACCAGTACGACCTCGCCACGCAGGGCAAGCGCCAGCCGGGCTCGACCTACAAGACGATCGTCCTGACCACGGCGCTCGAGCAGGGCATCAGCCCGAGCACGAGCTACCCGGCCCCGGGCTCGCTGCCGATCCCGTCGCAGTACGGCACGGGCGTCGTCAAGAACTTCGCCGGCGAGGGCTCCAAGGGCGGGTCGATGGACCTGAAGACCGCGACGTTGAAGTCGGTCAACACGGTCTTCTTCCAGCTCGGCCTCGACGTCGGCATGAAGAACGTGACGAAGACCGCCCGCGCGATGGGCATCACGTCGAAGCTGCAGTCGTACCCGTCGGAGTCCCTCGGCGCCGCCGAGGTCACCCCGATGGAGATCGCCCGCGTCTACGCGACGATCGCCAACGGCGGCATGCGCGTCACCCCGCGGGCGATCACGAAGGTCGTCTTCGGCGACGGGTCGGTCAAGCGCCCCGAGCCCGTCCGCCGCACCCGCGGGATCCCGAAGGACGTCGCGTCCGAGGTCAACCGCATCCTGCAGGCCGACATCAAGGGCGGCACCGCCGCGTCGGCGAACTTCGGCTGCCCCGCCGGCGGCAAGACCGGCACCACCGACGGCCCGTCCGACGTGTGGCTCGCGGGCTACACGCCGCGGATGTCGACCGCGGTCTGGGTCGGCTACCCCGGCTCGCGCAAGACGATCGTGTCGACCACGCAGGCCGGCGGCAACATCCAGGGCGCGAGCGTCTCGGCCCCGATCTGGAAGCAGTACATGGCGTCGGCGCACGGCGACTACTGCGGCGACTTCCAGGGCCTCGTCCCGTTCACGGGCACGAAGGGCCGCAGGGGCTCGAGCACCTCCCCGAACGGGACGGGCACCACCGACCAGTACGGCAACCCGACGGGCGGCACGGGCGACTCCGGCAGCACCGGCACGGGCAGCACCACCGGCGCCGGCACCTCGGGCGTCTCGAACGCCTACCCGGCCGACTCGTACGAGACCCCGCCGGCCCCCGCCGCCCCGTAGGACGTGGCGGGGCCGCCGCCGGCGGCCCCCCGCAGTCGGCTCCCCGCCGCGGCCCGCGGCGGTGGCGCCCCGGGACTCCCGCGGTTGCCCCGGCGCCCGCCCATGTGGTAGGGGCTCAGCGTCCGCCGGTCGACCCTTGGTACCGTAGGTCGGATGGCCAAAGAAGACAAAGTAGAGTTCGAGGGCGAGGTCGTCGAGGCCCTGCCCAACGCGATGTTCAAGGTGCAGCTCGACAACGGGCACGAGGTCCTCGGCCACGTCGCCGGCAAGATGCGCCGCTTCCGCATCCGCATCCTCCCGGGCGACCGGGTCCGCGTCGAGGTCTCGCCGTACGACCTCAGCCGCGCGCGCATCGTCTACCGCCACCGGTAGGACGCACCCGGCGGCCACGGGCCGCCGACCTCCGCCCCGCCCGGGCGTCATGCTCCCGGCGTGGGCGAACGCGCACTCATCCGGTCGTTCACCGCGGGCCTCACGGCCCGTGACGACCGCCTCCTGATCGGGCCCGGCGACGACGCCGCCGTCGTCCGTCCCGCCGGCGCGCTGGCGGTCACGAGCACCGACACGACCGTCATGGGCGTGCACCTGCCCGCGGGCGATCCGCGGGCGACGCCCGCGGTCGTCGGGCACCGCGCGCTCGCCACGGCGCTCTCGGACCTGGCGGCGATGGGCGTGGCGGCCGGCGAGGCGTACGTCGCGCTGACCGTGCCCCCGGACTGGGGCGATGCAGACGTCCTCGGCGCCGTCGCGGCGATGGAGGAGCTCGCGCTGCGCACCGGCACGACGATCGCCGGCGGCGACGTCACCGCCGGCCCCGTCCTCGTGATCACGGTCACCGTCGTCGGTTGGGCTCCCGGTCCCGAGGCGCTGCTGCGTCGCGACCGTGCCCGGCCGGGCGACCGCGTCGGCGTCACCGGGTCGCTCGGCGGGAGCGGGGCGGGCCTCGCGATCGTCCTCGGCCGGGCGCCCGGCCCCGCGGAGGGGCCGGCGCTCGTCGAGCGGTACCTGCGGCCCCTGCCCCGGCTGGACGAGGGCGTCGCGTTGTCGGCGGCCGGCGTGCGCTGCGGGATCGACCTCTCCGACGGGGTCGCCGCCGACGCCGGGCACCTCGGGCGGGCGTCCGGGGTCGTGGTGGACGTCGACCTGGCCCGGCTGCCGCGCCAGGCCGGCGTCGACGCCGTCGCCCGGGCCACGGGGCAGGACCCCGCGGAGCTGGCCGCGACGGCCGGGGAGGACTACGAGCTGCTGGTGACCGCGCCGCCGGGCGTCGCCGACGGCCTGGCCGGCGTCACGTGGATCGGCGAGGTTCGCGCGGCGGCCGGCGACGAGGCCCCGGGTCCGCGGCTGCTGCGCGACGGCGTCCCGGTCGTGCTCGCGGGCTTCGAGCACCGGGCGGGCTGACCGGCGGGTCCGGCGCCTCGGCGGGCGGTGCGGGACCTTCGAACGGCTCGTCGTCGGCGACCGGGGCCCGTCGACGGCGCCGTGGTCCGGGCGGGCCGACCGGCGGGGCCGGCGCCTCGTCCTGGGGTGCGGGACCTCCGAACGGCTCGCCGTCCGCGACCGGGCGGCGGCGACGCCGTCGGGGTTCGCGCTCCGGCGCCCCGCCGCGCCGGCCCGTCACCGGGTTGGTGACCGGCGGGACGACCGAGAGCAGGGTCGCGATCGCCGTGCCCGCGACGAGGCTCAGGAGCAGCATCGCCACGGGCGTGATGTGGCCGCCGGCGACGAGGAGGACCAGCCACCACGGCACCTCGACGATGCCGACCCGGAGGTCCGAGACCACCGTGACGATCGCCGCGAGCGGCAGGAGGGCACCGACGAGGAACAGCCCCGCGCGGTGCAACGGCGCGACGACCGGGAACGGGGAGATCGCCGCCGGCCAGGCCGCCAGCGCGGGCACCAGCAGGTACGCCGCGAGCGGATCGAGGACGAGCAGGGGCACCATCGTGACCAGCAGGACGACGAACACGCCGAAGGCCACGGACGGGCGCGTCGGGCGATGATGGCCGGCGACCTCGCGCGTCAGGAACGGTCGCGCCAGCGCGGTGAGGACGAGCAGCAGCAGGAGCAGGACGCCGATCAGCACCCACGCCCCGGCGCCGGTCTGTACGGCGGTCCCGGCGAACGGGGCCGGGAGCGCGGGCCAGGCCAGACCGGTGCGACCGGCACCGATCGCGACGAGCCCGGCGACCAGGGGCCCGACCGCGCACCCGACCGTCCAGGCGAGCCCGCCGAGCAGGTGCACCCCGTCGCGGGCCAGGGCGATCGAGAGGACCAGCGCCCCGCCGGTCAGCGGCAGCACCAGGCAGAGCAGCAGCACCCGCAGCGCCCAGCCGGGCAGCTCGCGCCCGGCGATGACGAGACTGCCCTGCTGCGGTCCGACGTCCGCCCGCGGCATGTCGACCGCCAGCAGGGCGCGCACGGCGGCACGGCCGGACGCGCCGAAGCGCCCGGCGTCGACGGGGGCGGTCGCGGACGAGGCGATCGAGTCCGTCGTGGTCAGGAGGACGGACGGGACCCCGGCCTGGTCGAACTCGCCCTGCTCGCCGACGGTCGCCGGCAGCCCGCGCCGGACGACCTGGCGCCACAGCGACTCCGACGGCGCCGGCCGCAGACCCTCGCCGCGCAGCGCCGCCTCGACGGTCCGCCCGAGCCGCAGGGGCGCCGCGCTCGGCGTGTTGCCCCAGGAGACGACGACCGGCTGCCGCGACCGGTCTCCCGACAGGTCGCCCAGCACGATCACCGTCGAGACGCGGCCCTTCGCGGCCTTCGCCAGACGGGTCGCCCCGGAGAGCCCGCCGCCCGAGCCGCCGCTGGTCGAGACGAACTGCACGGTGTGCTGGAAGCGGTTCTGCCCTGCGGCGCGTGCGAGGGCGATCAGCCCCGCGGTGCCCGTCATCTCGGCCGCCGAGCCGCGCCGCAGGGCGTCGCGGTGGGCCACGATCATGATCTCGGGCCCCGGCAGGCCCGGCAGGGTCGCGGAGACGTTGCGCAGGGTCCGGGTGCCGTCGGGCGTGTCGGAGGTGAACTCGTCGACGTCGATCGCCGCGGAGGGCAGCGCCCGGCGCAGCTCCGCGCCGACCCGGTCGCCGAGGGCCGCGTCGCCGGGGGAGCCCGCCCGACGGGACGGGAACGTGCGGGTCAGCTCGGTGTTCAGGCGCATCGCCGACGCCGCGTCGTAGGCGTCGGCGGGCAGGTCGGCCGTGAGGGGCCGCGGCAGCGCGCGCAGCGAGAACACCGCGACCAGCGCAGCGAGGAGCAGCGCACCGATGCCGATCCGGATCGCCAAGGACCGCCAGCGTACCGGCGCACCCCGATCCGGCGGCCCGGGCGCGATGATGGGGTGACGATGACCGCCGCCGCCCGCATCCTCGTCGTCGACGACGAGGAATCGATCCGGACGCTCCTGGCCTTCCCGCTGCGCCGGGACGGCCACGAGGTCCTGACCGCCGCCGACGGCCGCGAGGCCCTGGAGCAGTTCGACCGCTCCCGTCCCGACCTCGTGCTGCTCGACGTGATGCTGCCCGGCGTCGACGGCTTCGAGGTCTGCCGCCAGCTCCGCCAGCGCTCGACGGTGCCGATCATCATGCTCTCCGCCCGCGGCGAGGAGGCCGACCGCGTGACCGGCCTGGAGAGCGGCGCGGACGACTACGTCACCAAGCCGTTCTCGGTCCGCGAGCTGCGCAGCCGCGTCCGCGCCGCGCTCCGTCGCGCGGCCATGCCGGCGGTCCAGCCCGGCGACACGCCGCCGATCGAGGTCGGCGACCTGGTCATCGACCCCGACCGCCGTCGCGTGACCGTCCGCGGCGAGGAGGTCGAGCTGACCCATCTCGAGTTCGAGCTGCTGACGACCATGGCCTACGCGCCCGGCCGCGTCTTCACCCGCGACATGCTGCTGGAGCGGGCCTGGGGCGGCTCGGCCTACCGCGAGCGGCGGACCGTCGACGTCCACGTGCTGCACCTGCGCGAGAAGATCGAGCGCGACCCGAAGAAGCCCGAGCACGTCATCACGGTCCGCGGCCTGGGCTACCGGTTCCGCGACGCGGACGACTGAGGACGGGGTGGCCGGCGAGCGCCAGCGCGGGCGCGGCCTCCTGGGGGTGCGGGCCCGGCTGCGCCGGTCGCTGCGTCTGCGGCTGACCCTCGCCTTCGTCGCCGTGACGGTCGTCGCCGTCGGCGCGATCGCGCTGCAGGTCCTGCCGAGCCTCGAGTCCACGCTGGCCCAGCAGCGGGTCCAGTCGCTCGCCCAGGACGCCGGGGCGGCCGTCCGCGACTCGCGGGCGCAGGCCGGGGGCGCATCACCCGGATCGGCGCGGTCCGATCGTCTGCTCGTCGACGCGGTCGCGGCCCGGACGGGGGCGGAGGTCGTCCTCTTCTCGCCCGCCGCGGGGCAGCTCGTGCCGACGCGCCGCTCGTCGTCCGGCCGGACCCCGGCCGACGGCCCGGGCGCCCGGCTCGCCGCCCGCGCGGTCCAGGCCCGGCGCACGATGCGGGCCGTCGACGACGGCGATCGCCTGGTGGCCCGCGTCGCGGAGCCGGTGGCGGCCGCGACCGGCCGCCGCGGCGTCATCGTCGTCGCGGAGGACCTCGCCGACGTCCGCGCGACGGTCTCCCTCGTCCGCCGCCGGCTGGTCCTCGGCGGGCTCCTGGGCATCGTCGTCGCGCTGCTCACGGGCACCGCGTTCGCCGTCGGCGTCTCGACCCGGCTGCGCCGCCTGGAGCAGGGCTCCCGCGAGGTCGCCTCGGGCCGCTTCGCCACCCGCTTCGACGTCGACGCCCCCGACGAGCTCGGTGCGCTGGCCAGATCGCTGAACACGATGCAGCGGCAGCTCGGCGAGCTGGACTCGAGCCGCAAGCGCTTCATCGCCACCGCGTCGCACGAGCTGCGCACGCCGCTGCAGTCGCTCTCGGGCTTCGTCGAGCTGCTGCAGGACGAGGAGCTCGACGACGAGGAGCGCGACGCCTTCCTCGCCCGGCTGGCGACGCAGGTCGAGCGGCTGACGCGCCTCTCCTACGACCTGCTGGACCTCTCGCGGCTCGAGAGCGGCGGGCTCGAGCTGCGGCCGGAGCAGACCGACCTGCACGCCCTCGCCGAGCGGGTCGCCGGCGAGTTCCTGCCGCGGGTCGAGCTCGAGGGCCGGCGGCTCACCGTCCGCCTGATCGGCGACCCGGTCGAGTGGTACTGCGATCCCGAGCGCGTCGCCCAGATCGTGCGGATCCTCGTCGACAACGCGTTCAAGCACTCGCGCTCCGACGACGAGGTCGAGGTCCGCGTCTCGCGCGGGGGCGGGGCCGCACGGATCGCGGTGGCCGACCGCGGCGCGGGGATCGCCCCGGAGGATCTGCCGCACCTGTTCGAGCCCTTCCACGGCACCGGCGACGGGTCCGGTGCGGGCCTGGGCCTGGCGATCGCCCGGGAACTCGCCGTGCGCATGCGCGGTAGCCTCGACGTGGAGGGCGGACCGCCCACCACGACGTTCACCCTGGAGCTCCCCGCATGACATCCGGCCTCTCGCGCACCCTCCCCGCCCGCCTCGCCGCGATCGCGCTCCTCGTGGCCTCGCCGGTCGCGCTGACCGCCTGCGGCGGGGACGACGACGAGCCGACGGGCGGCACCTCCGTCTCGACGCAGAGCTCCGGATCGGGCTCGGTCACCGCGGTCGACGACCTCGACACGAGCGCCGGCGACGGCGACGCGCAGACGGGCGGCCTGTCGATCGACCCGCGGCAGATCTACTCCAAGCTCGGCGGCGGCGTGGTGACGATCATCGCGGCGGGCGCCTCGGGCACCGACGCGGGCGGCCTGGGCTCGGGCTTCGTGGTCTCCGACGACGGCGAGATCGCCACCAACGCCCACGTCATCAGCCTCGGCGAGTCCGTCCGCTCGCCCGTCGCCAAGCGCGTCTTCGTGCGCTTCGCCGACCGAAACCAGGTCTCCGCCCGGGTCATCGGCACCGACCGCTTCAACGACGTCGCGCTGCTGAAGATCGACCCGAAGGACCTCAACCTCGTGCGCCTGCGCTTCGCCGGCGGGGACGACCCGAAGGTCGGCGACCCGGTCGTGGCCATCGGCTCGCCGTTCGGCGAGGAGCAGTCCGTCTCCGCCGGCGTCGTCTCGGCGCTGGACCGCTCGATCCGCTCCCAGTCGGGCTTCGACACCGTCGACGCGATCCAGACCGACGCCGCCATCAACCGCGGCAACTCGGGCGGCCCGCTGCTCGACGCCCGGGGCCGCGTCATCGGCATCAACTCCCAGATCGAGACGACCAGCGGCGACGGCTCCGGTGTCGGCTTCGCGATCTCGTCGACCACGGTCCGCCGGGCGATCCAGCAGATCCGCGCCAGCGGCTCGGCCTCCTACCCGTTCCTCGGCATCTCGACGGTCGGCGTCTACCCGCAGCTGGCCAAGGAGTTCGACCTGGGCACCGACAGCGGCGCCTGGATCCAGGCCACGCCGTCGGGCCCCGGCAAGAGCGCCGGCCTGAAGGGCCCCGACGGCCCGCAGCGCGCGTTCCAGGTCTCGTCCTTCGCGCCCGGCGGCGACGTCGTCGTCGGCATCGAGGACAAGCCCGTCCGGACGTCGACGGACGTCGCCGAGATCATCCAGGGCTACCGCCCGGGCCAGAAGGTGACGCTGAAGATCTACCGCGACGGCAAGCCGCGCGACGTCGAGGTCACCCTCGGTCGTCGGCCGGTCACCGCGCCGCGGGGCTGAGCGGGCGGCGGTCGCGACCCGGCCGCGACCGCCGCGGCCCCGTCGGCGCAACCAGGATCGATGCCCCGGCGGGGGCCGTCGCATGCACGCGTCCGCAGGTCCCCCCGACGGCCGTCGGTCGACGTGGCGACGTGGTCACCGGCGGTCCACGAGAGCGCCCCCGCGCCCCGCTACGCTGGAGGTCGAAATGCCGGATCCTCCCCAGAAGCCGCTCGTCCTGGTCTCCAACCGCGGGCCGGTGACGTTCGACACCGACGGCACCATCAGCCGCGGCACGGGCGGCCTCGTCACCGCGCTGACGGGCCTGGCCTCGCACCGCCCGGTCACCTGGATCGCCAGCGCCATGGGCCGCGGCGACGCCGACCGCTCGCGGCAGGCCGGCGGCAAGGCGTTCACCGTGCAGTCGCCCGTCGGCGGGGACTACGACGTGCGCCTGGTGGTCTCGGACGAGCAGGCCTACGAGGGCTTCTACTCGATCATCAGCAACCCGATGCTGTGGTTCATCCAGCACTACCTGTGGGACCTGTCCAACGCCCCGGACATCCGCACCCACGAGGTCGAGGCCTACGACTACGGCTACAAGCTGGTCAACGAGGACATGGCAGACGCCGTGGTCGAGGAGATCGACGGCGTCGAGAACCCCGTGGTGATGGTCCACGACTACCACCTGTACCTGCTGCCGGGCATGATCCGGAAGCGCCGGCCGGACGTCTTCCTCCATCACTTCGTCCACATCCCGTGGTCGCAGTCGGACTCCTGGCGCGTCCTGCCGCCCCGGATGCGCGAGGAGATCTACCGCGGCATCCTCGCCAACGACATCATCGGCTTCCACACGAGGTCCTACCGGCGCAACTTCCTGCAGTGCTGCGAGGACCTGCTGGACCTCGAGGTCGACCACAAGCAGGGCGTCGTGAAGATCGACGACCGCGAGGTCTGGGTCCGTGCGTACCCGCTGCCGATCGACGCGGCCGCCACCCGCGCGGTCTCCCGGCGCGTCCGCGTCCGCCAGTTCGAGGACGAGCTGCTCCGGCGCCGCCGCGACTTCATGATCCTTCGCGTCGACCGCGCCGACCTGTCGAAGAACGTCCTGCGCGGGTTCTCCGCCTTCGACCTCTTCCTCGAGCAGCACCCGGAGTTCATCGAGCGCGTGACCTTCGTGGCGCAGCTGATGCCGTCGCGGACCGACGTCGCCGAGTATCAGGAGTACCTCGAGCGGATCGAGGCGCTCGTCGCGGTCGTCAACCACCGGCACGGCACGCCGGACTGGATGCCGATCCAGCTGAAGCTGCGCGACGACCTCGAGGAGGCGATGGCCTCCTACCGCCACTACGACGCCCACATCGTCAACGCGATGTTCGACGGGATGAACCTCGTGGCGAAGGAGGGGCCGATCGTCAACGAGCGCGACGGCGTCTCGATCCTCTCCGAGAACACGGGCGCCCACGAGGAGCTCGGCGAGTTCGCCCTGACCGTCAACCCGTTCGACGTCCAGGACCTGGCGAACATGATCCACCGGGCGCTGACGATGAGCGGTGCGGAGCGCAAGCGCCGTGCCGACGGCCTGCGCGAGATCGTCCTGGACCGCAGCCCGGGCGACTGGATCGACGACCAACTGGCCGACATCCGCGGCAAGGCCGCGGGCGCCCCGGCGCACGACGAGGTCTGAGCGGGGGCGGGGCGCGGGGCCCGGAGGCGTCCGCGACACCAGCGCGGGCGCCGGTGAGCGGGGCGGGCGTCCGCCCCTGCGCCGTCGCGGCGGGGCCGAGGCACCCCCGGTGGGTGGCTCGCAGCGTCGCGGGTCGGGAGGCCTGGTGGGGTCGGGGCGATCCCGTGCCAGGGGGTGGCCCGGGTTTGACCCGGGGCGCCGGTCTGGCCGCGATCCGGTGGGGGTGGGGCGATCCCGTGCCAGGGGGTGGCCCGGGTTTGACCCGGGGTGCCCGTCGGGTGCCGCGATCCGGTGGGGGTGCGGTCGATCCCGTGCCGGCGGGTGGCCAGGGCTTGACCTGGGGTGCCCGTCGGGTGCCGCGATCCGGCGGGGGGGTGCGGTCGATCCCGTGCCAGCGGGTGGCCCGGGTTTGCCCCGGGGTGCCGGTCTGGCCGCGATCGGGTGGGGGTGCGGTCGATTCCGTGCCGGCAGGTGGCCCGGGTTTGCCCCACCGGCGGCCGTCAGGGGCCGAACTCGGAGGCCGCGCTGCCACCACCGCGCGACGGACGCGGGCCCGGGGCCGGCGCCACCGGGCGCGGGGCGGGAGGCCGGGTGGGGTCGGGGCGATCCCGTGCCAGG
>NZ_JAURWA010000004.1 GCF_030655195.1 Patulibacter sp. | reverse complement strand
GGGGCGACGGCCGGCCGGCCGTCGGGCCCACGCCGCTTCGCGGGGGTCGGGCGGCCGGTGGGCCCGCGCGGCTTCGAGGCGGTCAGGGTGGCGGCGGAGGGTCCGCGGGTCCTCGTGGGGCATCGAGGGGCGTGGCGGCCGGCGGACCTCGGGAGGCTGGGGGCGATGGGGTGCCAGGAGGTGGCACGAGATCGACCGGACGCCCGGGGGCGAGGGTCGACGAACGGCGGGATGGGGCGGACCCGTGCCAGGGGGTGGCACGAGATCGACCGGACCCCCGGCGCTTGGGCCGACGCGCCGCGGGGCCGGGGGCGATCGGGTGCCAGGTGGTGGCGCGGGATCGCCCCACCCCGCAGGTCGGCACCTCGCCACACCCGCCCGTCACCGCCCCGCCCCGCCCCGCCGCCCCGCCCGCCCCGCGCGAGCCGGCGCCGCGGGGCCCGGGAACGACGGAGGCCCCCGTCACCGGGGGCCTCCGTTCCATGCGCCAGAGAGGACTCGAACCTCCACGGGGTTATCCCCCACAAGGCCCTCAACCTTGCGCGTCTACCAATTCCGCCACTGGCGCGCGGGACGCAGAAATGTACAGAATCCCCCGCGAGCACGACGTGCGGGTGGCCGGGCCGCCGTCGTCCACCGGGCGCCTTGCCTGCCGCCGCGGCGTCCGCTAGGTTTGCGAACAGACGTTCGATGACCGCCACGAGCCCAAGCGCCCCATGGACCTGACGAAGCGCCAGCAAGAGATCTTCGACTTCATCGGGGGGTACACCACGGACAACGGCTACCCGCCGACGGTCCGCGACATCGGCAAGGCCGTCGGCCTCGCCAGCTCGTCGACCGTGCACGCGCACCTGGCCAATCTGGAGAAGCTCGGGCTGCTGCGGCGCGACCCCTCCAAGCCCCGGGCGATCGAGGTCATCGGCCGCGGCGTCGAGCAGGCCGTCGAGGGCGTGCGCCACGCGGTGGGCCAGACCCGCCGCCTGCCGCTGCTCGGGCAGGTCGCGGCCGGTCCGCCGATCCTGGCCGAGGAGTCCGTCGAGGAGCACATCGGCGTGCCCGAGGCCGCCGGTGGCGAGCAGGGCGAGTACCTGCTGCGCATCCGTGGCGAGTCGATGATCAACGCCGGCATCCTCGCCGGCGACCTCGTGGTCGTCCGCCCGCAGGAGACCGCCAACGACGGCGAGATCGTCGTCGCGCTGGTCGGCGAGGACGCCACGGTCAAGCGCTTCTTCCGCGAGAGCGACCACATCCGGCTGCAGCCGGAGAACGACGACATGGAGCCGATCCGCTCGCGGGAGGCGCGCGTGCTCGGCAAGGTCGTCGGGGTCATGCGGAAGGTCGGCTGACGTCGCCCGCTCCTCCGGTGCCCGCGGGGCGCCGGAGGAGCGGGCGCTCGTCCGACCCGTGGCGCGTCCGGACGTGGGCGCCGGCCGCCGCCGGGGTCCCGCCGGTACAGTGCCCGGCGCAGGCCACGCAGCCGCGGACGGGTTCGCCCGTTCGAGGAAAGTCCGGACACCACAGAGCAGGGTGGTCGGGGAGCCGACCCGGGGAAACCCGCGGGAAAGTGCCACAGAAACACACCGCCGATGGCGGGCAGGGTCCGCCCCGTCCGCACAGGCAAGGTTGAAATGGTGCGGTAAGAGCGCACCGGCGTCGCGGCGACGCGGCGGCCAGGTAAACCCCACCCGGTGCAAGACCGAGCAGGACCGTCCGTAGGCGGCTCGTCGAGGTCCAGGTAGGTCGCATCAGATGGATGGCTGCGCAACGACAGAATCCGGCTTACCGGCCTGCTACGGGAGACCCTCGCGCGAGCGGGGGTCTCCTATTTCCGGGGTCGCCCGACGCGTCGGGCGGGCCGCTCGACGGCGGCCCGGCCCGGGCCCGCCGACCGGCCTACGCCACGGCGGAGGGCCGCGGGAACTCCAGGGTCGGGCTGTCGCCCCGCGAGGACCGGGTGGCCGGGTCCTCGGCCGTGGGCTCGGGCGGGCCGGATCGGCCGTCCGCCCGGAGGACGAGGACGACCGCCAGGAGCGTGATGCCCATGCCCGCCGCGGTGATCGTCCCGATCGTCTCGCCCAGGACGAGGACGCCGAGGACGACGGCGACGACCGGGTTGACGTAGGACTGGGTCGTGACGAGCGACAGGGACGCGTTGCGCAGCAGCCAGGCGTAGGCAGCGTAGACGGCGACGGAGGCGACGGTCAGCCCCGCGAGGGCGATCAGCGAGCGGTCCGACACCGCGGCGACGTCCACGTGCTCGCCGGCCGCGGCGCCCGCGACCAGCAGGACCGCGCCGCCGGCCAGCATCTGGATCGCGACGTTGGCCAGCAGGTTCGGGGCCGTGCGGATCCGGGCGCCGACGTAGGTGCCCGTCGCCCAGGTGATCGACCCGGCCAGGCCGAGCAGCGCGGCCAGCATGGTGACGCCCTCGGGGCGGCTGCCGGGGGAGAGCAGCAGGACGGCGCCCACCGCGCCGACGCCGACGCCGAACGCCGTCGCGGGCGAGACCCGCTCGCGACCGGCGACGATCCGCAGGGCCAGCACCATCACGGCCTCCGACGAGGCGATCAGCGCCGCCAGCGACGACGGCAGGCCGCGGTGCTCGGCCAGCGCCACCAGGCCCACGCCGCCCGCGACGAGGAGGAGGCCCATGGCGGCGCTGCCCCGCCACTCCTCCGCGCTGAGCGCGAAGGCCCGTCGGCCGTGCAGGCGCAGGACGAGGGCGGCCAGCAGCACGCCGCCGGCGACGAACCGGACGCCGGACCCCAGCAGCGGCGGGATCGTCTCGACCATCACGCGGATGCCGAGGAACGTGGCGCCCCACACGATCCACACCGTCGCGACGGCGAGGACGAGGAGTGGCGCCGTGAGGCGGCGGGGGCGCAGGACGCGGAGTGAACGGACCATCGAGGAGACCACGAGAGAGATGGTTGCGCGAGCATCACGAGTAGTACAACGACAGTGCTTCATCTTCGCTATAAGAGATGCTGATGCTCGACGTCCGCCGTCTCCGGGTCCTGCGCGAGGTCGCGCGGCGCTCCTCCTTCTCCGGCGCGGCCGAGGCGCTGGGCTACACGCAGTCCGCCGTCTCCCAGCAGGTCGCCGCGCTGGAGCGCGAGGTCGGCGTGCCCCTGCTGGACCGTCACCGCGGCGTCCGGCCGACGGGCGCGGGCGAGGTCCTGCTGCGCCACGCCGACGGCATCCTCGCCCGGGTGGCCGACGCCGAGGCCGAGCTCCTCGCGCTGCGGGGCGGGGACGCCGGCACCCTCCGGGTCGTCGCGTTCCCGACCGCCGGGGCGACCGTCCTGCCGCCCGCGATCGCTGCGTTCCGCGCCTCGTACCCCGGCGTCGAGCTGTCGCTGGTGCCGATGGAGGTCCCCGACGGTCGTGCTGCGCTCGAGGCCGGCGAGTGCGACCTGGCGCTGCTGGTCGAGGACCCCGACGACCCCGGGTGGTCGGCCCGCGGGAGCGCCCTGGAGGACCCGTTCGTCCGCACCCACCTGCTCGATGATCGGATGAACGTCATGCTGCCGGCCGGTCACGCGCTCGCCGGTCGGCGGCGGATCCGGCTGGACGAGCTGCGCGACGAGCCCTGGATCCTGGGGCGGCGCGACTACGTCCCCGACGAGGCGATCTTCGACCGTGCCTGCCGGCGGGCGGGCTTCGAGCCGCAGATGGCGTTCGAGAGCGACGACTACCTGGCGATCCAGGGGTTCGTCGCGGCCGGCGTCGGCGTCGCGCTGGCGCCGGACATGTCGATCGTCAGCCTGCGCGACGACGTGGTCGTCCGGGACCTGGAGCAGCCCCCGTACCGACGGGTCGTCGCGGCGGTCGACGGCCGGGCGTGGCGGTCCCCCGCGGTCGACGCGATGCTCGAGCTGGTGGAGGCCGCGTCGACGGAGTTCGCCGGCCGCGTGGCGCGCCGCCGCGATCCGCGGTCACCGGACGAACACGTCCGGACGCCGGCGACGGGCTAGCGTCGCGCCGGATGCGGTTCGCGCTCCTGCTCGAGGCGCCGCACCCGCGGCCCTGGACCCCCACCGGCGACGGGCGGCGCATCCGTGCCCTCGTCGATGCGGCCGTCCGGGCGGAGGCGCTGGGCTTCCACCGCGTCTGGGTGCCCGAGCACCACCTGCAGGAGGAGCGACACCACGCCGGCCCGCCCGAGGTCGCCCTCGGGGCGATCGCCACCCGCACCCGCAGGCTCGGCCTGGGCCTCGGGCCGCTCCTCGCCCACCCGGCGGTCCAGCACCCCGTCCGGCTCGCCGCGTCCGTGGCCGCGCTCGACGCGCTCTCCGGCGGGCGGGCGGCGGTCGCCTTCGCCGACCCGCGCTCCGCGATCGAGCTCGGGGCGTTCGGCATCGCCCGCGCCGACGCCCAGGAGCAGGCCGATCGCCTGATCGAGCGCGTCGCCCGGCTGCTGGCCGAGGCGCCGTTCCTCGGCGAGGACGACCCGGACGGCCTGCCGGTCCGGCAGCTCGTCCCGCGCCCGCAGACCCGTCCGCACCCCGGTCTGTGGCGCGCCTGCGACCGCCCGGCCGACGTCCGGCTGGCCGCGGAGGGCGGGCTGGGCGCGTTCGTCCGCACGATGCTGGAGCCCGAGGAGGCCGCGGAGTGGGCCGCCGAGCACCGCGCGGTGCAGCACGGCGCCCGCTGCCGACCGCTGGGCGCCGCGATCGAGACGGGGGTCGCCCTCGCGCTGCCGGTCCACGTCGCGGAGGACCCGTCGACCGCGCTGCGGGAGGGCCTGGACGCGGTCCACCTGCACCTGCACCTGCGCGACCACCACGAGCGCTTCGGCGCCCACCGGCCCGGTCGCACGCGGGTGTCCGAGGAGTTCGAGCGGCTGCGGGCGACCACCGGCCACGACCCCGCCCCGGTCCTGGCGTCGCCCGACGGGCCGCTCTCCGCGCGGGTCGGCGGCAGCGTGCGCGGCGCGGTCGGCACCCCCGAGCAGGTCGTGGAGCTGCTGGCGCGCTACCGGGACGCGGGGGTCGAGGAGATCGTGCTCGTGCCGCCGCTGGGGCTCGTCGACGCCGACGCGCTGGAGCGCTCGCTGGTCCTCCTGGGCCGCGAGGTCCTGCCGCGGCTGGCGGACGACGAGGACGACGACGTCGTCGAGGGCGAGGACCCCGCGCTGGAGGCCGCGCTGCGGCGCCGGCGGCCCGCACCGGCCGCGCGCGAGACCGTGATCCTGCCCCGTGAGGACGGGCCGCTCGACGACGCGCCGGCGCCCGCGATCGGGATGGGCAGCGTCTCCGGGGCCGTCGCGGCCGGGGACGCGGACGGGGGGCCCGACGAGGACGGGCGGGGGACCGACCGGCGGTCGGCCGGCCCCGGGGTGGCCGGGACCCGTCCGCGGTCGCCGGAGCGCCTGCGCGCGGCCGCGGGGCGGAAGGGCGGGGCGGCGCTGGAGGCGGTCCTCGAGCGCGGCTCCCCGGCCGTGGTCCGTCGCACGGTGGCCAGCGAGGCCGCGATGCTCGTCATCTTCCGGGGCATGGCGCGGTCGCTCGGCGCCGCGGCCCGGGCGGGGGAGCTGCGCGGCGACCTGCAGTTCGACCTCGAGGGCCCGCGGGGCACCCGACGGGCCTGGACGGTCTCGGCCGGACCGCTGCGTGCGACGGCGCGGCGCGGGCCGTCGAGCGCGCCGACGCTGGTCCTGCGGACGACCCCGGACGACCTGCTGCGTCTCGTCGCCGGGCGCCTGGACGCCGGGGACGCGCTGCTGGACGGGCGGCTGGACCTCGAGGGCGACCTGGCGCTCGCGGTGCGGATGGGCGACCTCTTCCGGCGCTGACCCGCCGCGCATCGCGACGGGCGGCCCGCCGCGCGTCCAGGACGGGAGGGGCGGTCCGCCCTGGAGGCTCAGCGCCAGACGACGTCGGTGACGCGGCCCGGGAGCGCCGAGCGCACGCGCGCCCCGGACCGGACGCCGACGTTGACGAGGACCGCCGAGCGCGAGCCGCGCAGCATCGGCAGGTCCGCGGCCGAGTCGCTGTAGGCGACGTCCCACGGCGGCTCGATCCCGCGCTCGCGCAGCTCGACGACCTTCGCCGGCCCGTAGGCGTGGACGCGGAACGCCAGGCCCAGCGGGGTGCTGCCGATCTGCGAGCCGATCAGCTCGGCGTCCTGCAGGCCGGCGGCGTCCAGCACCGCGCGGGCCAGCGTCTCCTCGCTGCCCGTGACCACGACGACCCGGTCGCCGTCGGCCAGGTGCGCGAGGGCGGCGTCGACCCCGGGCCGCAGCAGCGCCCCGGGCTGGGCGGCCAGGGCGGTGCCGAACGCGGCGGCCCGCTCGCGGTAGCGGTCCAGCGACAGGCCGGCGAACCCCGCGCGCAGGAGGAGCTTCAGACCGCGGGAGCGGGTCGCGGGGACGCCGATCATCGGGACGAGCGCTGAGGTCGCGGCGAGGAACCCCGGGACGCGCCACGGCGTGCGGACGAGGTGGTGGCGGAGGAACGCCCCGAGCGAGTCCTCGCGCACGATCACCCCGTCGAAGTCCATGAGGATCGTGCGACGGCCCGGGGCCGCCCGGCGGCCGGCTGTGGCGTCGTTCCCCGGCGTGTGCAGGGAGGTCTCGGCGGGGCCGGACGGCGGTCCGGCGGGAGGGGGCGTCGGATCCACCCGGCCAGCCTATCGAGGGGGCGTCGCCGTCCGCGGCCCGTGCGAACATGCGTTCGTGTCGTCGGTGATCTGCGTCCACCTGCCGCGGTTCCCGCTCGTGGTCGCCGCGGACGGGCGCGGCGAGCTGCTCGCCCAGCCCGTGGCCCTGGCCCCCGAGCCGGGACGCTCCGCCGTGGTGGGCGAGGTCTCACCCGCGGCCGAGGCCGCGGGCGTCCGCCGCGGGCTGCCGCTGGGCGAGGCGCTGGCCCGCTGCCCGGCCCTGCGCCTGCTGCCCCCGGACCCGGTCGCCGTCCAGGCCCGCTGGGACGAGCTCGTCGGCCGGCTCGAGGGGATCGGTGCGGCGGTGGAGACCGCGCAGGACGTCGCCGCGCGCGAGGTCTCCTCCCGCGGCGGGGCCTCCGTCGCGCTGGACGCCGAGGTCGGGACGGCCTGGTTCCTGGCCTCGAGCGTCCGGCGCCTGCACGGCGGCTCGCTCGACGGCACCGTCGCCGCCGTGCGCGGTGCCCTGCGGATGCCGGTGCGGATCGGCGCGGCGCCCACGCGCTTCCTCTCGCGGGCCGCTGCCGGCCGCGCCCGGGTGCGTCGGCCGGTGGTGATCGCCACGCCGCCGTCCGGCGAGCCGGTCGACCTGGGGGTCCTGGCGGGCGAGCCGGTCGGCGCGCTGGCGCAGCGCCCCGGCTTCGAGCGACTGGTCCCGACCCTCGAGCGCCTGGGGATCGCCACGCTCGGCGAGCTGCGGGCGCTGCCGCCGGGCACGGTCGGGGCGCGCTTCGGCCGCCTCGGGCTCGACGCCCACGCGCTGCTGCAGGGTCACGAGGCCCCGCTGCGTCCGCGCGACCCCACCACCCGCATCGAGGCCGACCTGCTGCTGCCCGAGGCCGCGTCGGGTGAGCAGCTCGGCCACGCCCTGGGCCTGCTGATCGACCGGGTCCTCGCCGACCCCGGGCGACGGCACCGGCCGGTCCGGTCGTTGCTGCTGCAGGCGTCGCTCGTCGAGCGCGGCACGTGGCAGGAGCGCGTCGTCCTGCGCGAGGCGATGAGCGACGCCGGGCGGATCCGCCTGGCGCTCGGGGCCCGCCTGGCGCTGCTGCCCGCGCCAGCCGAGCGCCTCGCGCTGCGGGTCGATGGCTTCGGCGTCCCGGTCCCCGCGGACCGGCCGCTGCTCGAGGAGGACGGCGCGATCCGGCGTGCGCGGCTGCAGGAGGCCGTCCGTCAGGTGCGCGAGGTCGCCGGGCCCGAGGGCGCGCTGCGCGTGGTGGGGATCGACCCGGACTCGCGGGTCGCGGAGCGGCAGATGGCGCTCACGCCGTTCGAGGCGTAGGGGTGGCGGTCCGGCCTCAGCCGCTGACCATCTCGTAGACCGCGAACACCACCGCACCGATGCAGATCGCGCTGGTGAGGGCCACGAGCGCCAGGTTCAGCACCAGGCTGCCCTCCCGCTCGCCGTGGCGGATGGCGCTGCTCTGCGCGGCGCCGCGCACGAGGAACGCGAAGGCGATCGCCAGGCCGATCCCGGCGACCGCGCCGACGACGATGACCTCGAGCAGCTCGCCCCAGACGCTGAGGGCCAGCGGGACGGGCGCGCCGCTCATGCCGCGCCCTCGGCCAGCGGGGGCGGGGTCCGCACGCGTCGCGACCGCAGGAACGCGGCGACGAGGACGGCGATCAGGACGAGGACCACGATCGGTCCTCGGGTCCCGCCGCCGGCGAGGTCGGAGATCTCGAACGCCAGGCCGCCCGTCAGCCCGGCCGCCGGGATCGTCAGCACCCAGGCGATGGCCATGTTGCCGGCCACGCCCCACTTGACGGCCGAGAGCCGCTTGGCCGCCCCGGCTCCGACGACACCGCCGGAGATCACGTGCGTGGTCGAGAGCGGGAAGCCGACGTGGGTGGCGGCGAGGATCACCGCGGCACCGGAGCCCTGCGCCGCGAAGCCCTGCGCGGCGTCCATCTTGATGATCTTCGAGCCCATCGTGCGGATGATCCGCCAGCCGCCGGAGTACGTCCCCAGCGCGATCGCGGAGGCCGACGAGATGACCACCCAGAGCGGCACCTGCGGGTCCGTCCCGCCGATCGACCCGTGCGCGACGAGCGCGAGGGTGATGATGCCCATCGTCTTCTGCGCGTCGTTGGTGCCGTGGGCGAGCGCCAGCAGGGAGCCCGACGCGATCTGGCCCAGGCGGAAGCCGCGCGTGACCGGACCCGGTCGCTGTCGTCCGACGATCCGGTAGATGAAGAGGATCGCGATGCCGGCCACCCCGAAGGCGAGTACCGGGGCGGCGACGGCCGGGATGATGACCTTGCCCAGCAGGCCCTCGCCGATGATGGCGTCGGGGCCGTTGGCGATCAGCATGGCGCCGACGACGCCGCCGATCAGGGCGTGCGACGAGCTCGACGGCAGGCCCAGCCACCACGTGAGCATGTTCCAGAAGATCGCGCCGACGAGGCCGGCGAACACGATCTGCAGCGTGATCTCCCCCGAGTCGACGATGCCCGAGGCGATGGTGGCCGCCACCTCGAGGGACAGGAACGCGCCGACGAAGTTCAGGATCGCGGCGATCAGGATCGCGAGCTTGGCCGGCAGCGCACGGGTCGAGATCGACGTCGCGACGACGTTGGCGGTGTCGTGGAAGCCGTTGGTGAAGTCGAACGCCAGCGCCGTGACGACGACGATGACGAGGAGGATGTCGGCGGACATGGTTCAGCCGGGGGGAGCGGACGTGCGGGTGGGCGCCGCCCCGGCGGGTCGGGACGCGGTGGATGTCCGCGAGGCGGCGGTCGGGGCCCGCATCAGGTTCATCGGGCTATCGGTTCTTGATGACGATGCCCTCGAGGATGTTCGCCACCCGCTCGCACGAGTCGATCCCGTCCTCGAGCCGCTCGAAGATGTCCTTCCAGCGGATCACGACCATCGGGTCGATCCCCCCGTCGAACAGCCCGGCGATGGCGGCGCGCGAGAGGCGGTCGCCGTCGTTCTCCAGCCGGTTGACCTCGACGGTGTAGTGCCGGATGTCGCCGAAGTCCCGCAGGCGCGGCATCGCCGACTCGAGCGCCTTCGTCGCGTCGAGGAGGATCGCGCAGAGCCCGTGGGCCTGCTCCATCGGCGCCTCGACCTTGTAGAGCAGGATGAGGTCGGCGGTCTCGTCGATCAGGTCGACGATGTCGTCCTGCGCCGAGGCCAGCTCCAGAATGTCCTCGCGCTCGATCGGCGTGACGAACGTCTGGTTGAGGTGGCTGATGATGTCGTGCGTGATCCGGTCGGTGTCGCTCTCGACCGCGTTGATCTCGCGTGCGACCTCCGGGGCGTCCGGGAGCTCGTGGAGGAAGTGGGAGAGGAGCTCCGCGGCCTTGACCGCGTTCCGCGACGACTCCTCGAACAGCTCGAAGTACCGCGTGTCGCGGCCCGTGAAGAGCTTCGTCAGGCGCGCCATGAGGTCCCGATGTAATCACGGGGTGAAGGTCACGTGAATCGCGCCGTGGTCGCGGGCGTGCGCCGCCGCGCCGCGTGCGAACATGCGTTCGTGTCCTCCGGCGGCCCCCGACGACCCCCTGGTGCGCCCGGCGCGATCCGCCGGCTGGGCGAGCCGCGGCCCGCGGTCGTCCGTGCATCCCCCGAGGACGGCCGTCCGCTGACGGTCGACGGCGAGGCGGTCGACGGCGTCGTGGAGACCTGGCTGCTCGAGGACCGCTGGTGGACGGACCGGCCGATGCGCCGCCGGATGTGGGAGGTCGTGACGGCCCGGGGCCGGGCGGTGGTCGTGCACCGCGACCTCGTCGACGGGCGGTGGTGGCGCTCGCGCTGAGCGGGGTGCGAGGCGTGGCGGTCCCGGCACCCGATCGGCACGGATCGGCGCTGGTCCCGACGCGGGGCGGGCGGCGACGCTCGTCCCATGTCGCGCACGCCGTCGAGCCATCGCGGGGACGCCGGTCAGGCGAGCGTCGAGCACGCGGCGCTCGTCGCGCTGGTCCTGGTCGTCCTCACCGGCGCGGTGGCCGTCGCCTCCGGGCTGGGCGCGGCCGGGGTCGTCAACGCGGTCCACTCCGGCATCCGGCGGGCGATCTGCGTCGCCGGCGGCGACGGCTGCGCCCCGTTCCACGTGCAGCCGCCGTGTGCCGTGGCGCTCGACGAGGACGCGACCTCGAAGGGCCTGAGCCTCGGCATCTGGCGGCTGGGCAAGGACCGCAGCCTGGCGATCGAGCGGCGCTCGGACGACTCCGTGCTGGTCACGGCCTACGACGACCTCGAGGGCGGCGTCGGCTCGTCCGTCGGCCTGCGGTTCGGCATCGGCCGGTCGGGCTCCGGCGACGACGACGGGCCGTTCTCGGCGACCGCAGGCGTCGAGGGCCGGCTGCGCGGCGGATGGGGGCGCTCGTGGGAGTTCCCCGACCGGGCCGCGGCCGAGGCGTTCCTCCGCCGCTGGGGCGCGGGGGAGCCGGTCCGGGCGCCCGACGTGGACCGGGTCCGGCTGCGCGCGACCGCGGGGGGCTCGGCGGAGGCCTCCGGTCCCGCCGGCCTCGAGGCCTCCGCCCGGGTGCTGCAGGGCCTGGAGGGCGAGGGCACGCGCGACCGCCGGACGGGCCGCACCACGATCAGCCTGGCGGTCTCGCGGGCGGCGGCCGGGGACCTGGCCGGTCCCCTGGGTCTGCGGCTCGGCGGGGCGGTCGAGCTCGAGCCGTCGGCGACGCTGATCACCGACGGGGACCTGCGACCGCGCGAGCTGCGCCTCGTCGGCAGCCTGACCACCCGCGACGGGACTCGCAGGCGCGACGTCCAGCTGCGGGTCGACCTGACCCGCCCCGAGATCGCCCAGGGCCTCGGCGGCGTGCTGCACGCGCTGGCGCACGGCGACGCCGACGGCACCCGGGCGGCGGCCGGGCGCCTGGGCCGGTGGGCGGCCGACGAGGGCTGGGTCGATCAGCGCGAGTACCGGGTGGCGCGCGAGGAGGACGGTCCCGACGTCGAGATCGGCCTCGGGTTCCGGCTCGGGTTCCGCGATCGGGACTCGCACAGCTCCGAGCGGCTGGTCGACGCCCGGACGTGGCCGCCCGGCGGCCTGTGGGAGGACCGGACGGACTGCGTGGCCGCGCGGTGAGGTCGTGCGAGGCGGGCCGGATCGGCCCGTGGCGCGGGCGATCCGGGCGTTTGCAGGGGGTTCTCGCAGGGTGCCCTGACGTCCGCCGTCGATGCGAACATGTGTTCGTGTCCAGCGCCCCCTACGTCGAGCTGCACTGCCACTCGGCCTACTCGTTCCTCGACGGCGCGTCGCTGCCGGAGGAGCTCGTCCTCGCGGCCGCGCGCCAGGGTCATCACGCCCTGGCGCTGACCGACCACGACGGCGTCTCGGGGGCGATGGAGTTCGCCCACGCCGCGGCGGCGGCGGGGCTCCGGGCGCTCCACGGGGCCGAGGTCACGGTCCGGGTCGACCCGTCGGGCCCGCCGCTCCCGCCGGCGGACATGGAGCCCGATCCGGCGACCCGCCGGCACCTGACGCTGCTGGTCCGCAACGGGCGGGGCTGGGCCAACCTCTGCCGGCTGCTGACGCGGGCCCACCAGCACACGCGCGACCACCCGCGGCGGGTCCGCACCGCCCCGTGGGTGACGATCGCCGACGTCTGCGACCTGCACGAGGGCCTGATCTGCCTCAGCGGCTGCGCCGACCACGGGGTCGAGGAGGAGCCGACGCTGCGGGTGCTGATGGACGCCTTCGGGCCCGAGGACCTCTACGTGGAGCTGCAGCGCCGCTACCTGCGGGGCGATCGCGAGCAGGGGCGCCGGCGCGAGCGGCTGGCCGGCCGGCTCGGGCTGCGCTGCGTGGCGACGGGCAACGTCCACGCGCACTCGAAGGAGCGGGCGCTCCTGCAGGACACCCTGGTCGCGATCCGGCGGCACACGACGCTCGACGCGTCCGAGCCCGCCCGCCGCGGCAACCACAGCCACGTGCTGTCCACGCCGCGGGCGATGGTCGCGCGGCTGGAGGACCACCCCGCGGCGGTGGCCGAGACGGTGCGCCTGGCCGAGCGCCTGGAGTTCGACCTCACCAAGCAGCTCGGCTACAGCTACCCCGGGGCGGAGGACCTCGAGGCCGGGCGCACCCTCGCGGGGGTCTGCGACGTGGCCTTCGCCGAGCGCTTCCCCGCGGGCCACCGCCACCGGCGCGTCGCCCGCGCGCGCCTGGAGGAGGAGCTCGCGCTGATCGGCCGGCTCGACCTGCCCGGGTTCTTCGTGCTCCACCACGAGATCCTCGAGCTCGCGCGCGAGGTCGCGGTCGAGGTCCGCGGTCCGTCCGCCGCGCGCGCGGTGCTGCCCCCGGGGCGCGGTCGCGGGTCGTCCGTCTCGTCCATCGTCTGCTACCTCACGGGCCTCTCGCACGTGGACCCGATCGAGTCGGGGCTCTCGCTGGGCCGCTTCCTCAACGACGACGTCTCGGGCGTCCCCGACATCGACCTCGACTTCCCCCGGGACATCCGGTCCCGGCTGATCCCGCGGGTGCACGAGCGCTTCGGCAACGAGCGCGCGGCGCTCGTCGCCGCGTTCCCGACCTACCGCGCCCGCGGCGCCATCCGCGAGATCGGGGCGGCCCTGGGCCTGCCGGCGGCCGAGCTCGAGCGGGTCGCACGGGCGTCGGAGGGCTGGTCCGGGCACGGCGTGGCGGGCGACATCGCGATGGCGCTGGGCACGGAGGGCGCGCACGTGGGGGAGGACGGCGCGCCGTACGGGGCCGCGGCGGGGCTGGCAGGGCCCTATCCCTCGACGCACCCCGGCGATCCCGGGCACCCGTCCAGGCGCGAGGAGCGCGCCCGGCAGTGGGAGGTCGGCGACGGCGGCGTGTCGTTCGAGACCACGGAGGGACTCGTCGCGGGGATGCCCCCGGGCTGGCACCCCGCCTACGTGGCCGGCGGACCGCTCGGGGGCCGTGGTGCGCCCGGGCACCCCGGGTTCCCGGGCGACGCGGCGGGCCGGACGCTGCAGGACCCGTGGGGCGTCCCGGGTGGGGGAGTCCTGGACACGCGGGACATGCCCGCCGGGCTGCCGCCCGACCTCGACCGCCCGCCGCGCAACCGCTGGGAGTGGCTCGCCAAGCTCTCCAGCCTCGCCCACGGCCTGCCGCGCCACCTCTCGCAGCACTCGGGCGGGATGGTCGTGGCGACCCGGCCGCTCGTGGACTGCTGCCCCGTCGTCCCCGCGGCGATGGCCGGCCGGCAGATGGTCATGTGGGACAAGGACTCCTGCTCCGACGCCGGCTTCCTCAAGATCGACCTGCTCGGCCTGGGGATGCTCTCCAGCGTCGAGCGCTGCGTCGAGCTGATCTCGGACCGCCGCGGGGAGCAGATCGACCTGTCGCGCATCCCGTTGGACGACAAGCCCACGTACGACACGATCAAGGCGGCGGACACCACCGGCGTCTTCCAGATCGAGAGCCGCGCGCAGATGGGCTCGCTGCTGCGCACGCAGCCCGAGAACCTGGAGGACCTGACGATCCAGGTGGCGATCGTCCGCCCGGGCCCGATCCAGGGCGGTGCGGTCAACCCGTACATCGAGCGCCGGCAGCGCCGGCTGGTCGACCCGTCCTACCGGATCCCGTACCTGCACCCGTCGCTCGAGGAGCCGCTGGGGCAGACCCTCGGGACGATCATCTTCCAGGACCAGGTCATCGACGTCTCGATGGCGTTCGCCGGCTTCACGGCCGGCCAGGCGGAGGGGCTGCGGCGGGCGATGAGCCGCAAGCGCTCGAAGGAGGCGCTCGAGGCGCACTTCGAGGCGTTCGTGAAGGGCGCCCAGGACACGCACGGCAACGTCTCGGAGGAGCTGGCCCGCCAGGTCTGGGACATGGTTCGGGGGTTCTCCGGCTTCGGCTTCCCCAAGGCCCACGGCGCCGCCTTCGGCCTGCTCGCCTACCAGTCGACCTGGCTGCGGGTGCACTACGGCGAGGAGTTCCTCTGCTCCCTGCTCGACGAGCAGCCCATGGGGTTCTACCCGCCCGACGCCCTGGTCCACGACGCCCAGCGTCGTGGGATCACCGTCCGGCCGCCCGACGTGCGGATCAGCCGCGACCACTGCACGGTCGAGGACGACGGCGGGGTCCGGATCGGCCTGGGGTACGTCCGCGGGGTGCGGGCGGAGGACGTCGGGCAGCTCGTGGCCGAGCGCGACGCGAACGGGTCGTGGGCGTCGCTGACCGACATGGTCGGCCGGCTCGGCGGCGGGCTGCCGTCGCTGGAGCGCCTGGCGTGGTCGGGGGCCTGCGACGGCCTGGCGATCGACGACGGCGTGGGGGAGTCCCGGGCGCGACGGGCCGCGCTGTGGCGCGTCGGCGCCGTCGCGCCGGGCCGGCGGGTGGCCGCCGGCACCCAGCTGGCCCTCGGGCTCGAGGCCCCCGAGCAGCCGGACCTCGCCGCGATGTCGTCGTGGGACCGCCTGATCGCGGACTACGAGACCACCGCGCTGACCACCGGGATCCACCCGCTCGGGCTGCTGCGGGACCGCCTCGCCGACCGGCGGATGGCGACGAGCGCCGACCTTCGGCGGCTCCGGCACGGCAGCGCGGTCAGCGTCGGCGGGCTCGTGCTCGCCCGGCAGCGGCCCGGCAGCGCCAAGGGCGTCGTCTTCCTCCTGCTGGAGGACGAGCTCGGCACGGTCAACCTCGTCATCCCGGCGGCGGTCTACGCGCGGGACCGGCTGGTGGTCCGGACCGAGCCACTGGTCGTCGGCGAGGGCCGGCTGGAGCGCCACCCCGCGTCCGGGGGCCAGATCAACGTGCTGGTGCGCCGGCTCCGCGCGCTCGACGACGTGGTGCCCGAGGCCCGCCGCCAGGCGGCGAGCGAGGTCTCCCGTCTGCACCGGCTCACCCCCAAGGAGCTCGAGAGCTGGCGCGGCCAGCAGGCCGAGCTGGAGAAGGGCAGGATCGCCGTCGGCGGCGGCGTGGTGGTCGCGGACCCGCGGTTCGGCGGCGGCCGGGGCGGGCGGCCGGGTGGCCCGCCCGGCGAGGGGTCCGGGGCCGGGGGCGGCTTCCGCGAGGTCGCGCCGTCGGCGATGAACTTCGGCCAGGGGCGACGGCGGTGAGCCGCGCGGATCGTCCGGCGGCCCCGGGCCGCGAAGCCGCCCGCCGTAGCGCGCCGACAGATGCCCGATCCGGGCCTCCCCTCGAGAATTCCCCGCTCCTGGGAACAATCTTGCAGCAGTCTGTGCGCGCAGACACCCTTGCGGGGGCGAAGAGCGCTGCTATCCTGCGAGCCGACGCTGATTCCCGGTGGTACGTCATGCCGCCGACGACCGGGAGCGCGGGACCCCTGACCGGGGAGAGGACAGGCCTTCGGGTCGCCTCGACCGGGTGAGGCACCGCAACGGCGCGATGCACCATGCCGATCGATCGCGACCAGCCCTGGTGGGCAGACGCTCAGGAGTACCGTCATCGCGACCCGCGACGGCGGCCCTCCGCCGACGGCGCGTCGCGCACCGAGGACGAGTACTCCGCCGGGGCTGCCCGTCGCCGCCGCGCCGCGGCCGCCCGGGCCTCCGCCCAGGAGCGGCGCGCCCGGCAGCGTCGTCCCGAGCCCGAGGAGTTCGGCTGGGTCGACGAGTCGCCGTTCGCTCCGTCCGAGCGCGAGCGGGACCGCGAGCGCGACAGCCACCGTCGGGCGCGCGAACGGTCGCGGCAGCCCGGCCCGCAGCGGTCGGCCGACCGTCCCGGCTCCGGCGTGGCCCGCCGCCCCGGCGCCCGTCCCCCCGTCCGTCGCCGCCGCGCCAACGGCATCCTGGCCCGCCCCGAGAAGCTGCTGCTCTACGCGGCGCTGCTGGGCCTCTTCCTCGTGCTCGCCGCGGTGAGCAACTCCGACGCCGCCGTGGTCGTGCACCACGTGGCGCCGCCGCGCTAGTCGCCGCGGCCCCTCGGCGGTCCGGCAGTCCGTGCCGGCTCTCGCGGCGTGCCGGCCGCGGGGCCGTCGCCGCGCGACGACCTCGAACGGCGCACCGGCCACGGACAGGCGCACCGGCCACGGACCGACGCGCCGACCTCGACCGGTGCGACGGCGACGACCGACGTGGCGCCGACCTCGACCGACGTGACGCGGACCTCGACCGACGCGCCGACTCCGACGGGCGCGCGCCGGGCCCGTCCGACGCGCCCCCGCCCGACCCGCGTCAGCGGGCCGGTTCGTGCTGCTCCGCCTCGGGGCGCGCCAGGCGGCTGTGCTTGCGCGCGTAGGTGAAGTAGACGACGAAGCCGATCGCCATCCAGACGATGAGCCGCAGCCACGTGCCGACCGGCAGGTTCAGCATCAGCCACAGGCACGCGAGCACGGCGAGGATCGGCACCAGCGGCACGAGCGGCGTGCGGAACGGCCGCGGCAGGTCCGGCTGGGACCGGCGCAGGACCGGCACGGCGATCGCGACCAGGACGAAGGCGAACAGGGTGCCGATGTTCGTCGCCTCGCCCAGGACCTTCAGCGGCAGGAACGCGGCCAGGAGGGCCACCGCGACGGCCGTGATGATCGTGATCCGGTAGGGGGTCTTGTAGGTCGGGTGGACCTTCGACAGCCAGGGCGGCAGCAGGCCGTCCCGGCCCATCGCGAAGAACACGCGCGACTGGCCGTACATGAGGATGAGGACCGTCGAGGTCAGACCGGCGAGGGCGCCGATCGAGATGACGGTCGACGCCCAGCCGACGCCGTTGGCGGAGAAGGCGTACGCGAGCGGTGCCCCCACCGCCTCCGCCGAGCCCAGCTCCTTGTACGGGACCATCCCCGTGACGACGAGGCTGACGAGCACGTAGAGGATCGTGCAGATGATCAGCGAGGCGAAGATGCCGATCGGCAGGTCGCGCTGCGGGTTCTTCGTCTCCTCCGCCGCGGTCGCGACGATGTCGAAGCCGATGAAGGCGAAGAACACGAGCGACGCGCCGAAGAAGATGCCCGGCACGCCGAAGGCGCTCGTCGGTTGCCCGAGGATCTCCTGGATCAGCGGCTTCTCGTCGAGGCCCGTGGCGGCGGTGCCCGGCTGGGAGTCGGGGATGAACGGCGTCCAGTTGCCGGACTTGACGTAGAAGAGGCCCAGGCCGATCACCAGCAGGATCACGGTGAGCTTGATCGCCACGACCGCCATGTTCACCCGCGAGCTCTCGCGGATGCCGACGATCAGGATCGACGCCACGATGCCGACGATGATGACCGCCGGCACGTTGAACGCGGCCTCCTGGCCGGCGATCGACGACGGCAGGTTGATCCCCACGTCGTCCATGAGCCGGTCGAAGTAGCCGGACCACCCCTTGGCGACGGTGGCCGCACCGAACGCGAACTCGAGGATCAGGTCCCAGCCGATGATCCAGGCGAAGATCTCGCCGAGCGACGTGTAGGAGAACGTGTAGGCGGAGCCGGCCACCGGGACCGCCGAGGCGAACTCGGCGTAGCAGAGGGCCGCGAGCCCGCAGGCGATCGCGGCGACGATGAACGACAGCGGCGCGGCGGGCCCGGCCTTCTCGGCCGCGGCGACCCCGGTCAGGACGAAGATGCCGGTGCCGACGATGACGCCGACGCCGAAGATGGTGAGCTGCGTCGCCCCCATCTCCTTCTTCAGCCCGTGTTCTGGGTCCTCCGTGTCGGCGATCGACGCAGCGACCGATTTCTTCCGTGTCAGCGACGAGCTCATCGCCTGCACGTTCCCCTCTCGGCCGGTCGGAAACTCCGTATGCGCGAGTGGGCACACCCGCGCGCACGGGCGAGCCCTGCGAGCGCCCCATCGAGCCCGCCGGGTGACGCCCACGGAGCGCCGACGCGCCAACCGGCCGCCGCACCCCGCGAGCTCCCCGTGGACCGGCCGACGGGCGGGATGCCTCGACGGCCGAGCGGGTATCGGACTGCCGGGCGGAGGACCGGAACGACGATCCCGCACCGCGTCCGACAGGGGTCTTGCGATCCGCCGCCGGGCGAGTACACTTACATCTTGTTAGTCGCTTCATCTTGTGAAGCACCAGTGAAATCCCCGGAAGGTCCGTCATGCCCACTGCCATGAGCCGCTTCACCATCCACGACGACCTCTCCGCGCCCGAGGGGTCGCTGCCGGTGATCAAGGGGGCCCTCGCCTCCGCCGGCCAGCTGCCCAACCTCGTCGGCGTGCTCGCCGGGTCCCCCGCCGCGCTGCGCGGCTACGCCCGGTTCGCCGGCGAGCTGCGTCACGGCATCCTCGACGTGCCGACGAAGGAGCGTCTGTCGCTCGCCGTCGCCGAGCACTTCCGCTCGACCCCGGGCGTGAAGATGCACCAGCGGCTCGCCCGTCGCAACGGTGTGGGCATCGACGAGGTCAAGCTCGCCCGCAACTTCGCGTCGGCGGACGAGAAGCAGGACGTCCTGCTGCGCTACGTCGGTCACCTGCTGCGCAAGCGCAGCCAGCCGCCGGCCGCCCTGCAGGAGGAGGCCCTCGAGCTCGGCTGGACCGAGGAGGAGCTGCTGGAGTCGATCGCCTTCGCGTCCGTCGAGGTCTTCTCGGCGCTCGTGAACATCGCCGGCGACGTGCCCGTCGACGGTTCGACGGAGGAATCGCGCGAGCTCCGAGCCGCGTGATCCCCGGGGACGGCACCGGGGGCTGCTGCCCGCAGTACCACCGGGCGGTCGAGCTGATCGGCCGCCGGTGGACCGGTGCGATCGTCGCCGTCCTCCTCGCCGAGGACGACCCGCTGCGGTTCTCCGAGCTGCGTTCCGCGGTCCCCGGACTGTCGGACCGCGTCCTCTCCCAGCGCCTCCGCGAGCTCGAGGTCGAGCAGCTGGTGCTGCGCGAGGTCCATCCGGGTCCTCCGGTGCGGGTGGCGTACGCGCTGACCGACAAGGGCCGGGACCTCGACACGGTCGTCCGGGCGCTGGAGCGCTGGGGGAACCGCTGGATGGACTGCGGCGGCGCCGCGCCCGTCGGGGCCTCGAGCGGCGCACCCGCCGACGACCACCCGCTCGGCTAGCCTTCCCCCTCGGCGAGCGCAGGCCGACGCGCTCTGGTCCGCCCCGGACGCCGACACCACAGGAGCGAACGACACCGTGCCCGAGACCCCGCGCACCCCCGAGGACATCAAGCGCCTTGTGGCGGAGCACGACATCCGCTTCGTCCGGATGTGGTTCACCGACATCCTCGGTCGACTCAAGTCGTTCTCGGTCAACGCCTCCGACCTGGACGACGCGTTCGAGGGCGGGATGGGCTTCGACGGCTCCTCGATCACCGGCTTCAACGCGGTTGAGGAGTCGGACATGATCGCCATGCCAGACCCGTCGACGTTCGCCCTGTTGCCGTGGTCCCCCAAGGACGAGGGCGTCGCGCGCATCTTCTGCGACGTCCGGACGCCCGAGGGCACCCCCTACGAGGGTGACCCGCGGTACATCCTCAAGCGCGCGATCAAGCGCATGGAGGGGATGGGCTTCGACGCCTTCAACGTCGGCCCGGAGCTCGAGTACTACCTCTTCAAGAGCTCGCGCGAGCCCGAGGTCCTCGACGAGGGCGGCTACTTCGACCTGACCGCGCTGGACGCCGGCTCCGACGTCCGTCGCGAGACGGCGCTGGCGCTCGAGGCGCTCGGCATGAAGGTGGAGTACAGCCACCACGAGGGCGGCCCCTCGCAGCACGAGATCGACATCCGGTACTCCGACGCCCTGAAGATGGCCGACGACTGCATGACCTACCGGTTGACGGTCAAGGAGATCGCGATGCAGCACGGCTGGCACGCGACCTTCATGCCCAAGCCCCTGACGGGCGAGAACGGGTCGGGCATGCACACGCACCTGTCCCTCTTCAAGGACGGGAAGAACGCGTTCTACGACGCGAACGACCGGTACTACCTGTCCGACGTCGGCAAGGCGTTCATCGCGGGCCAGCTGCGCCACGCCCGCGAGATGTCCGCCGTCTACGCGCAGTGGGTCAACTCCTACAAGCGCCTGGCGCCCGGCTACGAGGCCCCGGTCTACGTCGCCTGGTCGCGCCGCAACCGCTCCGCGCTGGTCCGCGTCCCCAACTACCACCCGGGCAGCGAGCAGGCCACGCGGATGGAGCTGCGCTGCCCGGACCCGGGCTGCAACCCGTACCTCACGTTCGCGCTGCTGCTCCACGCCGGCCTGGACGGCATCGAGAAGGGCTACGAGCTGCCCGAGCCGATGGAGCGCAACCTCTACCACCTGTCCCCGGACGACCGCCGTCGCCTGGGCATCGAGCAGCTGCCCGAGACCCTCGGCGAGGCCGTCGAGCTGGCCGCGGAGTCCGAGCTGGTCCTCAAGGCGCTGGGCGAGCACACCCTCGACCGCTTCGTGGAGATCAAGCGCGAGGAGTGGGAGGACTACCGCGTGCAGGTCACGCAGTGGGAGCTCGACCGGTACCTGCCCGTCCTCTGATCCGGCGCCCGCCCGCACCGCGCGGGGGGTGATGCGGAACGACGAAGGGCCGGCGGATCCGCCGGCCCTTCGTCGTCCCGACCCCGTCCGCCGAGGCGGGCGGGTACTGCACGCTGCCTAGAAGAAGCGGCGGCTGATCGAGAAGCGGTAGATGGAGGGCGACTTGCTCTTGTCGAGCTTCTTGCCCGGGTTGACGTAGATGTAGTAGTTCTTGTTGATCTGGTAGCGCGAGGGCACGGTGACGGTCTTCTTGCGCACGTAGCCGCACTCGTTGGCCGTGCCGAGCGAGATCCGCTTGAGCACCTTGCGGCTGCTCTTGCCCTTGACGACGAAGGCGTAGAGCTTCTGGCCCGCGTACGAGGTGCTGGAGACGCGGAACACGCGCTTGCTGCGGGGGCTCGACGGGCGGTTGGCGACGTCGATGGCGACGGTGCTGACCTTGACCTTCGTCGACCCGGTGATCGGCGAGCCGCCGGCCCCGAACTCGCGGACCTGCAGCTCGATGGTGCGACCGGCGCTCGGGTTGATGCCCGCGCTGCTGAAGCTCGTGATCGTGTACTGGGCGTTGCCGGCCGCGTCGAAGTTGCCGACCTGGCCGGCGGCCTTGCCGTCGACGCCGAAGATCTGGAACCGGCCGCCGGGCGTGCCGCCCGTGATCGTGCCGGTCATCGGCTGGTACGACAGCTTGCTGTTGGCGAACTGCGTCGCGTAGCAGGGCGCGCTGGGGACGATGGTCGCCGCGGACGAGACGGCCGGGAGGGCCGCCAGGCCGAGGACGGCGGCGGCGGCGGGGAGCGCGGCGAGGGCGGAAGGGCGGGGCATGGTGCTCCAGTGTGGGAGGGGGAACGGGACCGGCGCCGGGGCGCCGTGTGCAGGGCAACCTTATGTCCTGCAAAGGCGGCTCACCCGTGAGAAGTTCGTGAGGGCGCAGGTGTTCAGCGCACACGGAGCCGGTCGTAGATCGCCTGCGAGCGCCGGAGCTTCGTGCCCGTCCCGACGTAGACGCGATACGCCCCGGGCGCGAGGCTGCGGGGCGCGACCGCGACGGTCCGGCGGAGGAAACCGCACGCGTCGGCGCGGCCCAGCGGGGTCCGGCGCAGGACCGGACCCCCGGAGGCGCGGACGAGGAACGCGGAGACCCGCTGCTCGGCGAACGGCGTGCCGGAGACCCGGACGCGTCGGCGGGCGCCCGGACCCGTGGGGTGGGTGGCCACGTCGACCGTGAAGTTCGTGACGAGCGTCTCCGCGACGGTCACGGGCGCTCCGGCGCCCTCCTGCACGGCCAGGGCGACGGGACGGCCGGCGGAGACCGCGCGGCCGAGCCCGCCGAGCCGCAGGATCCGGGCGGTCGCGTCGCCGTCCCCGTCGAAGGTGCCGGTCGTGCTGCCCACGCCACCCGCTCGCCGACCGGGCAGGCTCGCGAGCACCCGGAACGCCGCGCCGGGGGTGCCGCCGGAGAGGCCGACCTCGATCGGCTCGTCCGCGGAGCCCAGGGGGCTGTTGGAGTGGCAGGGGAGCAGGACGCTGCCGGTGACCGCGGCGGAGGCGACGGTCGGGACGGCGAGCGCCGCCGCGAGGACGGCGGGGACCGCGAGGCGGGCGACGACTGGACGGGACACGGGGGGACGCTCCGGGGACGGGCCGCGCGGGGACGCGGGGCGACGCCGACTCTAGATGACCGCTCCGCGATCGCCCAGCGCCGCCCGCAGCTCCTCCGGGGTGGTCACCGGCGTGCGGCACGAGAACCCCTCGCAGACGTACGCGGCGGCGTGCCCGTCGACCGGCGTGCGCCCGCGCAGGAGCGGGACGGCGTCGTCCTCCGGGTCCTGCCCGTCGCCGGCGGCGACCACCACGCCGGGGCGGAGCCGCTCGCGGACGACGGCCAGCAGGGCCTCTCGCTCGTCCTCCGGGCCGACGACGGCCACCTCGCGGCCGGGACGGTGGTGCTCGTCCAGGGCCAGGAGCGCGTAGGCCACGGCCTGCGGGTGCGATTCCGCGGCGGGGGCGACCAGCCGCAGCCAGCCCTCGGCGGCGGCCGCGTGCGCGTGCTCGCCGGTCAGGGACGCGAGGCGCAGGAGCCCGCGGGCGGCGGACGCTCCGCCGCTGGGGATCGGGGCGTCGTCGACCTCCTTGCGGCGGACGAGCAGCGCCTCGGCGTCCTGGGCGGTGGAGAAGAACCCACCGCGGTCGGGGTCGGAGAAGCGCTCCTCGATCGCGGCGGCGAGCTCCCGCGCCCACACCAGATGCGCGGGGTCGCCGCCGGCCTCGTAGAGCGCCAGCAGCCCCTCGAGCAGGAAGGCGTGGTCCTCGAGCACCGCGGGGTGGGGGCCGGCGCCGCCGCCGGCGCGGTGCGACCACGTGCGGCGCAGGCGACCGTCGACCACGAGCTCGCGGTGCACGAACGCCGCGGCCTCGCGGGCGACCTCGAGCAGGTCGTCGCGCCCCAGGGCGGCGGCCGCCTCGGCGAACGCCTGGATCGCCAGGCCGTTCCAGCCCGCCAGGCGCTTGTCGTCCGTCCCCGGCCGCACGCGCTGGGAGCGGGCTGCGAGCAGCCCGGCACGGATCCGCTCGCGGGCCGCGGCGTCGGGGGCCGGCCCGTCGTCCTGGAGCACCGTGGTGCCCTCGTCGAAGTTGCCCGCGGGCGTGACGCCGAACCAGCGGGCGGCGGCGTCGGCCTCCGCCTGCGGCAGGGCCTCCTGGAGCGCCTCGGGGGTCCAGACGTAGAACCGGCCCTCGACGCCCTCGGAGTCGGCGTCCAGCGCGGCGAGGAACCCGCCCTCCGGTCCGCGCAGCTCGGTCGCGAGGAACGCCAGGGTGCGCTCGGCGACCTCCCGCAGCCCGTCGTCGCCCCAGAGCAGCCATCCCTGGACGTAGGCCCGGGCCAGGAGCGCGTTGTCGTAGAGCATCTTCTCGAAGTGCGGCACCGTCCACGAAGCGTCGACCGCGTACCGCGAGAAGCCGCCGCCGAGCTGGTCGTGGATGCCGCCGGAGGCCATCGAGCGCAGGGTCTGGCGGGCCATCGCCGAGGCCTGCGCGCGCTCATCGGGGTCCGCGGCGTCGTCCGACGCCCGGGCGAGCAGGAACAGCAGGACGGCGTGGGGCGGGAACTTCGGTGCCTGGCCGAAGCCGCCCTGCACCGCGTCGTACCCCGAGCGCAGCCGCTCGACGGACGCGGGCAGGAGCGCGGCCCCGGGCACCGCGTCGGCCGGGCGCAGGCCCGCGCCGCCCGCCAGCCGCCGGCCGGCGTCGGCGAGGCTCGCCACGATGTCCTCGCGCCTGTCGCGCCACGCCACGGCGACGGCGTCGAGGACCATCCGCCACGACGGCAGGCCGTGCCGCGGCTCGGGCGGGTAGTACGTGCCGCCGTGGATCGGGGCCTGGTCCGGCGTGAGGAAGACGTTCAGCGGCCAGCCGCCCTGCCCGGTCATCGCGACGACGGCGTCCATGCAGAGCGCGTCGACGTCGGGACGCTCCTCGCGGTCGACCTTGACGCAGACGAAGTGCCGGTCCATGACGGCCGCGACCTCCGGGTCCTCGAAGGACTCGTGCGCCATGACGTGGCACCAGTGGCAGGCGGAGTACCCGATCGAGACGAGCAGCGGCTTGTCCTCGTCCTTCGCCCGCTGCAGGGCCTCCGGGCCCCACGGCAGCCAGCGCACGGGGTTCTCCGCGTGCTGCAGCAGGTAGGGGGACGTCTCCGAGGCCAGGGCGTTTCCCATGCCCCCGGAGCGTCCCACACCGGTGCTCAGCGGCCGGGCGCCCCGCGCCGGACCCGGCGCACGCTCTCGCCCAGGCCCGCGGTGATCGACGGGTCGAGGCCCAGGTCCTCGAGGACGTCGGGGTCCGCCAGCGGGTTGCGGACCGTGTAGGTCCCGGCCCGCAGGCCGGTGCCGCGCACCCGCACCCGGATCGTCCGGGTCTCGCCGAGGCGGCCGGTCGTGACGGCCGTGCCGGGCACGTAGCCGTAGCGGTCCAGGACCAGCTCGCCCTTGGCCGTCAGCGTCGCCGAACCGCTGCGCAGGCCGGCGACCCGGACCGGCTCGGGCTCGCTGAAGAGGTCGATCACCTGCGAGAGGCTCTTCAGCAGCACGGTGCGCGTCGCGTCGAGGACCGCCGCGCGGGCGACGCCGCGGGCGCGCTGCGCGCCGGTGCGCCCGAACGCGGCGGGGGACGAGGGCGCGAGCGGCACCGCCTCCTGGACCGCGGACGGGCGCCGGCAGCGGCCGACGGGCTTCCCGGCCGCGAAGGCCTTGAACGCGCCTGTCACGCAGCCGCGCCCGGAGCCGATCAGCGAGTGGCCGGCGCCCGGGACGGAGAGGAAGGTGGCTCCGGGCGTGCGGGCGGCGACCCGGCGGGCCTCCTCGGGGGAGGTGCGCGTGTCGTCCTCGCCGCTGAGCAGCAGGGTCGGGACCTTCGGGGGCGCCGCGACGGGCGCGTAGTCGGCGTCGCCCGGCCACTCCTCGCAGGTGCCGGCCGGCGTGGCGTCGACGAGGTCGGTGGGGCTCCAGCCGCCACGCGCGGCGGGCGAGAGGGCCGCCAGCGCCGCCACGGCCGCG
>NZ_JAURWA010000197.1 GCF_030655195.1 Patulibacter sp. | reverse complement strand
GCCCCGCCCCGGCCCCGCGCAAGGCGCCCGCACCGCGCCCGCGGCGGACCCCGAACGTGCGACCCGTGCCCAGCCTCGGCCTGGCGACCGCGCGGGCAGAGGCCGAACGTCTGTCGGGTGCGTCACGATCCGACGGTGACGACCTCCAGGACGTTCGTGATCGGAGCCGGCGGGACGGCGGGGCACGTGGTGCCCGCGCTGGCGGTCGCCGACGCGCTTCGTGACGCCGGCCACCGCGTCGTCTTCGTCGGCGGAGACCGCGAGGAGCAGCGGCTCGTCCCCGAGGCCGGCTACGAGCTGCGGCGGATCTCCGTCGAGGGGTTCAGCCGCACCAACCCGCTGAAGGCCGCCCGGGCCGGTGGGCGCGCCGTCGGGGCCGTCCGCGCCGCGCGGAGGATCCTGCGCGAGCTGCAGCCCGACGCCGTGATGGGCGGCGGGGGCTACGTCGCCGGCGTGGTCGGCGCTGCCGCCGTCTCGCGGCGCATCCCGCTCGTCCTGACGGAGGCGGACTCCCACCTCGGGGTGTCCAACCGCATGCTGCACTCCCGGGCGCACCGGGTCTGTCTCGGCTTCCCGATCGCCGGACGCGACGAGCCCACGTTCCTCGTCACCGGCCGACCGGTGCCGCCGCCGTTCGCCGACCACGCGGGTGCCCGCGCCCGATTCGGCCTCGACGAGCGCACCCCGACGGTCCTCGTCTTCGGCGGATCGCTGGGCGCCCGATCGGTCAACGAGGCCGCCGTCGGCGGCCTGACGGGCCTGCGCGCCCCGGCGCTGGACGGGTCGGGGGAGACGGACGTCGCCGTCCTGCACGCCTCGGGCCGCCGGGACTTCCCCGACCTGGCCCCGCGCGTCCGGGCCGCAGGCGGTCTGGCGATCGACGGCGACGAGGCGACGACGGTGGCTCTGGAGGACGACCGCGACGGCGTGAGCCCGAAGGACGTGCGCGTGGTCGCTGCCGGGAGGACCATGGACGCGGGCGGCACCGAGGTCCCCGTCATCGCCGACGCGATCCCCACCGACGCGACGGCCGAGAACGTCGAGCGCGCCGCCACCTACGCCCTCTACGACTACCTGTCGCCGCTGAGCCCGGCGCTGGCCGCGTGCGACCTCGTCGTCGCGCGCTCGGGCGGCTCGATCGCCGAGGTCACCGCCCACGGCAGGCCGGCGGTCCTCGTGCCGTACCCGCACGCCGCGGCCGACCACCAGACCGCCAACGCCCGCTGGATGGCCGACGGCGGTGCCGCCGTCGTGATCACCGACCCGGACCTGACCGCCGAGGGCCTGCGCGACGCGGTCGTCGGCCTGCTCGGCGACCCGACCCGCCTGCGCACCATGGCCGAGGCCTCGGCCGCCCTGGCCCGCCCGGACGCCGCCCGGGCGATCGCGGACGAGGTCCTGGCGGCGGCGGGCGGCTGACGGGCGGGAGGGACGCCGGCCGGGGTCGGCGGGCTTCGGCGGGGTCGGCTGCGGGCGGTGGTCGGCGTCGACGGCGGGGTGGTCTTGATCTCGGCGTCCGGAGCGACGGGTTCGCGACCAGGTCCACGGGTGGCGGCCGACCGGGGCGGGGTGGTCTCGATTCCTACGCCCGGAGCGACGGAATCGCGACCAGGGCCACCGGTGGCGGCCGACCGGGGTGTTCGACGACCTGAACACCCCTGCAGGCTGATGCACCCGGCGAATCAGGAGATCCACCCGGCGCATGTCGCGGAGGAGGTCTGCGTCCCCGTGGCGCCTTCAGCGGCGCCTCCGCCCCTCGCGCCGGCACCCCGCCCCACGGCGCCCCCGGATACCCTCCGGCGCGATGTCCTCCGCACCCTGGTCCGGTCGTCGCCTGCACGTGCTCGGCATCGCCGGGGCGGGGATGAGCGCCCTCGCGGTGCTGGCGAAGGGCCTCGGGGCCGAGGTCACCGGGTCCGACCGGGGCGAGAGCCGGTACCTCGCCGGGGTGCGCGAGGCCGGGATCCCCGTGTCGGTCGGCCACGACGCCGCGAACGTGCCCGACGGGGACGACCTCGTCGTCGTCTCGTCGACCGCGATCCCCGAGGACAACCCCGAGCGCGCCGAGGCCCGGCGCCGTGGGCTGCCGGACCGCTCCCGCCACCAGCTCCTCCGCGAGGTCTGCGCGGAGCACCGCGTCATCGCCGTCGCCGGCGCCCACGGCAAGACCACGACCTCCGCCATGGTCGTCCACGCGCTGCAGGGCGCGGGGGAGGACCCGTCCTACCTCGTCGGCGGCATCCTGCACGCGACCGGGCACAACGTTCACGTCGGCACCTCGGGCTGGCTCGTGGTCGAGGCCGACGAGTCCGACCGCAGCTTCCTCGAGACGCACCCCGAGGTCGCCGTCGTCACCAGCGTCGAGCTGGACCACCACGGCACGTACGAGGGCCTGGCCGGGCTGGAGGACGCCTTCCGGGAGTTCCTGGGCGGCGCCCGGCACCGCGTCGTCTGGGACCGCCCGTCGCTGGACCGGGTCCTCGACGGCGACCTCCGTGCGGGATCGACCCACCGGTACGACGCGGCCCACGTCGACGTGATCGACGCGGCGCAGCGCTTCGAGGTGCGGGACCGCGCCGACGCGGACCCCGGCACCGTCTCGTGGGACGGCACGGCCGTGACCCTCGGCCAGCCCGGGCTCCACAACGCGTGGAACGCCGCGGCCGCGGTGCTCGCCGCCGCGGCGTCGGGAGCCGACGTGACGCGCGCCGCCGCGGCGCTGGCGACGTTCCCGGGCACCGGCCGACGCTTCGACCGCGTGGGCACCGGGCCCGCCGGCTCCGAGATCGTCGACGACTACGCCCACCACCCGACCGAGGTCGCCGCCACGATCCGGGCGGCACGCACCCTGAGGCCGGGACGGGTCGTCGCGGTCTTCCAGCCGCACCTGTTCTCCCGGACGCAGATGCTCGCGGCGGAGTTCGGTGCCGCGCTGGCCGAGGCCGACCTGGTCTGCGTCCTCGACGTCTACCCGGCGCGCGAGCGGGCCGAGGACTTCTCGGGCGTGACCGGCCTGACGCTCGCCCGCACCGCCGCCGACGCCGCCGACGGGCGGCCGATCGTCCTCCTGCCGACGATCCAGGACGCGCTCGAGCGCCTGCCGGCCCTCCTTCGCGAGGGCGACCTCGTCCTCTGCATGGGCGCGGGCGACGTGGACGCGGTCGCCCGCGGTCTCGTCGCCGCTGCGGGCTGACCCGGAACGGGGACGGCCGACCCGCGGACCGCGGACGGCGGGCCCCTCGGAGGCCGCAGGACGAGCGGGGAACGCCGACCGCGCGGGAGGACAGCGGCCCCCCGCGGCGAACGGGACGGGTGATGTCGACCTCGTCCTTCTCCTCGCGCGTCCAGGACGCCGGGGCCACGCTCCGCGTCGCCCGCCCCGCCTGGATGGTCGGCGGCCCTTCGGGGCACCGCCGCCTGATGCTCCTCGCGCTGCTCGGGATCGCGGGCCTGTTGGCGATCGTCTACCTGACCTTCCGGCTGACGCCGCTCTCGACGGTGCAGCGGGTGACGGTCGTCGGCGTCCAGGGGCCCGACGCTCCCGAGATCCGCCAGGCGATCGAACGGGCTGCGATGGGGCAGAGCACCCTCGGCTTCGGCGACGCCGCGGTGAAGCGCGCGGTCGCGAAGACCGCCAGCATCACCGGCGTCACCGTCCACACGAAGTTCCCGCACGGCGTCCAGGTCGAGGTCCGGCAGCTGCTCGCCGTCGGCGCCGTCGACACCGGGGGCCGCAAGGTCGCCGTGTCGTCGGACGGGCGGCTCCTCCCGGACTGGGACGTCGGAGAGCTGCCGCTGATCCGCGGCGCCCGGGCCAGTCAGAACGTCGTCCAGGGCAGCGGCCGCGCAGCCGCCTCGATCCTCGGCGTCGCCCCGGCGGAGCTCCTCGCCCACGTCGCCCGCGTCGACGACGGCACCGTCGTCCGCCTCGCCGACGGTCCCGCCCTCCTGTTCCGCGACACGAACCGCATCAACGCGAAGTGGGCGGCGGCGGTCGCGGTCCTCGGGGACGCCGGCACCAGCGGGGCGACGTGGATCGACCTGCGGGTCCCCGAGGCCCCCGTCGCGGGCAAGGGCGCACCGCCCGGGCTCCCGGCGAAGAACGCGAAGGTCGGCAAGGTGGCCGGTGTCTCCGACGCGCTGGCGACCGCCGAGCGTGCGGCCTCGGCCACCGGTGGACCCGTCGAGGGCGACGCCGCCGGGACGGCCCCGGCCGCCGCCCCGTCGACCCCGACCACGCCGGCGGCCGCCACCTCCACGCCCGCCGCGGCCACCCCGACCCCGGCGGCCGCTCCGGCC
>NZ_JAURWA010000196.1 GCF_030655195.1 Patulibacter sp. | reverse complement strand
GCAGGCCGCGGCGGACCGCCTCGCCCGCGACCGCACGGGCCACGCGGGCGGCCCGGGGCAGGTCGTCGCCCTGCGCCAGCCGCGCCGCGAGGGTGCTGGAGTGCGTGCATCCCGAGCCGTGGGCGGCGCCGTCGGCGTGGCGGACGCCCGCCAGGCGGTGCACGGTGCCGTCCTCGAGCAGGAGCAGGTCCTCGGCCGAGGACCGGTGGCCGCCCGTGACGAGGACCGCGCCGGGCCCGGCGTCCTGGATCGTCCGCGCGACCGCGAGGACGTCCTCGTCGGTCAGGGCGTCGAGGTCCTCGACGTCGTGGCGGCCGGCGAGGACGAGCGCCTCCGGCAGGTTCGGCGTGACCACGGTGGCCAGCGGCAGCAGGTCCCGGACGAAGGCGCGGTGCGCGTCGGCCTCGAGCAGGCGAGCGCCGGACTCGGCGACCATCACGGGGTCGATGACCACGGGCACCTCGGCGGGGAGGATCCGGAGCGCCTCGACCACCGCCCGGATGCCGGGCTCGGAACCGACCATGCCGATCTTCACGGCGTCCGCGCCGAGGTCCGAGACGACCGCGTGCACCTGCTCGACGATCATCCGAGGACCGACGGCGTCGATCCGGGTGACCCCGACGGTGTTCTGGGCGGTCAGGCCCGTGATCGCGCTCGTCCCGTGGACGCCCTGGGCGGCGAAGGCCTTGAGGTCGGCCTGCACGCCGGCGCCGCCTCCGGAGTCGGAGCCGGCGATCGTGAGGCAGATCGGCGTGCGGACGGGCATGCCCTCCGAGGCTACCGCGCCCGGCCCCCGCGGGACGGACCTCTCCCTGCGCCCTCTCCCCCGCCCGTTCCGGTCCCTCCGGGCCCGGTCGTCAGCTCGAGCGTGCCGCTCAGCGATCGGCGCAGGCGGCCGTCCGCCTCCAGGGCCCCGAGTCCGGCGAGGATGGTCGCCGGATCGGACTCGGCGATCAGGCTCTCGATGGTCCGGGGCCCGGCGGCGAGCCGCTCGGCGATGGCCCGCGCCTCGCCCTCAAGACCCGACAGCGGATCGGCGGGCGGGATCTCGGCCTCCAGCAGGGGCGCGGGCTCGAGCCCGGCCGCGCGCGCCTCGCGCCGCGCCCGTGCCGCGAGGTCGCGGTCGTCGGCGCCGGGCCGCTCCTCGGCCTCTTCGAGGGTGTCGGGGCCGCCCGGCCCGGTCGGCCCGAACCGCAGGCGCAGCCGGTCGGCGTGCAGCATGGCGCGGACGTCGTCGGGCTCGACGATCGCGCGGGTCAGGACGCGTCCCTCGTCGTCCTCCCCCGCCAGGAGGTCCGCGCCACGCAGCACGTCGTTGCCGCCGGCGTAGCGCGGGTCGAGGATCGAGCCCGGCACGATGCCGACGGGGCGGTCGAGGGCGCGGGCGTGCTCCACCGACCGCAGCGAGCCGGAGCTGCGGCCGGCGGCCACGACCACCAGCCCGTCCCCCAGTGCCGCGATCAGCCGGTTGCGTGCCGGGAAGCTCCAGCGCCGTGGCGTGGCCCCGGGCGGGAGCTCCCCGACGACGACGCCGTCCGCGGCGATCCTGTCGTAGAGGTGGCGCAGGCGGGCCGGGGTGGCGCGCTCGACCCCCGCGGCCAGCACCGCCACGGTGCCGCCCCGGCGCCCGCCACGACCGGCGCCCTCGTCCGGCGGCCCCGGCGACCCTGCCGCCAGGGCTCCCTCGTGGCTGGCCGCGTCGATCCCGAAGGCCATCCCGCTGACCACCGTGATCCCGCCGCCGGCCACCGCCTCGGCGAACCTGCGGGCGATCCGCACGGCGTCCTCGGGAGGGCGCCGGGTCCCGACCATGCCCACGGTCGGCCCGTCGGCGCGCGGTCCGAGCACGCGCCGCAGCCGATCGATCCCGCCCAGGACGTGGAGCACCGCCGGAGGGTCCCGCAGGTCCAGCAGCCGGGCCGGGTAGTCCGCGTGGTGCACGCAGACCGCCTCGACGCCGAGCTCGCGCAGGTCGCGGTCGGCGCCGCTCAGCAGGTCGTCGGCCGAGCGGTCCAGCGTCCGGGCACGGGGGCCGCGCGGGCCGTTGACGGCGAAGGCGAGCTCGTCCGGCTCCAGCGACAGCACGAGCGGGATCCGGGCGGCGGGCCGGTCGAGGCCCGGCGTGAGCTCACCGAGCAGCTGGGCCATCCGCAGGCAGTCGACGCACGCCCTCATGCCGCCGCCGCCTCGTCGTCGCGCGCGACGTGCTGGCGCAGGTACAGCGCCTCGTCCAGGTGACCGGTGGCGATGGAGCCCGAGGCGTCGAGGTCGGCGACGGTGCGGGCCAGCCGGAGCACCCGGGCCCGACCGCGGGCCGACAGGGTCCCCCCGAGGTACGCACGCTCCAGGCGGGCCGCCGCGGCGGGCAGCAGGTCGGCCTCGATGCGACGCGGACCCGATCCCGTGCGCCGCTCGGCCCGGAAGTCGCGCGCCGCCTGCACCCGCGCGAGCACCGTCGCGGTCGGTTCGGCCGGGTCGCCCGAGATCTCCTCGGCGCTCGGGCGCGGGCACGACACGTGCAGGTCGATGCGGTCCAGCAGCGGACCCGAGAGCTTGCGGCGATAGCGCTCGAGGTCCTGGGGACCGCACCGGCAGCGGCCGGTGCCGTGGTGCCCGCACGGGCAGGGGTTGGCCGCCGCGACGAGCATCGTGCGCGAGGGGAACGCCCGCGTGCGACCCTGGCGGACGAGGACGACGCGCCCGTCCTCGAGCGGCTGGCGGAGCGCCTCGAGCGCGTCCCGCCGGAACTCGGGCAGCTCGTCGAGGAAGAGGACGCCCCGGTGCGCCAGGGTGATCTCGCCCGGACGCGCGACCGTCCCGCCGCCCACCAGCCCGGCCGCCGAGGTGCCGTGGTGCGGAGCGCGGAACGGACGCTCGGCGACGAGCCCCGCCCCGTCGTGCAGACCACAGACGCTGTGGATGCGGGTGACCTCGAGCGCCTCCGTCGTCCGCATCGGTGGGAGCAGGCCCGGCAGGCGGCGGGCCAGCATCGTCTTGCCGGTGCCGGGCGGGCCGACGAGCAGCAGGCTGTGGCCTCCTGCGGCCGCGACCTCGAGACCCCGCCGCGCCAGGAGCTGCCCGCGGACGTCGGCCAGGTCCGGGACGTCCGTCGTCCTCGCGACGGGCGCCTCCTCCGGCGACGACCGGCGGTCGTCGCGGCCGGGCCGGCCGAGGGCCTCGACCGCCTCGCGCAGCGTCCCGACGGCCCGCACCGCCACGTCCGGGACGAGGCCCGCCTCGTCGCGCTGCTCGCGCGGCAGGACGATCGCCGTGAGCCCGGCGGCGCGGGCGCCCTCCGCGACGACGAGCGCGCCGCGGCCGGGGCGCACGACACCGCCGAGCGACAGCTCGCCGACCACGGCCACCGTGCCCAGGTCGACCCCGGGGGCCTGCCCCGAGGCCGAGAGCAGCCCGACGGCGATGGCCAGGTCGAAGCCCGGACCGCCCTTGGGCAGGCTCGCCGGGGCGAGGTTCACCGTGATCCGCCGCTGCGGCAGCTCGAAGCCCTGGTTGCCCAGCGCGGCGCGCACCCGCTCCCGGGACTCCCGGACCGCGAGGTCGCCCAGCCCGACGATGGTGAACGACGGCAGGCCCGGCCGGACGTCGACCTCGACGACGACGGGCCGCGGCTCGAGGCCGTCGATCGAGAACGTCTGGACGCGCGCCAACATGGCCGCCACGCTAGGTCGGGGCTCCGTGCCCGGAGAAGGACCGGAGCGTGTCGGAACAGCACCGCATCCGCACCGCGGGCGACCCGGCACGAAGTCGCCCGCGTCCCGGTGCAGGACGGGCACGCTCGCGGTCCTGAGCGAGCACGGGTCCCGGGCCTAGCGTCGTCGGCGTGCCCGATCCCCAGTCCTCACCACCCGGCCGCGGCTCGCGGCCCGACCACCGGCCGGCGGTCGGGCGGCTCGGGGAGCGGTTCGCCCGCGAGCACCTGGAGCGCCTGGGCTACGCCGTGCTCGCTGAGCGCGCCCGCACCCGCTGGGGCGAGATCGACCTCGTCGTGCACGACGGGCGCACCATCGTCTTCTGCGAGGTCAAGGCGCGGATCGCCCGTGGGAGCGCGGCGCCCTGGGCCTCCCTGCACGAGCGCAAGCGACGGCAGGTGCGGCGACTCGCCGCCGCCTGGCTCTCGGAGACCGCGGACCGCCCGACGGGCCGCGACGTCCGCTTCGACGCCATCGGCGTCCTCGTCGACGAGACGGGACGCCTCGTCCGCCTCGACCACATCGAGGCGGCGTTCTGAGCGGCCCACGAGCGGGATCGGGGTCCGCGCGAGGCCCGGTACTCGCGGGGTCCGGTCCACGCGAGGTCCGGTCCGCACGCGTTCCAGACCCCACCGGTCCGGTCGGTGGGGCCCGTTCGTGCGAGGTCCCGGCGCTACAGCCAGCCCTCGTAGGCGACGGCCCGGAACGACCGGCGGTGCAGCTCGGACAGCCCGTGGACGCGGATGGCGTCCTGGTGGGCCGTCGTCCCGTAGCCCATGTGCTGGTCGAAGCCCCAGGCGGGCAGCCGCTCGGCGGCCCGGTGCATGAAGCGGTCCCGGGTCACCTTCGCGACGATCGACGCGGCGGCGATGGCGGCGCTCTTCGCGTCGCCGCCCACGACGTGCCGCTGGTCGAAGCCGGTGTCGGGGACGCGGAACCCGTCGGTCAGGCAGAGCGCCCCGGGACGGGCGACCCGGCGGGCGGCGGTGGACAGCGCCTCGAGGTTCGTGACGTGCAGGCCGCGCCCGTCGAGTCCCTCGACGCAGCGGGAGACCGATCCGACCCGCTCCGCGAGACGGAGCACGACGGCGAACAGCCGCTCGCGCTCCTCGGCGGTGTGGGCCTTGGAGTCGTCGAGCGCGCCCAGCGCGCGAACCTCGCGCGGACCGATCCGCTCCAGGTCGAAGAGGACCGCTCCGGCGACGAGCGGCCCGGCGAGGCACCCGCGGCCGGCCTCGTCGGCCCCGACGACCCAGCGCACGCCGAGCGCCCGGTCGTGCTGGAAGAGGCGACGACCGCGGCTCGCCGCACCGGCCTTCTTCCCCGTTCCCCTGCCGCGACGCCCACCGGGTGCGACGGGGCCGGTCGCCGCGTCGTCGTGGTCGACGGTCGCGGCGGGGTGCGGCTCAGATGCCACCGATGCGCTTGGGCGGCCAGTACGTGGCGAAGGCGCCGCCGATGACCCAGTCGCGCGGGACGGGGCCCCAGAAGCGGCTGTCGTTGGACTCACCACGGTTGTCGCCCATCATGTAGTAGTGCCCGGCCGGCACCGTGATGGTCCGCGGCAGCGAGCACGGCGTGTCGGTGGTCCCCGCGCCGTCGCAGGTGTCCGAGATGAACTTCTCGGTCTGCTGCTTGCCGTTCAGGACCACGTGGCCGTCGCGTACGGAGACGCGGTCCCCGGGGCCCGCGACGACCCGCTTGATGTAGTTCTCGCTCTTCCACTCGCCGCCGATGCTCTGGGAGCACGGCCGACCCTGGGCGATGTTGTCCTGGTCGCCGCACTCGCCGGAGCCCTCCTCCTGGCCCTGCAGGCCCGACGCCTCGGCGTTGGCGCCCTTGGGCGGGTGGAAGACGACGACGTCGCCGACCGACGGGTCGGACCCGAGGTGGTGCGACAGGCGGTTGACGAGGACGCGCTGGCCGGTGACCAGCAGCGGCTCCATCGACTCGCTCGGGATGCGGTACGGCTTGACCAGGAGGGCCTGGATGCCGAGGGCGAGCAGCAGGGCGATCGCGACGAGCCCGACGAGCTCGACGATCGGGTTGAGCTGCTTGCGCTTGCGCCGCCCCTGACGGGCGGACGGGCCCTCGGAGCCGGTCGGCGGCACGGACGCTCCCCCGGTCTCGGACCGGGGGGCGGGGACGTCGTCGCTCACGAGGAGGCGCGCAGGGGGTTAGGAGTCCGAGGACTCCGTGGCGGGCGCGTCGGTCTCGGCGACCGGGGCCTCGTCCTGGGCGGCCGGGGCCGGCTCGGCGACGGGCGCCGCGGCGACCTTGTCCGGCGCGATGTAGCGACGCTCGCGGACGCGGGCGGCCTTGCCGACGCGACCGCGCAGGTAGTAGAGCTTGGCGCGACGGACGTCACCGCGGGCGGCCACGTCGATCTTCTCGATCTTCGGCGAGCTCAGCGGGAACGTGCGCTCCACACCGACGCCGAAGCTCTGCTTGCGAACGGTGAACGTCTCGCGAGCGCCGTGTCCCTGGCGCTTGATGACGATGCCCTCGAAGACCTGCGTACGGCGACGCGTGCCCTCGACGACCTGGAAGTGGACGCGAACGCGGTCGCCGGGCTGGAAGTCGGGCTGCGAGCGGAGCTGTTCACGCTCGAGCTTCTCGATTACGGTGGTCATCAGCGAGGGGCCCGGACTGGTCGGAAAACACGCACCAGCGCGTGATCCGGGCAAGATTGGGAACAGTAGCGGAGGCCCGGGGTGAGGCGCTCCGCGCCTCTCTCGTCCCCGCCCCGATCCCGCTGCAGGCGGCCCGGATCGGGGCCGGAGCCCGGGACCCGCGGCCGGCGGGCGACGGCGCGGTGGGGACGGTGCGGTGCTCGTCGGGCGGGTGGTTCAGCGCCCGAGGCGCGAGCCGCCGTCGCCGCGCTCGCGGCTCCGGGCCCGGCGCCACGTCTCGATCTCCGCGTGGTGCCCGGAGAGCAGGACGTCGGGGACCTTCCAGCCGCGGTACTCCGCCGGCCGGGTGTAGTGCGGGTACTCCGGGTCGCCGTCCAGCGCGACGGAGAAGCTCTCCTCCACCGCCGAGTTCGCATGCCCCAGGCTGCCGGGCAGCTTGCGCAGCACGGCGTCGCAGACGACCATCGCCGCCAGCTCGCCGCCGGCGAGCACGTACCGGCCGATGGACAGCGTGTCGGAGCAGAAGTGCTGCACGATCCGCTCGTCGAAGCCCTCGTAGCGGCCGCAGAGGAGGGTGATGCCCTGCTCCTCGGCCGCGAGCTCGTCGACGAAGGCGTCGTCGAGCACCCGGCCCCCCGGCGTCAGGGCGATGACGCGGCGCTCCTTGCGGAGCTCCACCGGGTCCTGCGCGTAGACGCCGCGGAGGGCCTTCTCCATGACGTCGACGCGCAGGACCATCCCGGCCCCGCCGCCGAACGGCGTGTCGTCGACCTGACGGGCGGACATGTCGCTGTGGTCGCGTGGGTTGAAGGTCCGGACCTCGTGGCCGTCCTCCATCGCGTTCTTCACGTGGCGCTGCTCGCGGAACCAGTCGAACCAGTGCGGGAAGAGGGTCATGACGTCGAGCTGCACGGGGTCACCCTTCGTCGGGGGTCGCGGTCGCGTCGGCGTCCGGGGACGGAGCACCGCCGGCCGGGGCGTCGCCAGCGGCGCTCTCCCCCGCGGCGGGCGTCGGCTCGTCGAGGAACACCAGGTCGATCGCCACGTCGCGGGCGCCGACGTCGAACACCGGCACCGCCTCGCGGTGGAACGGGACGAGCAGGTCCGGCGCGCCCGACCGGGCGACCCGCAGGACGTCGACCGACGGCATGGTCAGGACCTCGGCGAGGGTGCCGACCGGCTCGCCCGTCGTGGCCCGGACCGGCAGGCCGACGAGATCGTCGGGCCAGTACTCCTCGTCGTCCAGGTCGGGCAGCGAGGCGCGCGGGATGAACAGGTCGGTGCCCCGGAGCCGCTCGGCCTCGTCGATGCCGTCGACGCCCTGCAGGCGCAGGATCGGCTTGGCGTCCGTGCCGCTGCGCCGGACGATCTCGCGCTCGACCCCGGCGACGGTGACGATCGTGCCCTGGACGAGGTGCTCGCCCTTGGGCTTGGTGACGGAGAACGACCCGTCGAGGCTGTGGGCCTTGCCGATGCGACCGAGGGCGTACATCGGCACGTCGTCGACCGGAGCGCCCTCGGCGTCCGGGCCCGACTGGGGATCGGCGGCCACGTCAGTCGTCGACGATGTCGACGAGCACGCGCTGCTCGCGGTGTGCGGCCGCGACCTTCACGACGGTCCGCAGCGCGTAGGCGGTGCGGCCGCCACGGCCGATCACCTTGCCGTAGTCGCCGTCGTCGACCCGCAGCTCGAGGACGACGGAGCCGTCCTCGGGGTCGGTCTCGGGCTTGACGGTGACGGCCTCGGGCCGGTCCACGATCGCGCGGGTGAGGTCGCCGAGCAGCTCGGCGACCACCGTCGGATCCTGGTCGGCGGCCGTCACGGCCGGCTACCGGGTTTCGATGCCCTGCGTGCGCAGGAGCTTCTTCACCGTGTTCGACGGCTCGGCGCCCACGTCGAGCCAGTGGCGGACGCGGTCCTCCTTGAGGACGACGGTCGACGGCTCGGTCTGCGCGTTGTACTGACCGATGGTCTCGATCACCCGGCCGTCGCGCTTGTTGCGCGAATCGGTGGCGACGACGCGCCACACCGGGTTCTTCTTGCTCCCCACGCGGGTGAGCCTCAGTCGAACAGCCACGAACGTCCTTCAGTCAAAGTCAGGAGGGTACAAACGGGCGCAGGCCAAGCGAGGCCCCGCGCGAAGACGGAAAGCCTACCGCGATGCCCCGGACCCTGCGGTGCGCCACCACGGGCCGGGGCCCGCACCCCTGCGGGTGGACCGTGCCCCGCCGGCGGCTCGCATGGTGCGAACCCGAGAAGCACGGGCCGGGGCCCGCACCCTTGCGGGTGGACCGTGCCCCGCCGGCGGCTCGCGCGGTGCGAACCCGAGAAGCACGGGCCGGGGCCCGCACCCCACCATCCACCGCTCAGCGCTTGCGGCGGCGGGCCGCGCGGCTGCCCCCGCGGACGCCGACCGGTGCACCCTGCCCGGCCTGTCCGGCGCCACCGGCGCCCGGCATGCCCTGGCCACCCATGAGCGCGCCCAGGTCCTTCATGCCGCCCTTGCTCATCTGCTTCATCATCTTGCGCATCTGCTGGAAGTTCTTCACCAGCTGATTGACCTGCTGCACGCTGGTGCCGGAGCCCTTCGCGATGCGCAGGCGTCGCCCGCCCTTGATGAGCTCCGGGTTGCGGCGCTCCTGGCCGGTCATCGACAGGATGATCGCCTCGACGCGGTCCATCTCGCGGTCGTCGACCTGGGCGTCCTTCAGCTGCGCCCCGACGCCCGGGAGCATCCCGAGGACCTTCGAGAGCGGGCCCATCCGCCGGATCATCTTCATCTGCTTGAGGAAGTCCTCGAGCGTGAACTCGTTGCGCCGCAGCTTGCGCTCGAGGTCCTTGGCGTCGCCCTCGTCGAACTGCTTCTCGGCCTGCTCGATGAGCGACAGGACGTCGCCCATGCCGAGGATCCGCTGGGCCATGCGGTCCGGGTGGAACGCCTGGAAGTCGGGGAGCTTCTCGCCGGTCGAGGCGAAGAGGATCGGCTTGCCGGTGACGGCCTTGACCGACAGCGCGGCGCCGCCGCGGGCGTCGCCGTCGAGCTTGGACATCACGACGCCGTCGAAGCCGGCGGCGTCGCGGAACTGCTCGGCGACGTTGACGGCGTCCTGGCCGGTCATCGCGTCGACCGTGAGGAGGACGGTGTCGGGGCGGACCGCGTCGCGGATCTGGACGAGCTCGTCCATCAGCGCCTGGTCGACGTGCAGACGACCGGCGGTGTCGACGATCAGGACATCCTTGCCGTCCTGCTTGGCCTGGTCCAGCGCCCACCGGGCGACCTCGACCGCCGGGAGCTCGGTGCCGCGGTCGTAGACCGTCGCGCCGGCCTGCGCGCCGACGAGGCGCAGCTGCTCGACGGCGGCCGGGCGCTGGACGTCGCAGGCGGCGACGGCGACGGACGAGCCCTTCTCCTCCTTCAGCCACCGGGCGAGCTTGGCCACGGCGGTCGTCTTGCCCGAGCCCTGCAGGCCGGACATGAGGATGACCGTGGGCGGGCTGGAGGAGAACGTGAGGCCCTCCGCCTGGCCGCCCATGAGCTCGACGAGCTCCTCGTGGACGATCTTGACGACCTGCTGGCCGGCGTTGAGCTTGCCGAGGATGTCGGCGCCGAGGCAGCGCTCCTTGACCGTCGCGGTGAACGACTTGACGACCTTGAAGTTGACGTCCGCCTCGAGCAGGGCGAGACGGATCTCCCGCATCGCGACGTTGACGTCGGACTCGGTGAGCGAGCCACGGCCCCGGACGTCGTCGAGGGTCGCCTGGAGTTTCTCGGAGAGGGCGTCGAACACGGCCCCGGAAGTGTCGCAGGACGGGGGCCGCCCGTCACACGCGCCCGGGGTCGGCCAGGGATCCGGCCGCGGCCGCCGGGCCGGCGTCGTCGTCCGCGCCCACCTGCGCGCCCGTCGGCGGCTGGGCCCCGGGGTCCTCGTCGGCCCGTCCGAGGTCGGCGTCCCCGTCGACCGACGGGTGCGGCTCGCCGAGCCGCTCGGCCAGCAGCTCCAGGTCGCGGCGCATGATGCGGCGGAGCTCCCGCGCGACACCCGGGCCGGCCAGTCGCAGCGTGGCGGGGAGCGTCAGGCCGACCCGCCAGGTGACGGTCGACCCGTCCTCGTGGGGCTCCACCTCGAGCACGGACCGGCCGACGGCCCCGCGCCAGCCCACGTCGAGCTCCACGAGCTCCGGGACCACGACACGCGTGACCCCGACGTCGAGGGCCAGCCGCAGGCCCGCGTGCCGGACCACGGGGCGGTGGTGCAGGAACCCACGGGGTCGCAGCTCGTCCAGCTGCGGCAGCCACTCGCGCAGCAGCCCCGGCTCGACGACCCACGGGAACGCCTCCTCCGGCGGGGCCGGCACGACGATCTCGAGCTCGATCCAACGCACGGGGGCATTCTCCGGGACCCGCCCGCCCCGATGCGTGCGGACGGGCCGGAGCGGCTCAGCCGGGCCGGGTCGGGTCGCTCGGGCGAGGCGGGTCGATCGGCCGCGGCGGGTCGACCGCGCGCGGCACGTCGGCGGGACGGCCGAGGGCCGCGTCGGGGGCCGGGACGGGCGACTGGCCGCGCAGGCCGTCGACCACGCCGCCCAGACCGGCGAGGGCCTGGGTGAACTCCGACGGGATGACGAAGAGCTTGTTGGCCTCGCCCTTCGCCAGCTCCGGCAGCATCTGCAGGTACTGGTAGCTCAGGAGCTCCTTGTCCGGTCGGCCGTCGTGGATCGCCTGGAAGACGGTGCCGATCGCCTTCGCGTCGCCCTCGGCCCGCAGCACCGCGGCGGTCTTGGCGCCCTCGGCCTTCAGGACCGCGGCCTCCTTCTCGCCCTGCGCGGTGAGGATCTGGCTCTGCTTGGAGCCCTCGGCGGTGAGGATGGAGGCGCGACGGTCGCGCTCGGCGCGCATCTGCTTCTCCATCGCGTCGAGGATCGACGTGGGCGGATCGATCGCCTTGAGCTCGACGCGGCCGACGCGGATGCCCCACTTGCCCGTCGCCTCGTCCAGGACGGTGCGCAGCTGGCCGTTGATCTCGTCACGGGAGGTCAGGGCCTGCTCCAGGGTCAGACCGCCGATGACGTTGCGCAGCGTGGTGGCGGTGAGCTGCTCGATGGCCTGCAGCGGGTTGGCGACCTCGTAGGTGGCCGACTTGGAGTCGGTGATCTGGAAGTAGAGGACCGTGTCGATCGAGACCGAGACGTTGTCCTCGGTGATGACGGCGTTGGGCGGGAAGCTGACGACCTGCTCGCGGAGGTCCAGGAGCGGCAGCAGCCGGTCGATGAACGGCACCGTGATGCGCAGTCCCGGCTCGAGGGTGCGCTGGTAGCGGCCCAGCCGCTCGACGATGCCGGCGCGGGCCTGCGGGATGATCCGGACGGTCTTCGCGGCGACCAGCAGCGCGAAGAACAGCAGGACGGCGAGGACGATGAGGATGACCACGGGAACCTCCGGGGGACGCTCGGCGGCCTGGACGGGCGTCCGAACCTGCCCGGAGCCTACAAAGCCCGTCCCCGTCCGACCAGTGGCCTCCCGCACCACCGGCCCTCGTCGACCGGCACCGTCGGGCCCCGCGGACCCGGACGGTCGGCGGCGTGGGTCCGTGCCCTGCCCCGGGGTGCCCGGGTCAGTCGACGACGACGGCGGTGGCGCCGCGGATCTCGGCCACCGTGACCGTGGCGCCGACCGGGACGGGCTCGTGGCCCTCCAGGCGGGCCGTCCAGATCTCGCCGTCCAGCCGCACCTGCCCGAGAAGCTCGGGGCCCTCGATCGCCCGGACGACGACCGCGGTCCGCCCGACGAGCGCCGCGGTGCCGGTCTTCGTGCTCGACGGCTGGCGGAGGTGCCGCTTGGCCACCGGGCGCACGAGCCCGAAGACGAGGGCGGTGACCACGGCGAAGACGACCACCTGCGGGCCGAAGCCCCCGCCGGCCAGGGCGGTCAGCGCCGCCGCACCCCCGCCGACGGCGAACGGGCCGAGGAACAGCGAGAGCGTGAGCACCTCGCCGACCCCCAGGGCGACGGCGACGAGGAGCCAGGGGATCCACGCGTCCATGGGGCAACCCTACCCGTCGGGCGCGGCCGCGCCGCCGGGGTCGCGAGCCCGCCCCACCGGCCCACCCGGCGCTCCGACCTCGCCGGGCGTCGCCGGAGGAGCGCGCCACGCCGGCGCTCAGGCGGCCGCGACCTCGTCGGGCCGGACCAGCGCCTGGGCGAAGTCGTCCGCGTCGAACGGGCGCAGGTCCTCGAGCGCCTCGCCGATGCCGATGAGCTTGACCGGGATGCCGAGGTCCTGGGCGATCGCGATCGCGATGCCGCCCTTGGCGCTGCCGTCGAGCTTCGTGAGGACGATGCCCGAGACCGGTGCGACCTTCGAGAACTCCGCGGCCTGCCTCAGGCCGTTCTGCCCCGTCGTCGCGTCGACGGTCAGGAGGATCTCGTGCGGCGCGCCCGGCATCAGCTTCTCGACCACGCGGCGGACCTTCGACAGCTCCTCCATCAGCGGCAGCTGGGTGTGCAGGCGCCCCGCGGTGTCGACGATGACCACGTCGGCACCGGAGTCGCGGCCGCGCCGGACCGCCTCGTAGGCGACGGACGCCGGATCGGTGTTCTGCGCGCCCGCGACGACCTCGACGCCGGCCCGTTCGCCCCAGATCTGCAGCTGCTCGACGGCGGCGGCGCGGAAGGTGTCGGCGGCGCCGAGGACGACCTTCACGCCCAGCTCGGTGGTGAGGGTGTTGGCGAGCTTGCCGATCGACGTCGTCTTGCCGGTGCCGTTGATGCCGCAGACCATGATCACCGTGGGCCCGTGGCGGAGGTCGATCGTGGCGTCGGCCTTCGGGCGAGCGGCCTCGGCCAGCAGGTCGGCGAGCCGCTCCTGCAGCGCCTGCGGGTCGGTGACCCCGCCGGTCGTCGCCTCCTGCTCGAGGCGACCGACGATCTCGGCGGTGGCCTTGGCACCGCAGTCGGCCATGATCAGCGCCTCCTCGAGGCGCTCCCACGTCTCCTCGTCGAGCGTGTCGAAGAGCGTCTGCGTCAGCTCGGCACCGAGCGCCTCGCGCGTCTTCTTCATGTTCTGGCGTAGGCGCTTGAAGAAGCGCCCGCGCTTCTCGGGCTCCGGGGCCGGCAGCGCCGCCGCGCGGGTCTCGTCCAGGACGAAGAGGTCGGTCCACTCGCGCGCCATCCCTTCGACGATACCGCGGGCCGTGCCGTCCTCTCCCCGCGGAGGTGCCCGGATCAGCCGGAGGCGTCGCCGAGGCCGGGCAGCTGCTCGGCGGGCGCCTGCTGGTCCAGCCGGCGGGAGACGACCTTCGAGACGCCGTCGCCGCCCATCGACACGCCGTAGAGCGCGTCCGCGACGTCCATCGTCCGCTTCTGGTGCGTGACGACGATGAACTGGGCGCGGTCGCGGTAGCGGCGCAGGAGCTGCAGGAAGCGGTCGATGTTGAGGTCGTCCAGCGCCGCCTCGACCTCGTCGAGGACGTAGAACGGGCTGGGCTTGGCGAGGAAGACGGAGAACAGGAACGCGATCGCGGTCATCGTCTTCTCGCCGCCGGACATCAGCGTCAGGCGCTTCATCGACTTGCCGGCCGGCGTGATCTCGATCTCGACGCCGAGGTCCTCGTCCCGATCGGCGTCGGCCTGGTCGGCGTCGTCGAGATCGCGGGCCTCCTTCGTGCCGTCGTCCTCGGTCTCGCCCGCGGCGTCCTGCTCGTCGTCCGCCGTCTCCCGGACCAGGCGCAGCCGGCCGCGGCCCCCGGGGAAGACGTGCTCGGCGAGCTCCTCGAAGTTCTTCGCGCAGGCGGCGAAGGTCTGCTCGAACGTCTCGCGGATCTGCCGGTCGGTGTCGCGGACGAAAGCACGGAGCTCGCGCAGCGCGGTCTCCAGGTCGGTGCGCTGGGCCTCGAGCGCCTCGACGTGCTCGCGGGCCTCCTCGTAGGCGTCGGTCGCCAGCGGGTTGACCGGGCCGAGGGTCTCGCGACGCCTCTGCAGCCGGGCGATCCGGTCGCGCAGCCCCTGTGCGGTCTCCTCGTCCAGCGCCTCCTCCGCAGGCTCGGGCGGCAGGCCCAGCCGCTCGGCCAGGGCCTCGAGCTCGACGACGATCTCGGCCTCCTGGTCCCGCGCGCGCTGGAACGCGACCTCTCCGGCGGTGACCCGCTCGCCGGTGCGGCGCATCCGGGTGGAGAGGTCCGCCTCCTGCTGGGCGAAGCCGCGCAGGCGCCCGGCGACGTCGTCCCCGGCGGCGCGATCCTCCTGCACCGCCTGCTCCAGGACGGCGGCCCGCTCGCGCACGACCCGCAGCGCCTCGAGCAGCAGGTCCGTCATGCGCTGGCCGACCGGGTCGAGCCGCAGGTCGGCGGCGAGCGACTCCTCGAGCCCCTGGACCCGGGCCTCGCGCTCGGCCCGCTCGCGCGTCAGGCGCTCCGCGGTCCGGCGCTCGGCGCCGAGCTCGCCGACGATCTGCGCCCGCCGGACCGCGGCCGGGCCCTCGTCCGGGGCCAGCTGCCGGCGCTGCACCGCCCGGACGGCGTCGCGGAGCGCCTCCTCGGCGTCGACGACGGTGCGGCGGGCCTGCCGGGAGGCCTGCTCGGCGGCCTCGCGCTCGCGGTCCGCACCCGCCAGGTCGTCCTTCAGGCCCTCGACGGCGAGCACCGCCTCGCGCTCGGCCCGGGCGGCGGTCTCGCTCTCCCCCACCAGGCGATCGCGGCGGTTGCGCTCGGCGAGGACGCGCTCCTCGCCGCCCTGCGGCGTGCGCTGCAGCTCGCCGGCCCCGACGCGCCAGACGTGGCCGTCGGCCGTGACGAGGGTGCCCGTCAAGGTGAACGGCACGGCGTCGGGCAGGACGTCGACGAGCCAGGCGTCGACGAGGGCGCGCCGGGCGATGGCGACGGCCTCGGGCGTCCCGGAGACGCGCGGGGCGAGCGGCGTCGCGCCGGGCACGGGCGCGTCCGTCGTCCCGCCGTCGGGCATCCCCGACCCGGCCGTGCCGTCGGCGGACGGTCCACCGGCCCCGGCCGTCTCGCCGCCCACCGCGTCCGCCGGTGCCAGCAGCACGCGCACGCCGTCGCGGCCCGCGGTCTCGAGCAGCGCCCGGGCACCGGCGGGATCGGACGCCACGGCCGCGCCCAGGCGCCCGTCGAGCGCCGCGGCGACCGCCAGCTCGCAGCCGTCGTCGACCCGCAGGCCGTCGCCGAGGGAGGTCGGCTCCGGGACGCCCGGCCGGCGCGGACCGCGGCGCCCGCCGCCCAC
>NZ_JAURWA010000193.1 GCF_030655195.1 Patulibacter sp. | reverse complement strand
TGTTCCAGCGCGTGGGCGATGGAGTCGGGGTCGCGCACGTCGGCGGCGAAGCCCTGCGCGGTGATGCCCTCGGAGGAGAGGTCGGCGGCGAGGCCGTCGGCGCGCTCCTGGCTGCGGGAGATCAGGGCCACCGACAGGCCCTCCTTGCCGAAGCGGCGGGCGACGGCCGCTCCGAGTCCGCGTCCGGCACCGATGATCGCGATCGTTGTCATGTCCTACCGTTGCCCACGCAACCGGATCCGCACACGTCCGGCGCGTCAGGGGCGGACGGCGTCGCCGTCCCGAATCCGGCTACCCCCGCAGCAGCTCCAGGAGCGCGTCGCCGTGCTTGGTCAGGAACGACTGGCCGATGCCCTTGATGGCGAGCAGCTCGTCCGGGGTCGACGGCTGCCGACGGACGACCTCGCGCAGCGTCGCGTCCGTGGCGACGGTGTAGGCCGGCTTGCCGTCCGCGCGCTCGCGCCGCCAGGCCTTCAGCGGGGCCAGCTCGTCGTCGGAGACCGGACGGCCCTCCTCCTCGGCCGGGGCGGAGGACCCGCGCGAGCGGCCGGCCTTCACCTGGATCGGCGGCAGCCAGTCGACCGGGTCGTGCACGTCGCAGCACCGGCCGAGCGGTGCGCCGTCCTCGGGGTCGCCGAAGTGGTCGAGCAGCTGCCGGCGACGGCAGACGTGGTTGTCACCCGACGCGTATTTCTCGATCGAGCGGTACGCCTGCCAGCGGCGATCCTTCGCCTCGCGGCACATCTGCGCGACGCGCCCGTGGTCCAGACCGCCGGGCAGCACCTTCACCCGCAGTCGCCCGCCCGGGCCGGGCTCGAGCTCCACCGCACCGGCGCGCTCGGCGATCGCCAGGGCGATCCGGTCGCTGTCCTGACCGGGGTCGGCGTCGACCTCGCCGTCGGCGCCCGCCCGCGCGCGCAGCCGTCCGACGAGCCCGCCGACCTGCTCGACCGTGACCTCGGCCTCCTGGATGAAGCGGACGAGGCGCCCGAGGTCCGAGCGCGACGCCAGCAGCACCGCGCGGCCCAGCGCGCCGTCGCGGCCCGCGCGGCCGGCCTCCTGGTAGTAGGCCTCGAGCGACCCGGGCAGCGCCCAGTGCCAGACCGAGCGGACGTCGGCCTTGTCGACGCCCATGCCGAACGCGTTGGTCGCGACGACGACGTCGACGGTCCCGCGCATGAACGCATCCTGCCGCTCGGCGCGCGCGTCGGCGGACATGCCTGCGTGGTACCCGACGGTCGTCACCCCCGAGGCGGCCAGCAGGTCGGCGACCTCCTCGGTGCTCTTGCGCGTGCCGCAGTAGACGACCGCCGGGCGGTTGGCGGGGTCCGACACGCCCGCGACGAGCGTCGCCCGCTTCCGCGCGACCGAGCCCTGGCCCTCGAACGGCAGCACGTCGAACGAGAGGTTGGGTCGGTCGAACCCCGAGCGCACCCGGGTGGCGGTGCGCAGCGCCAGGCGGGAGACGATCTCGTCGGCGACCTTGGGCGTGGCCGTCGCGGTGCACGCCATCACGGGCGGGTGGCCGAGCTCGCCGATGACGGCGGAGAGCCGCAGGTAGTCGGGCCGGAAGTCGTGGCCCCACTCGCTGACGCAGTGGGCCTCGTCGACGACGAACAGGGCGATCGCCCGGGTGCGCAATGCGGTGCGGAAGACCCCCGACGCGAAGCGCTCCGGGGCCGCGAAGCAGACCTTGGCCGTCCCGTCGCGGATCTCGTCCAGCGCCCGGCGGTTGCTCGCGCCGTCGCCGCCCGAGGCCAGCATGACCGCGGGGTGGCCCAGGTCGGTCAGGCGCGCGCACTGGTCGCGCATGAGGGCGATCAGCGGCGAGACGACGACGGTCAGGTCGTCGCCGGCCAGCGCGGGCAGCTGGTAGCAGAGGCTCTTGCCGCCGCCGGTCGGCATGACCACGAGCGAGTCGCGCCCCTCGAGCGCGGCCTGCACGGCCTCGCGCTGCCCCGGCCGGAACGTCTCCAGGCCGAGCAGGTGCAGCAGCGACTCGGGCGAGACGTCGTCCAGGGGGCGGCGCTCGGGGGCCGGGCCGGAGGGGGCGGCGGGGGCGCCGCCCCCGAAGGACGGGCCCGCGTCGTAGGAGTCGCCGCCGCCGTAGGAGCCGCCCGAGGACGCGGGCGGGCCGTCGTCGAAGGCCTCCGCGTACTCGGCGGGATCGGGGACGTAGGCGCCGGCCTCGCCGTAGTCGGCGTCCTCCCCGGCGAACGACACCCCGGCGAACGGATCGTCGTCCCCCGCCGGGTCGCCCGCGGCCGACGACGTTCCGCCGTCGGCACCGAAGGAGTCGAGGTACGCGAGGTAGGCGGCGTCCTCGTCGGCGGGCGGGACCGTGTGGGTGGTGGGCTCGGTCGGCGGGGCCGAGGGAGACTCGGGCGCGCGGGGCGTCTCGGGCGCCGGGATCGGAGCGGGCGCCTGGGTCGGGGCGGGCGCCTGGGTCGGGGCGGGCGCTGATGCGGCTTCGGACGGCGCCGCCGCCTCGGGCGATGCCTCCGGCTCCGGGTCCGCCGTCGGCGCGAGGTCGAACAGCGAGGGGCGGGCCTCCGCCTCGGCGGCGGCGATGCGGTCCGCGGCGAGCTTGGCAAGCGGGGTCAGCGCCGTGCGCTCCTCGGGGGCCAGCGCCTTCCACCGCTTCCGCACGTCGTCGAGGAGCCTCTGGGCTCCGGCCGCGCCGGGATCGGCGAGGACCGCGGCGAGCTGGGTGAGCGCGTCGTGCACCCCAGGACCGTAGCCCGCTCGAAGGCCGGACCCCGTCGTGCGCGCCTTCTGTGACCGGCTCGGTCGTCTCTCGTGTCAGCATCTCGCTCGACGACCGCCTCACGGATCGAACCGCGAGAGCTCCGGAGGCCCCCAACGCAACGGACTCGCCCCCGGCAGCCGGACGGTCCGCTCGACCCGGACGTCGACCACGCGCTGCGCGCCGGGATGGGCCGCGGCCCGCTCCGGCGACCAGTCGATCGCCGCCGTGCCGGAGACGAACAGCAGGTCCCCCGTGCGCCAGTCCGGGAACAGCAGCCCCACGTGGGGGTCGGAGGCCAGGTTGCCGAGGGTCATGAAGAGCGCGTTGCCCGTGTAGTCGGGGAAGCTCAGCGTCCGGTCGTCGTGGACCGTGACGAATCCCGGCCGACCGCCGCGGTGCGACGCGTCGGCGCCGGTGTCCGCATGGGTGGAGGCCACGAAGAACGCGTCGGCGGAGGCGACCTGCGCGCGATCCTCCCCGGTCAGGGCGTGGCCCATCGCCGGAGCGCCCGACCCGGTCCGGTCGGGGTGCACGCCCACCACCGAGCGTCGTGAGATGTACTTCGGGCAGTTCGCGTAGACCTCCTCGGTGCCGACGATCAGTCCGGGGACGGCCGGTCCCGCCGCCCCGGACCGGTCGACGCCCGCCACCCCGGCCCTCGCCACCCGGGCGCGCGTGCGGCCGTTCACCCGCATCCTCCGCCGCGTCGCGGGTTCGATCGCCAGCAGGCCGACGGGGGTGCCGGTCCGCCCCAGCACCGTCGCGAGCGGGTCCCCGGGAGACGGCGACGCGTCGACCTCCACCGTCCGCTCGTCCGCAGCCCGGGCGAACCCGGGAGCGCCGGTGAGCAGGCTGCACCACACGGCGCCGTCGTCGTCCCGGGCCGCGACGACGATCATCGGCTGCCCGGCGAGGAAGGCGGCCGCGGGGGCCGGGATCTCCCGCGTGATGCCCCGGGCGACCCGGGCGGCCATGTCGGACTCCCCGGCCCGGACCTGGACGGCGCGCTCGCCGGCGTGTGGGACGAACGCCATGCTCAGAAGAAGCCGCAGGTGGGAGCGGAGGCGTCCGGCGCCAGCCGCTCGTCGGCGCCGACGGGCGCGTAGATCTCGAGCCGGATCCCGTCGGGGTCCTCGAAGAAGATGCCACCGGAGCTCGTGCCCTCGCCGTGCGGGACGACCCCGTCGTGCAGGAGCGTCGCGCCCGTCGCGCGGACCCGACTCTCGGCGGCGTGGACCGCGGCGACGTCCGCGACCTCGAACGCGAGGTGATGCAGGCCGGGGCGATCCGTCGGGAACCGGCCGTCGCTCTGCTGCCAGAGCGTGAGGACGACCTGCCCGCCCTCGCCGAGGAACGCGAAGCGGCGCTCCGGCGACGGCGACTCCTGCACGCACTCGAAGCCGAAGACCGCCTCGTAGAAGCCGCGCGAGCGGTCCAGGTCGGTCACGTTGAGGCCGACGTGGCCCGGGGTGAACGTGCTCATGGGCCCATCCTAGGCACGGTGGCCTAACCTGTCAAAACTGTTTTAAAGGTTAGCCGCCACGGCCCTGATGGCGTACCCTGCAGGGCCGTGCAGGATCCGCGCCCCCTCTCCGACGAGCCGCTCCCGATCGACCTCGTGAACACGGAGCTGTGGGCGGAGGGCGAGCGCGTGGACCTGATCGCGGATACCCGAGGACTGCAGACGTGGCTCGCGGCGATCGGCCGACCGGAGTGTCCCGTGACCCCGGCCGCCCTGGCCCGGCTGCACGACGCGAGGTCGGCGATCCGTGCGGTGCTGGAGGACGACGGGGACGCCGCGGCGCGCCGCAGGCTGAACGCGGTCCTGGACCGTGGCCGCCGCCGCGAGGCGTTGGGCGAGGACGGGCCGACGAGCGTCGTCGAGGTGCGCCTGGAGGAGGATCGGCTGCCGTGGGAGGCCGCCGGCGCGCTCCTCCGGCTGCTGCGGACCGACCGGGACCGTCTGCGCCCGTGCGGCGGACACGGCTGCGTGCTCTGGTTCCACGACGCTTCGCGCTCGGGTCGCCGTCAGTGGTGCTCGATGGCCACGTGCGGCAACCGGGCGAAGGCGCGTCGCCATCACGCTCGCGGCCGGGACCGGACGGAGACGGAGGACCTGGCAGCGGGGCCGGAGGACCCGCCCACGGGGTCGGGCAGGGCGGGCTCGGGGTAGGCCGAACGGTGCCGCGGCGCCCTCAGCCGAGCATCGGCGACGGCGGGATGCGCGGCTCGCCGGTGACCGCAGGGATCAGGAACGCGGTCTGGTCGACGAAGCAGAAGGACCAGTCCTCGCCCGGCTCGACCGAGCGCATGATCGGGTGCTCCGTGCCGGTGGCGTGGGCGGTCGCGTGCCTCCCGGGCGAGTCGTCGCAGCAGCCGACGTGACCGCACTCCAGGCAGATCCGCAGGTGCAGCCAGACGCCGCCGGCGGCGAGGCAGTCCTCGCACCCGGCGATCTCCTCGGGCAGCTCCGTGATCAGGACGTGGTCGAGGTGGGTGCAGGCGGGCATGGTGGCTCCGGGGCGGGGCGGACGGGCCCGGCACGCGGTTGACGCGCGCCGGCCGGGAACGGACCGCCCGAGGATCCCACGGCGGCGGGTCGAGGGCCAGGGGTCGGGGCCGGGGCGGCGGCGTGCGTTCCGGAATCGCGTCGTCCTGGTGCACGCTCCCGGCAACGCGGGGGTGGCGGGCGCCGTCGGCCGGCCGGTGCCGGGTCGCGTTCCGGAATCGCGTCGCCGTGGTGCACGATGCGGGCGACGCGGCGGTGGCGGGCGCCGTCGGCCGGCCGGTGCCGGGTCGCGTTCCGAAATCGCGTCGCCGTGGTGCACGATCCAGGCGACGCGGCGGTGGCGGGCGGGGTCTGGCACCCGCGCCGGCATCAGGTACCGGAAAGGCGTCCTACAGGTGCGCGAATCCGGTACCCGGCGCCCCGTGCCGCCGTCGGTCACCCGCACCCGCCTCGTGTTCCAAGAACACGATCTCCTGGCACACGAATCGGGAACGCGACGGCCCACGGCGCCGCCGGCCACCCGTGCCCGCCTCGTGTTCCAAGAAACGATCTCCAGGCACACGGAACGGGAACGCGACGGCCCACGGCGGCGCCGATCACCCGTGCCCGCCTCGTGTTCCAAGAACACGATCTCCAGGCACACGAAACGGGAACGCGACGGCCCACGGCGGCGCCGGTCACCCACGCCCGCCCCGTGTTCCAAGAACACGATCTCCTGGCACACGAATCGGGAACGCGACGGCCGGCGGCGCCGTCGGCCACCCGCGCCCGCCCCGTGTTCCAAGAAGACGATCTCCAGGCACACGAAACGGGAACACGACCGCCCGCGGCGGCGCCCGCCACCCCGCACCCGCCCGGCGCGGCATCACCGCCCGCCACCTGCGTCGACCGGCCCCCAGCCCGACCCGGCGCCACCGTCGGCGCGACCCGCCCGGCCCGACCCGCGGCCCCGCGCCGCCCCTCAGTCCCCGTGCGGCAGCGCCAGCCGGACCGTGAACGTCGTACCCGTCGGCGGGTCCACCGAGGTGTCGACCGCCAGGGAGCCGCCGTGGCGATCGGCGACGATGCGGCGGACGGTGGCCAGGCCCAGGCCCGTGCCCTCGCCGACCTCCTTCGTGGTGAAGAAGGCGTCGAAGATGCGGTCGCGCACGTCGGGCGGGATGCCCGGGCCGTCGTCGGTGATCTCGACGACCGCGCAGGACTCCTCGCGGCGGGTGCGGATCGTGATCGTGCCGATGATGCCGCCGGCCTCGGCGGTCGCGGCGGCGGTGGCGAACGCGGCGCGCAGGCCCGAGGTCGGCGTCACCGGGCGGCCGGTGGGACCGCGCTCGGGGATCACCGGCGGGGCCGCGGTGCCCGCCGCCTTCTGGACGGCGTGGTGCTCGACGAGCGCCTGGATCGCGTTGTGCAGCAGGTTCGTCCAGACCTGGTTCATCTCCGATCCGTGGATCGTGAGCTTCGGCAGCGACCGGTCGTAGTCGCGGACGACCGCGATCCCCTTGCCCTTCAGCTTGTGCGCGAGGACGGCGAGCGTCGTCTCGAGTCCCTCGTGCAGATCGACCTCGACGAGGTCCCCGCGGTCGAGGTACGCGTACGACTTCACGGACCCGACGAGCGAGCTCATGCGCCGCGTGGACTCCTGCAGCTCGACGACCAGGCCGCGGGCCGACAGCGTCGCCGCGACCCACTTGAGCGCCGGGCCCGTGGCGGACGGGCCGGCCAGCTCGGCGAGGCGCCCCACCCACTCCGCGTCGACACCGGCGGACGCGAGCTCCTCCGCCAGCACCCACGGCTCGGGGACGCCCAGGTCCTCCAGCGCGTCCTGCAGCTCGTCCTCGGCGTCGGCGGCGTCGAGGCCGTCCAGCGCGGTGCGCCCCTCGGCCGCGGCGGCGACCTCGCGCTGCAGGGCGACGAGCTGCGCCGCCTGTTCGCGCTCGACGCCGGACTCGACGAACGCCCCGAAGGCGCCCGTGATGACCTCGAGCGTGTCGGCCAGCTGCGCGGCGGTGCTCTGCGCGGCAGCGGCCGGGTTGTTCAGCTCGTGGGCGAGGCCGGCGGCCATCGTGCCCAGCGACGCGAGGCGCTCGCGGTCCTGCTCCATCGCGGTGATCCGGCTCATCACCGGCGCGACCTGCTGCATCACGCGGCGGTGGACGGCCGGGAACGCGAATGCGAGCTTGCGGAACTTCTCGCCGTGGATCATCGCGATCCGGCACGACTCCTCCGCGACCATCCGCACGCCGACCGGCGCGTCGGACAGCACGGCGATCGCGCCCATCCAGGTCGGGGCGCGCTGGCGGCCCACCGGCTCGGTGCGGTCGCCCTCCAGCCGGTAGGACTGGGCGCTGCCGCGCAGGAGCAGCTGCACGCCGATCGGCACGCCGTCGGGCTCGGCGAGCCGCTCGCCCTTCGGCGCCTCGCGCACCTTCGCGACGGCGAGGAACCGTCCGAGCTCCTCGTCGTCGAGGTCGTCGAACAGGTCGATCGAGCGCAGCTCCTCGAGCGTCACCGGGGCGACCGGCCCGTCCGTCGCCCCCGGCAGCGTCCACTTCGGCGCGCTGAGGTCGGGGTGCGACCGCGACCCGTCCTCGCAGATGCGGCCGTCGGGCCCGACCGTCCCCGGCGCGGCCGTCCCCGCGCCACCGTCGACCGCCGCCTCCGCGACGACCCGCCCGCCGTACGCCGACCACTGCTCCGTCATGCCGCTCACCCCTCCACGAGGTACTGGTGGACCAACGAGACCGACATCGATCCCTCGCCGACGGCGCTGGCCACCCGCTTGATCGACCGGGCGCGCACGTCGCCGGCCACGAAGACGCCGGGGACCGTGGTCTCCAGCAGGTACGGATCGCGGGCCAGGGACCAGTCGGCCGCCTGCGCGTCGGAGCCGGCGAGGATGAAGCCCCGCTCGTCCCGTGCGACGACGCCGTCGAGCCAGTCCGTGCGCGGCTGCGCGCCGATGAAGATGAAGCACGCGTCGACGTCCATCGTCTCCTCGGCGACGGTGCCGTCCTCGCCCTTCGTCGCCACGGTGATCGTCGACAGGTGCTCGTCGACCCCCGCTGCAGAGACCGGCGCGGTGTTCGTCCGCACCTCGACGTTGGGGAGCTCCGCGAGCTGGGCGATCAGGTAGTGCGACATCGACCGCTCCAGGTCGGGGCCGCGCACGAGCATCGTGACCTGCCTGGCGTAGCCCGAGAAGTAGACCGCGGCCTGCCCGGCGGAGTTCGCGCCGCCGATGACGACGACGTGCTGGTCCGAGCACGCGCGCGCCTCGGTCAGCGCGGCGCCGTAGTAGACGCCCGCGCCCGTCAGCTCCTGGAACCCCGGGGCCTCGAGCTGCCGGTACGACACGCCCGAGGCGACGACCACGCAGGTCGCCGACAGCGTCGCCCCGCTGCCCAGCTCGACGAAGCGCCCGGCGCCCTCGACCCGCAGCGACACGGCGTCGGAGACGGTCAGGAGCTCGGCGCCCAGCCGGCGGGCCTGGTCGGTGCCGCGCCGCGCGAGGTCGGAGCCCGTGAGCCCCGCGGGGAAGCCGAGGTAGTTCTCGATCCGCGAGCTCTGGCCCGCCTGGCCGCCCGGCGCCTCGCGCTCGACGAGGATCGTCTTCAGGCCCTCCGACGCGCCGTAGACCGCGGCGGCCAGACCGGCCGGGCCGCCGCCGATGATCACCAGGTCGTAGTGCTCCTGGGTCGGGGTGCTCGACACGCCCAGGCGCTCGGCGAGCTCGAGGATCGTCGGGCGCTCGAGCACGCCGCCGTCCTCCAGCAGGGCGACCGGAAGGCAGTCCAGTCCCACTCCGATGACCTCGAGCAGCTCGCGGGCCTCGCCGTCGCGCTCGACGTCGAGCCAGCGCGCGGGGACGCGGTTGCGGGCGAGGAAGTCGCGCAGGTCGTGCGAGGCCTTCGAGAAGCGGTGGCCGATCACGCGCACGCCGCCGGCGGCGAGCGCCGCCCCGGACTCCCACGTCGTCAGCAGGTCCTCGACGACTGGGAACAGCTGCTCCTCCGGCGGGTCCCACGGCTTGAGCAGGTAGTAGTCCAGCGCGACCTCGTTGATCGCCGAGATCGCGGCCTCGGTGTCGGCGTAGGCCGTGAGCAGCACGCGCTTGGCCTCGGGGAAGAGCTTGCGCGCCTCGACGAGGTACTCCGTGCCGGACATCCCCGGCATCCGCTGGTCGGCGACGAGCAGGGCGACCTGGTCGCCGCGGGTGCGCAGCTCCTTCAGCGACGCGAGCGCCTCGGGGCCGGACCCGGCGCGGACGACGCGGAACCGCTCGCCGAAGCCGCGGCGCAGGTCGCGGGAGACGGCGGCCAGGACGGCGGGCTCGTCGTCGACGACGACGATCGCGGGGCGGCGGGGCGGTGATTGCGGGGTGCTCATGCGGTGGGGCCCTGGGGGGATCGGGGGACGGGTGGGGCGGCGGGCGACCGGGTGGCGCCGCCCGGGGCGGACGGGCGACCGGCGAACCGCCGGGGACGACGGGCGACGCTCATCAGCTCGGCCCGAACCGCTCGGTGTGGATGCGGGACGGGTCGTGGCCGCGGTCGACGAGGAGCGCCGCGGCGGTCTCGACGAACCCGGTCGGGCCGCAGACGAAGACGCGCGCGTCGGGGTCGGGCCCCTCGTCGGTGGTGCCCTCGGAGGAGGCGGCGCCGGCCGAGACGTCGAACGCCTCGAGCATCGCCGCGTCGACCCGGCCGGAGAAGCCGTCCCAGTCGGGCGGGGCCATGCGCGTGTAGGTCCAGCGGACCTCGAGCGTCGAGGTGCCCGGCCCGACGGCGAACGGGCCGGAGAGTCCGAGCAGCTCCTTGCGGAACGCGGCCTCGCGGGGCGTGCGGACGGAGTGCAGCAGCCGGGCCGGGATCTCGGAGCCGCGGGCGGCGCGGTGGCGCAGCATCGCCATCAGCGGGACGATCCCGGAGCCTCCGGCCAGCAGGATCAGCGGCCCGCCGTCGTCGACCGACCACGCGAACGGGCCGCCGATCGGGCCGCGCAGCTCGAGCTCGTCGCCGGTCAGGACGTCGTCGGCGAGGAACGGCGAGACCTCGCCGTCGTCGAGCCGGTCGACCGTGATCCGCAGCTCGGGGGCCTCGGGTGCTGACGCGATCGAGTACGAGCGCTGCGCCTGGTAGCCGTCCTCGGCGGTCAGGCGGACGTCGACGTGCTGGCCGGCGCGGTGGCCGGGCCACGCGGGCACGTCGAGGACGAGCGTCGTGGTGCGCGGGGTCTCGCGCTCGGTGGCGATGACGGTCGCCGTCCGCCAGTCGACGCGGGCGCGGCCGCCGGGGCCGACCTCGGGGGCCGGGGCCGGACGGCGCGCCTCACCCGAGCCGGGCTCGCCGGTCGGGACCGGGTTGCCCGTCGGGACCGGGTCGCCGATCGGCGTCGGGTCGCCGGTGGGGGCCGGCCCGCCCGTCGGGATCGGGTCGCCGGTGGGGGCCGGCCCGCCCGTCGGAATCGGGTCGCCGGTGGGGGCCGGATCCCCGGTCGGGATCGGGCCGCCGGTCGGGATGGGCCCGCCCGTCCGGCCGAGGCCGGGCGCGGGCATCCGGTCCTCCGGCGCGGCGGGCTCCCCCGTCGGCACGGGTGCGCCGTCGGGGACGCGCTCGGGGTCGCCGGCGGACTCGGCGGCGTCGCCGAGGTCGTCGGGGACCTCCTGCTCCGCCGGCGTCTGCGGGCCGGGGAGCGGGGTGCTGGGGTCGAGGTCGGGGATCAGTCGCTCCAGTAGCGCTGCTCGCGCCACGGGTCGCCGCGGCGGTGGTACCCGTTCTCCTCCCAGAAGCCGGGCTCCTCGGAGGGGGTGAACGTCAGGCCGCGCACCCACTTGGCGCTCTTCCAGAAGTAGAGGTGCGGCACGAGCAGCCGGGCGGGACCGCCGTGCTCGGGCGGCAGCGGCTGTCCGTCGTAGGTGTGGACGACCCACGCCTTGCCGCCCGTCAGGTCGGCCAGCGGCAGGTTCGTCGTGTAGCCGCCGTAGGCCCGGATCGTCACGAACTCCGAGCGCGGCTCGATGCCGTCCAGGAGCGTGTCGACGGAGACGCCGGTCCACGCCGTGTCGAGCTTCGTCCAGGTCGTGACGCAGTGGATGTCGACGGTGAAGGTCTCCTGCGGCAGCGCCAGCAGGTCCTGCCACGTGAAGACCGCGTCCGTGTCGACCCGTCCGCCGATCTCGAACGTCCAGGTCGCGGTGTCGACCTTGGGCGTCGGGCCCGCGGTAAGGACGGGGAAGCCCCGTTCGTGATGTTGGCCCGGCGGGATGCGCGCGGGGTCGACGTCGGGGCGGCGGCCCCGGAAGCCGCGGGTGATCGGGGACATGGTTCAGGGGCTCCTTGACTCGCCGCCGACCTTAGGGCGGGCGACGCGTTCGGACAACCGTGACATGACGGCGACCGCGGCCCGTCGGGACGGGTGCTCGCGCACGACGCGGTGGCGGCCGACCGATCGATGCAGGAACGTGCCGCCCCACGACACGAACCCGCGTCGGTCGTCCCATCCCGCCGGACCGATGCAGGAACGTGCCGCCCCACGACACGAACCCGCGTCGGTCGTCCCATCCCGCCGGACCGATGCAGGAACGTGCCGCCCCACGACACGAACCCGCGTCGGCCGCGCACCCCGCGGCCCGCCGGCCCACCACGCCGGACACCACCGCCACCGCCGACCCGTCCGCCCGTCACACCGGGCACTCGTGCCCCGCCCTCTAGATTCGACGACGTGCGACTGGACCCCCGACCATCAGCCGATCCGACGCCGCCCGAGCGCACCGCCTGGGCCCGCAACCTGGCCGCTCCCGTGCGCGGGTTCCTGCAGGCCGAGACCGGCGGCGCCGTCGTCCTCGTCCTCGCCGCGGTCGTCGCGCTGATCTGGGCGAACTCGCCGTGGCCGGACTCCTACGAGGACGTCTGGCGGACCGACCTGTCGGTCTCGCTCGGCGACCACGTCCTGCACGCCGACCTGCGCGAATGGGTCAACCAGGGCCTGATGGCGCTGTTCTTCCTCGTCGTCGGGCTCGAGGCCAAGCGCGAGCTCGACCAGGGCGAGCTGCGCGAGCGCACCCGCCTGACCATCCCGGTGATGGCGGCGCTCGGCGGCATGGCCTGCACCGTCGGGATCTACCTCGCCTTCAACGCCGGCGGCGAGGGTGCGGACGGCTGGGGCGCCGCGATGTCGACCGACACCGCGCTGGCGCTGGGAGCGCTCGCGATCGTCACCCCGGCGGCCGCGGTCCGGGTCCGGGTCTTCCTGCTGACGATGGTGGTCGTCGACGACCTCGTCGCGCTCGCGGTGATCGGCGTCTTCTACTCCGAGGATGTCTCGCTGGTCGCCCTCGGCATCGCCGTCCTGCTCTTCGCCGTGCTGATCGCCCTGCGCTACGTGCCGCGCGGCCGCACCCCGCTCGTGATCGGCGTCGGCGTCGGCATGTGGCTGGCGATGTTCCAGTCGGGCGTCGACCCCGTGATCTCCGGCCTGGCGATCGGCCTGGTGACGACGTCCTACCCGCCCAACCGCGACGACCTCGAGCGCGCGACCGAGCTGACGCGCTCCTTCCGCGAGCAGCCGACCGTCGAGCTGGCGACCGCCGCCCAGCGCAAGATCGCCGGCGCGATCTCCCCGAACGAGCGGCTCCAGCACTCGCTGCACCCGTGGACGACCTACGTCATCGTGCCGCTGTTCGCGCTCGCCAACGCCGGCATCGTCATCAGCGGCGACGTGCTCTCCGCGGCGGCGACCTCGTCGATCACGCTCGGCATCTTCCTCGGCTACGTCCTCGGCAAGCCGATCGGCATCGTCGGCGCGTCGTTCCTGGCCAGCCGCAAGGCCCTCGGCGGCAATCGCCCCGCCGTCACCTGGCCGATCCTCACCGGCGCGGGCGCGGCCGCCGGCGTCGGCTTCACGCTGTCGCTGCTGATCGCGACCCTCGCGTTCTCCGACGGTGAGCTCCTGGACCAGGCGAAGATCGGCATCCTCGCGTCGGCGATCGTCTCGCCGTTCACCGCGTGGGCCGCCTTCGCCGTCACGCGACGCCTGCCGGACACGATGCGGGCGCGCCAGCTCGGCAACGTCGCCGAGACGATGATCGACCTCGCCGACGACGTCGACCCGGAACGCGACCACGTCCGTGGCGACCCGGACGCGATCGTCACCGTCGTCGAGTACGCCGACTTCGAGTGCCCGTTCTGCGGCCGCGCCGAGCCGACGATCCGGGAGCTGATGCAGAACGCCGGCGCCGACCACCTGCGCTACGTCTTCCGTCACCTGCCGCTGGCCGACGTCCACCCGCGCGCCCAGCTCGCCGCCGAGGCGTCGGAGGCCGCGGCCGCGCAGGGCATGTTCTGGGAGATGCACGACCGGCTCTACGAGCACCAGGAGGAGCTGACACCCAAGGAGCTCGTCGGCCACGCCGCGGCGCTCGGCCTCGACGTCGACCGGTTCACGACCGACCTCCGGGAGCGCCGCTACCTCAAGCGCATCGAGCGCGACGTCGACAGCGCCGACGAGAGCGGCGTGTCGGGCACCCCGTCGTTCTTCATCAACGGCCGGCGCCACCACGGCGTCTACGACATCGACGCGCTCCGGGCGGCGGTGCGCAGCGCGAAGATGCGCGCGGGCGCGGCCCGGCTGGCGGCGAAGGACTGAGGCACGTCCGGCCGACCGATGCGGATCGGTGACGCCCCGCGACACGCATGCGCATCGCCCCCGTCGATCCGGCCGACCGATGCGGATCGGTGGCGCCCCACGACACGGCCCCGCATCGGCCGCTGTGGCGGCCGCCCGTCACCACGCCCGGCGGTAGAGCTCCTCGATCTGCTCCGCCGTCGGGACGACCGGGTTGCGGTCCGGGCTGCCCGACGCCAGGGCGTCCTGGGCCATCTTCGGCAGCGCGGCGTCGAAGCGCTCGCGGGTGACGCCCGGCAGGTCGCGCAGGCGCGGGACCTCGAGGCGGCGGTTGAGGTCCTCCAGGCCGGCGATCAGGGCGTCTCCGGCGGCCGCGACGGACTCGTCGCCCGCGACGAGCCCCAGCGCCCGCGCCACCTCCGCGTAGCGCTCCGGGGCGCCCTCCAGCGAGAACGCGGTGACCGTCGGCAGCAGCACCGCGTTCGACAGGCCGTGCGGGACGTGGAAGACGGCGCCGAGCGGCCGGCTCATCCCGTGGACCAGGCAGACCGACGCGTTGGCGAACGCCGCCCCGCCCTCGTACGCGGCGCGGGCCATGCCGGCGCGCGCCTCGAGGTCGCCGTCCTCCCAGGCCGCCCGCAGGTGCTCGCCGCAGCGGCGGACGCACGCCAGGGCCAGCGGGTCGGTCTCCTCCGTCGCCTTCGCCGAGACGTACGCCTCGATCCCGTGGGTCAGCGTGTCGACCCCGACGTGGGCGGTCAGGGGCCGCGGCATCGTCGCGCTCAGCTCGACGTCGACGAGGGCGACGGTCGGGCAGAGCCGGTCGTCGAGCAGCATCATCTTCGTGTCCGTCGAGGTGTCCGTGACGACCACGACGCGGGTCGCCTCGGCACCGGTCCCCGCGGTGGTCGGGATCGCGATCACCGGCAGGCCCGCGCCGACGAGCTGCTGGTAGCCCATGTACTGCCGCATCGGGCCGGGGTTGCCCCCGCGCACGGCGATCGTCTTCGCGGCGTCCAGCGCCGAGCCGCCGCCCAGGCCGATGACGACGTCCGCCTCGTGAGCGACCAGCGCGGCGCGCCCCTCGTCGACCGCCGCGTCGGTCGGGTCGGGCTCGACGCCGTCGAAGAGCGCGACCGCCAGGCCGGCCTCCTCGAGCCCGGCGCGGATCTCGGCCGCCACGCCGCTCTGCACCATGAACGCGTCGGTCACCAGGAGCGCCCGTGCCCGCCCGAGCGCGACGGCCTCGGCGCCCGCCCGGTGGCGCGCCCCCGGCTCGATCCAGGTGGTCGCCGGGAGCACGAGGGCCATGGCGCGACGCTACCAGCGGGCCTTCGACGGTCGGACGCCCGGCGAGGATCGCCCCTCCCCCACCTTCGGGACGCCCGTCGACCAGAGGGGGACGGTGTTCACCAACACGCGCGGCCCCCCGTCGAGGGATGGCGCGCGGAGCTCGAGGATGTTGCACTCGTGAGGTGTGTGTCCACCGCCCCGTCCGGGTCGCCTCCGCGATCCTCCTCACCGCCGGTGCGCTGACCGCGAGCGCTCCCGCCGCCTGGGGGCACGACGCCGCGGCCGCCGGCACGCGCTCGGCGTCCCGGTTCACGTCCTCCTCCCCCGTGGCCGGCCCCGGACTCGGCACCGCGGCCGCCCGCGCCCGGGAGACCGAGCTGCGGCGGACCGAGACGCGGGGTCTGGGCGCGGAGCACGCGGCCGAGCACGCCGCCCAGCGGGCCGGCCTGCGCGCCTGG
>NZ_JAURWA010000192.1 GCF_030655195.1 Patulibacter sp. | reverse complement strand
GATCGCGTGGGCGTGCGGGTCCTCCGGGGCGGCGGCCACGGCCCGGTCGGCGTGCTCGACCGCCTCGGCCGCCCGGTGGTCGACGACCAGGACGCGCGCGAGCTCGGTGCGCAGGTCCGCGTGGTCGGGGTCGTCGGCGAGCGCCCGCCGGACGACGGCCTCCGCCTCGGGCGCCCGGCCGACGGCCACGAGCGCCGCCGAGCGCTCCAGGGCCTCCCCGGCGGGGTCGCGCCCGAGCTCGGGCGCCCGGTCGACGCCGCTCACCGGCGGTGCTGCCTGAGGTAGTCGAGCAGGTCGTCGTACTCGCCGCCCTCGTCGGCGAACGTCGCGTAGCTCTTGGCGACGTCGAACCAGGCGGTGGTCGACGGACGGGCCTGCTTCGTCGCGGCCCGGAGGTCCGACCGCGTCACGGGGTCCACGCGCCCGGAGCGCACGGCACGCTCCATCGCCCGCTCGGTGGCGTCGTCGACGAGCCGGACGAGGTCGGCGCCGGAGAACAGCGCGGTGCGACCGACGATCTCGTCGACGTCCACGTCGTCCGCGGTGGGCCGGGTCTGCAGGGCGCCGCGGAGGATCGCGGCCCGGGCGGGCTCGTCAGGCGGGAGCACGAGGACCGAGCGGTCGAACCGGCCGGGACGGCGCAGGGCCGTGTCGACGTCCCACGGGTGGTTCGTCGCGCCGAGGACGAAGAGCCCGTCGTTGTCGCGCTCGGCGCCGTCGAGCTCCGACAGCAGCTGGTTGACGGTCGTCCGCACGCCCGAGTGGCGCAGCTGGCTGCGCTTCTGCCCCAGGGCGTCGAGCTCGTCGAGGAAGACGACGCACGGGGAGGACCGACGGGCGTGGTCGAAGGCGTCGCGCAGGTTCTGCTCCGAGCGGCCGACCCACATGTCGAGGACGTCGCTGATGCCGAGCGAGACGAAGCTCGCCCCGAGCTCGCCGGCCAGGGCCCGGGCGATCAGCGTCTTGCCGCAGCCGGGCGGCCCCCAGAGCAGCAGGCCGCCGCGCAGCTGGGCCCCGTAGCTCGCGCGCAGCTCCGGGTTGGCGAGCGGCCCCAGGAAGCTCAGCTGGAGCCGGTGCTTGACCTGCTCCATCCCGCCGACGTCGTCGAGCCGGACCATCGGCCGGTCGACGTCCAGCCACCCGTCGTCCGCGGCGTCGTCGTCCTCGTCGTCGTCCCACGACCCGCCGCCGACGGGTCGGCGCTGCGGGGCGTCCCGGTGGTCGTCCGGTGCGGGCGCGCCGGGGGCGGGCGGGGCGGGTGGTCGTGGACCGAGCGCCGCGGCGTAGCGGGCCGCGGCCGTCTCGTCGCCCGCCGCGCGGGCCGCGCGTGCGGCGAGGTCGAGCAGGCCGGGATCGCCGGGGTCCGACCCCAGGAGGTGCCGGCAGTGCAGCAGCGCCGCCGGGGCGTCTCCGGAGAGCAGCTCCTGCTCGGCGAGGTGCCGGCGCAGCCCGTCGTTGTCGGGCTCGCGCTCCAGCGCGTCGCGCAGGGCGTCGTTGAGGCCTCGCGACTCCGCCATGCGCCGGGACCCTACGGGCCACGGGGACCCCGCACAACGTCGACGGGGTGGGACGGACCCCGGACCCGCGACGCTCGGGTCGGGGCCCGGTCCCTCCCCCTTCGGATCAGACCTTGATCAGGATGGCGTCGCCCTGGCCCGTGCCGGAGCACGCGGTGGCGATGCCGTAGCCGCCGCCGCGACGACGCAGCTCGAGCAGCAGGGAGCCGATGATGCGGGCGCCCGAGGCGCCGAGCGGGTGGCCGAGGGCGACGGCGCCGCCGTTGACGTTGACCTTCTCGGGGTCGATGCCGAGGTCCTTGATGGTGTTCAGGGCGACGGACGAGAACGCCTCGTTGATCTCCCAGACCGCGACCTCGGAGGCCTCGATGCCGGCCTTGGCCAGCGCCTGCGCCGACGCCTTGCCGGGCGTCGTCAGGAGGTTCGGGAAGTCGCCGGCGGCCTGGCCGAAGGAGACGATCTCGCCGAGGATCTCCTTGCCGTTCTCCGTCGCCCACTCCTCGGACGCGAGGACGAGCGCGGCGGCGCCGTCGTTGACGCCCGGCGAGTTGCCGGCCGTGTGCGAGCCGCCCTTGACGAGGCCCGGGAGCTTGGCCAGGACCTCGGTCGTGGTGCCGCGGCGCGGGCCCTCGTCCGTGTCGACGACGGTGTCGCCCTTGCGACCCTTGATCGTGACGGGGACGATCTCGTCGGCGTGACGGCCGGCGTCCTGCGCGGCGATGGCCTTGTCCTGCGAGCCGGCGGCCCAGGCGTCGAGCTCCTCGCGCTTCCAGCCGTGCTCGTCGGAGACCTCGGAGGTCTCGTCGAACATCTGGCGGTGCGTGAACGAGTTCGTCAGGCCGTCGAGGACCATCGCGTCGAGGATCTCGCTGTGGCCCATGCGGTAGCCGGTGCGGCCCTTGGGCAGCAGGTACGGCGCCAGGGACATCGACTCCATGCCGCCCGCGATCGCGGGGCCGGAGTACTCGCCGGCCTTCACGTGCAGGTCGACCGTGGCGGCCGCGCGGATGCTCGAGGTGCAGACCTTGTTGATCGTCTCGGACGGGACCGTGTTCGGGATCCCGGCGGCGATCTGCGCCTGACGGGCGGTGATCTGTCCCTGACCGGCCTGGATCACGTGACCCATGACGACGTGCTCGATCTGCTCGGGCGCGACGCCGGCGCGCTCGAGCGCGCCCTTGATCGCGATGCCGCCCAGCTCGACGGGCGGGACGGTGGACAGGCCCCCGCCGAGCTTGCCGACGGGGGTCCGGGCGGTGCCCAGGATGACGGTCTTGGCCATGGTGCGGCGTCCTCTCTCGATGCTTCCCGGCACGGTCGTGCCTACGGAGGGTAGGAAGTGTATTCCGCCGTCCGTCGCACGGCGGGTCGACGCCGTCCGCCCCCGTACTCGGCGGGCTCGCTGCACGTCGTCGTAGGCTCTCCCGGGTGACCGATCCCGCGCCGTCCCCCACCGTCGGACCCTCGGGATCGGACGACCCGCCCGCGGACGCCGTCGTCGTCGGCCTCGGTCCCGACGGTCCGCTGGGGCTCCCGCCGGAGGCCCCCGCCGCGGCCCTGGCACGACTGGTCGACAGCGGCGAGGCCCGCCACGCCGTCGGCACCGTCGCCCACACGCACGGCGAGGACGGCGTGCGCTGGATCCTCGTCGGCCTCGGGAGCGACCCGACGGACGAGGACCGGCGCGCCGCCGTGGGCGCCGCCGTCCGCCACGCGCGCACCCTCCGGGCCCGCACCGTCCGGGTCGTGCTCGACGCCGCCGCGGGGGCCGGGCCGGCCGCGGAGGGCGCGACGCTGGCGCTGCACGAGCCGGCCAAGGTCGTCGGCCGTCCCGCCGCGGATCCCGACCCCGACGCCGCGACGCAGGAGGACCCCGAGGTCCGCATCGCGCGACCCGCCGGGGCGGTCGCCGACGAGGACGTCGTCGCGGCGGTCAGCCGCGGGGCGGCGATCGCCGGCGCCCAGAACGGCGCGCGCGTCCTGCAACAGCTGCCGTCCAACCACCTGACCCCGCGCCTCCTGGCCACCCGCGCGCGGGCGCTCGCCGACGAGCTGCCCGGGCTCGAGGCGACCGTGGAGGTCGGCATCGGTGCGCTGCGTCGCCGGGGCATGGGCCTGTTCGCCGCGGTCTCGCACGGCAGCGACCAGCCGCCGGCCCTGATCACCCTGCGCTGGGAGCCCGAGGGCGCGTCCGGACCGCTCCTGGGTCTCGTCGGCAAGGCGGTCACCCACGACACCGGCGGCTACTCGCTCAAGCCGCCGCTGTCGATGCGGACGATGCGCTTCGACATGTCCGGCGGCGCGGCGGTGCTCGGCGCGATGGAGGCGATCGCCCGGCTGCGGCTGCCCGTCCGCGTGCTGGCCGTCGTCTGCGCGACCGAGAACCTCGTCAACGGCTCGGCGATGAAGCCCGACGACGTCTTCACCGCCAAGAACGGCACCACGGTGGAGATCACGAACACCGACGCCGAGGGCCGCCTCGTCCTCGCGGACGGCCTGACCTACGCCCTGGAGCTGGGCGCGGAGCGACTCGTCGACATCGCCACGCTGACCGGCGGGGTCGTCACGGCGCTCGGGACCTCCCACGCCGGCCTGATGGGGCGCGACGACGCCTGGCTCGGCGACGTCACGGGGGCCGGCGAGGCGACGGGCGAGCGCGTCTGGCGCCTGCCGCTGGAGGACGCGCACCGCGAGCTGCTGAAGAGCCGGCTGGCGGACCTGACGAACTCCGGCGGCCGCGTCGCGCACCCGATCCAGGGCGCCGCGTTCCTCGAGCGCTTCACCGGCGAGGTGCCGTGGGCGCACGTCGACATGGCCGCGCTGTCGCACGACCTGCCGCGGAAGTACCTGGCGAAGGGCCCGTCGGGCTGGGGCGTGCGGCTCCTGACGGCGACGGCCGCGCGGCTCGGGGGCTGACCGGCGACCGCTAGCGTGCGGGACCGGCTCCGGCGCCCCGTCCGGCGCCGTCCCCGTCCGTCGTGCTCGCGTCCCTCCCCCGCCCCGCCCGCCTGCTGCTCCTCTGGGCCGGGCTGCTCGCCGTCTACGCAGCCGGGCTGCTCGTCCCGGCCGCGCCGGGCAAGGACCTCTCGTCGACCGAGGCCCACCGGCTGCTGGCGGCGCACTCGATCGTCACGGACGGCGACCTCGACCTGCTGGACGAGTACATCGCCCGTCCGTGGAACTCGTGGGGCGGCGTCGTCGGCCTGAAGGACGGTCGCCTGACCTCGAACGTCGCCGTCCAGCGGGACGCGAACGGCCGGGAGGGTCCGCCCCTGGCGCCCGGCGGCTACATCGAGCCGACGGGCCTGGGCCTGGGTGCCGTGCTGGCGCCCGCGTACTGGGTCGGCCGCACCACCGGCGCCGGCGGGCCGCTCGCCGTCCAGCTGTGGTGCGCCGCGCTCCTGGCCGCCGCGTTCGTCGTCGCCCTGGGCCTGGCGCGGCGGATCGTGCCCGACCCCTGGGCGACGCTCGGCGTGCTGTCGGTGGCGATCTCGCCGCCGGTGGTGATCGGCGCCACGCAGATCGGCCCCACCGGGACCACCGCGCTCCTGCTGACCGGGGCGGTGGCCACCGCGCTGGCGGTGCGCGACCACCCCCGGGCGGGTGCTGCGCTGTCCTGCGCGGTGCTCTGCGGGCTGATCCCGTGGATCTGGCTGCCCCTCGCCCCCGCGGCCGTCGTCGTCGCCGCCGCCCTGACGCGCTGGATGCGCCGCCGTCGGCGCGGGCTGATGGGCTTCCTGGCGCTCGAGGTGCTGCTGCTCTCGGCGTTCATCCTCCTGACCGTCAACGACCGCATCTACGGCGGGCCGACGCCGTGGGCGCCCCAGGTCGGCTGGTCGCTGCCGACGTTCTTCGACGGCGTCGACGGAGCACTGGCGCGGGTCGTGACCTCGCCCGTCGGACTGCTCCTGGACCGCGACTTCGGGCTGCTGCGCTGGGCCCCCGTGCTGGCCCTCGTCGGCGTCGCCGTCTGGCGCCTCCTGCGGTGGCGCCGGCAGCGCCTGTTCCGCGTCTTCGCCGACGAGATCCACGTCGAGGTCAGCGTCCTCTTCCTGCTCCTCGTCTTCGTCGCCGCGACGGTCCCCTACGCGATCCTCTCCCCCTGGCCGGCGACGAACTGGCTCGGCGGGGCGGGCGCCGCAGCGGCGCTGCCGGTCGTGGCGGCGGTCGTCGGCTGGGCGTGGCAGCGGGTGCCCCGGGCGGGCGCCGCGCTGACCGCGATCACCGTGGTCGGCACGCTCTGGTTCCTCGGGGCCGGGCTCCTCGACGGCGACGCCGGGACCGACCCACCGCGCGGCGCGCTGCCCTGGGCGGGCGCCGAGCGGATCCTCCCCGAGATCCGTCGCTGAGCCGGGGGCCCGCTCAGCCCCCGCCGGGCTCGAGCCGCCGGGCGTCCTCCGCCGCGATCCAGCGCCGGACCAGCACCGTCCGCACCCGCACGCCGAGCACCGCCCCGACCGCGCACGCGACGGAGGCCACGGCGACGGCCGGGGCGTCCTGGCGTGGGCCGACGACGACGAGCCACACCGCGACCGCCCCGTAGCCGACGGCGCCGAGGCCCAGGCCGGCGAAGAGCGAGACGGCCACCCCGAGACCCATCAGACGCAGGCCCGGCCGGGGCCGGTGCCAGTCGTCGGGCAGCGGGGCGTGCCCTCGGGACGCGAAGACGTCCGGGAGTCGCGGGGCACGCACGCCGCGCACCCTACCGTCGGGTCCGGGGCGCGCCGGGACGACGTGCGGGCCGCCACCGGCCTAGGCTGGGGCGGTGGCGACCGACTCCACCCCCGCCCGTCCCGTCGGCGGGCACGAGGACCCGCCGTCCGGCGCGGACGACGCACCCGGCCCCGGCCCGGCGCCCGACATTCGCCGTCCTCCGGCCCCCGCGCGCGGCGGGCTGCTGCACCTGCTGCGCCACGCCCGCGAGCACCGGATGCTCCACTGGCGCTACGGGGTGCTGTTCGCGCGGGCGCTGCGGATCAAGCTGAAGTACCGCGACCGCGTGCAGTTCGACGGCCCGGCGTTCATCTGTCCCGGGGTGCACTTCGAGATCGGACCGAACGCCGTCGTGCGGCTGGGCCGGTGGAGCTGGATCGGCGACGACACGAAGATCCGCTGCCACGAGGGCGTCATCGAGCTGGGCGCGAAGAGCGTGATCGGCCAGGAGTGCACGCTCTCGACGTACGAGCGGATCTCGATCGGTCGGGAGTGCATCGTCGCCGACCGCTCGATGTTCATCGACTTCGACCACTCCGTCGCCTGGACCGACGCGCCGATCCGCGTCCAGGGCATCTACACGCGGCCGGTGACGATCGGGCACAACGTCTGGATCGGCTACGGCGCCGCCGTCCTGCGCGGCGCGACGGTCGGCGACAACGCCGTCGTCGGGACCTACGCGGTGGTCACGAAGGACGTGCCGACGAACGCCGTCGCGGCGGGCGCCCCGGCCCGCGTGGTGCGGATGCGCGACGCGCCGACCCGGATGGTCTGGGCGGACCCCCACGACGTGCCGCTGCCCGACGCCGACCGGCGCCGGCTCCTGCGCGAGGACGCGAAGCGCTGGAACAAGCCGGTGCCCGCCGAGGCCCTCGAGCCGGAGGACCGGCCCTGAACGGGCGCGGTCTCATGCCGCTCTCACGCTTCGTGAGAGCTCTCTGAGGAGGCCGCATCGGACACCGTCGACGGTGTCACTCTGGCTCCACCAGACGGCCTCCGGCGCCGTCGCATCCCCCAGGAGCCCCCGTGTCCCCCACCTCGACCACCCCACGTCCCGCCGCGCGCCGTCGGACCGCCGCGCGGCGCGGCGCGGGCATCGGTCTGCTCGCCGCCGTCGGCGCAGCCTCGCTGCTGGCGCCGTCCGCGGCCTCGGCGGCCCGCGTCACGTCGCTGCAGCCGTGGAAGCCGACCAACACCTACCTGGCGAAGGACGACATCGACGGCCGCGCGGCGCCGCAGCTCGAGCCACGCGCCCGGGTGAACCACGTCCGCAAGGGCAGCTGGGTGCGGATCTCCTGCCAGACGACCGGGCAGATGGCCTACGGCTCGAGGATCTGGGACAAGGTCGGCGACCTCTACGTCCCCGACCAGCTCCTGAAGACCTACACGGACGGTCCGCTCCGTGGGGTGCCCAGGTGCGGTGCGGGTGCACCGGCCCCCACGACCCCGGCCCCCGCCCCGACGCCGCAGGCGCCCGCCACGAACGCGCTCTGGCAGGTCGCCCAGAACGCGGCCTTCGGCCCGCGGCCCGCCGACGCATCGCGGATCGTGGAGGACACCCCGGCCGAGACGGGCCGGGACGGCGTGGTGATGCTGCGGCTGTTCATCCCCGACAGCCAGGCCGGCGGCCGCCTGCTCAAGGGCGACGGGCGGGGCTGGAACAGCTTCCCGTCGCAGTCGGTCCCGTCCCGTGCGTCGCTGTTCTGGGACACGCGCACCGGCAAGGTCTCGCTGACGGTCGATCCGACGCACATCTCCGACGCCCTGCCCGGGGAGTTCTGGGGCCTGGAGTACCGCGGCATCCCCGGCCCGATCCCCGGGGGCGTCTTCTGGCCCAAGAAGTACCCCGTCCCCTCCGGTCTCGCGGGCGGGACCACGCGCGCGGCGCTGCCGATCACGAACTACTCCAGCGAGAGCTCCGTGCGCAGCACGGACTTCAAGGCCCGGTCGAACAACACCGCAGCGATCTACGGCTCGAGCAGGACCGACACGGTCTACGTGAAGATGTCGCTCCTGAACTCCGTGACGAACTCGATCCCGATCGGGGCGTGGAGCGTCGACACGAAGATCACGATCAAGCGGAACCCGTCGGGCAGCTTCAAGGTCCACACCGAGGGCAACGGCTACCCCGCCGTCGAGGCGTACTACTACCCCAAGGTGGCGGGCGGCTCCACGCGGACGCTCTTCCTGCGCCGCATCCACCCGTGGGCGTACGACCGGTCGATCAAGGTCGGCTTCCTGCCGCGCGTCGGGACCGGCACGGTGGACCCGGGCGGAGGAATCGCGGCGCTCGACGTCGCCTCGGACCTCAGCTGCGACAGCCGCACGGACGGCGGCAGCGACTGCGACCGCGACGGCATGGGCGCGAACCCGCTGCCGAACCTGATCGCCCCGGACTCCTACGGGACGAGCGCCTCCGACACGGCCGGCTGAACGGCCACCGCTCCCGGAGGGCGGGCGCCGCGACCGCGGCGCCCGGGCCGACCGGGTCCCCCGACGATCGTCCCCGGGACGCCCCGGGGACCGAGGTCCGGGCCCGGTCAGCCGCGCTTGCGCGCGACGACCATCAGGTTGTAGAAGATCCCCGCCGGCAGCCGGCCCTCGAGCAGCCGCCGGTCGACCTTCTGGAAGAAGAGGTAGCCCTTGAAGGCGTACATCTTCCAGCCCCACGGCACGTCCTCGTCCCGGGCCGACGCCTCGAGACCGCGGTTGAACCAGCCGAACCAGTTGGCGGCCAGCTCCTCGCCCCGGACGTCGACCTTCTGGAAGCCCGCGGCGTCGATCGGCGCGCGCAGCTCGGCGGGCACGAAGGCGTGGACGTCGACCTGCGACTCCAGCGCGTGGTTCTCGGCGCCACCGTCGTCGTGGCCGTGCTCGGCCGGGCGCGCCTTGATCGCGCGGCGCCAGAGCGGGGACACGCGGTCGGCGGCGCGCTTGGGCACCACCGCGATGCGGTCGCCGTTGCGGGAGGGCTCTCCCGCGAAGAGGATCGCGCCGCCGGGCTTCAGGACGCGGTGGAACTCGGAGAACGCGCGCTCCAGATCCGGGATGTGGTGCAGGACCGCGTGGCCGAGGACGAGGTCGAACGACTCGTCCTCGAACGGCAGGCGCTCGGCGTCGGCGACGAGCGCCTCGACCTGCAGGCCCTGCTCCGCCGCGTTCTTCTCGAGCGCCGCGATCATGCCCGGCGAGATGTCGGTGGCCACGGCCGACCCGACGATGCCTGCCTTCAGCATGTGCAGCGTGAAGTAGCCGGTCCCGGCGCCGATCTCGAGCGACCGGCCGAACGTCGGCAGCGGCTTCCCGAGCAGCTTCTCGAGCTTCTGGCGGACCTGGTCGGCCCCGACGTCGCCCCAGTCGATCCCCCACTTGTGGTCGTACTGCGCCGCGGCACCGTCGTGGTAGCGCGTGTTGAGGTCGCGGATCCGCTCGGCGACCTCGGGCTCGGCAGCGGCGCTACCAGTGGTAGGAAAGGGACTCATGGGCCGTGGCAGTCTACGGGCCGCCGACCGTCGGCAGCGTGGTGGCGGTCACGGCGGCGAACCGGCGGCGGACGGTGCCTCTGCCGTAGATTCCGCGCCGATGCCCGACGCGCCGCCCCTGTACCTCCAGCGGGACCAGCCCGAGGGCGTGCCGCCCCTGTCGCTCACCGGCGAGCGGACGCTGCCGGACGTGCCGGAGGAGAACTACTGGTACCGGCGCCACCTCGTCGTCTACGAGTGGATCGCCGCGCGGGTCGCCGCCCGCGCCGCCGCCGGCCCCGACGGGGGCGCGCCGCAGAAGGTCGTCGACCTGGCCTGCGGCGAGGGCTACGGCACCGCCGTCCTCTCGCGCGCCGCGTCCGAGGCGGTCGGGGTGGACGCCAACCCCGAGGCCTACGAGCACGCCCGGCTGCGCTACACCGACGCGCGCACCCGCTTCGTCCGCACGCTCGTGGAGACCTTCGACGAGCCCTGCGACGTCCTCGTCTTCCTGCAGACGATCGAGCACGTGCAGGACCCCGACGCGATCCTCGAGCGCTTCAAGGCGCTGATCGGACCCGGTGGCGAGGCGTACGTCTCCACGCCCAACCTGCTGACGCTCGCACCCCCCGGGGCCGAGAAGTCCGAGAACCCGTGGCACGTCAAGGAGTACCGCGCCGGGGAGTACCGCGAGTTGCTGGAGCGCCACTTCGGCCACGTCGAGATCCTCGGCCTCTACCACGCGCGGAAGCTGCGGCTGCACGCCTGGGTCATCGAGCACGCCGGCTGGGACCGCGTCCACAAGGCGCTGCGGATCACGAAGCCGTTCTACGACCGCTTCACGCCCGCGATCGCGGCGTCGGACTTCGTCCTGCGCTCCGAGGCCGACGGCGCGGACCTCGACGCCGCGCTGGACTTCGTGGCCGTCCTGCGACCGTGACGGGCGACGTGGCGGCGCGTCCCGGCGCGGACGACGGCCGCCGCGATCGCACGGACGGTGCCGCGGACGGCGCGTCCCGGGGCTCCCGCGGCCCGGGCGCCCTGGCGATCGTCCTCCACACCCACCTCCCGTACGTCGAGGGCTTCGACACCTGGCCCTTCGGCGAGGAGTGGCTGTGGGAGGCCGCCGCCACCTGCTACCTGCCGCTGGTCGACCTGCTGGACCGGCGCCCCGACGCGCGGGCGCTGACGCTCTCCGTCACGCCGGTGCTCGCCGACCAGCTCCGCGGGCCCGGGGTCGCGGAGCGCTTCCGCGCCTTCCTCGACGACACCCGGGAGGACGTCTACGCCCGCGAGATCGAGGGGTTCCGCGCCGGCGGGCACGAGGACGAGGCCCGCGCGCTCGTCGAGCTGCTGGAGCACTACCGCGCCGCCCGCCCGGCTGCGGACGACGACGAGGGCATCGCCGGCGGGCTGCTGCGCCACGCCGCGTGGACGTCGAGCGCCACCCACGCCGTCCTCCCGCTGGTCGCCACCCCCGAGGCCCTCCGGGTCCAGCTCGCGACGGGCACGGCGAGCCACCACGACCGGACGGGCCGCTGGGACGGCGGCCTGTGGCTCCCGGAGTGCGCCTACGACCCGGCGCTCGACGGGGCGCTGGCCGGGGCCGGGGTCCGCGCCGCCTGCGTCGACCTCACCGACCACCTGGGCCACGGGGATCCGCGGCACCTGCGGCCGTGGGCGACGGGCGCGGGCACGACGCTCCTGCCGATCGACCGCGCGCTGATGGACCTCGTGTGGTCCGACGGTGCGATGCCCGCCGCCGCGGCCTACCGCGACACCCACCGCCGGACGACGTTCCACCTGCAGCCGTGGAGCAACGACGGCCGGGCGTGGGACCCCGGACGGGCGCTGGCGCAGGCCCGGGAGGACGCCGCGGCGTTCGTCCGCGCGGCCGTCGCCCGCGTCGCCGACGGCGGACTCGCGGTCGTCGCGCTGGACACGGAGTTCCTCGGCCACTGGTGGCTCGAGGGGCCGTGGTGGCTGGAGGCCGTCCTCGACGAGGCCGCCCGACAGGGCCTGCGGATCGTCCACGCCGACGACGCCGCGGCCGCCGCCCGGGCCCGTGGCGAGGTCGCGCCGCTGCCGCCGGAGGCCCGCCGGACGTCGACCTGGGGCACGCCGCGGGACCTCTCGACCTGGAGCGGCCGCCGGGTCGCCGACCTGGCGTGGGAGACCCGGGCGCTGGAGCTCGACGTCGTCGCCGCCGGACCGGCCGCGACCGAGCGCGCCTGGCGCGAGCTCCTCGCCGTGCAGTCCAGCGACTGGGCGTTCCTGCGCACCCGCGGCACGGCCGGGGACTACCCGACGCGTCGCTTCGACGGGCACGCCGTGGCGCTGCGCCGCGAGCTCGCGACCCCGGGCGGCCTCGTGCCCGACCTGCGCGGCCTGGCACCGCGCCTGGCCGGGACCGCCGCTCAGTCGCCGGCCTCGCGGTACCGGGCCGCCGCGCGCTCGCGCTCGACCTTGTGGTCGACGATCGGCTCCGGGTAGTCCTCGCCGATCACGCAGCCCGCCGCGTCCTGCTCCTCGCGGCTCATCTTCCACGGCTCCTGGATCCGCGCGTCCGGGACGTCGGCGAGCTCCGGCACCCACCGGCGGACGTACCGGCCGTCGGAGTCGAACCGGCTCATCTGCCGCGTCGGGTTGAACATCCGCTGGAAGTACGGCTTGGGGTCCACGCCGATCGACGTGACCCACTGCCAGTTCCCGTCGTTCTGGGTCGGCTCGCCGTCGAGCAGCAGCGCGTAGAAGTGCCGCTCGCCGGCGGTCCAGTCGATGTGCAGGTCCTTCGTCAGGAACGAGCCGACGATCATGCGCGCGCGGTTGTGCATCCAGCCGGTCGAGGCGAGCTGCCGCATCCCGGCGTCGACGAGCGGATAGCCGGTCCTCCCGGCCTTCCAGGCCTCGAGCGCCTCGTCGTCGACCTCCCAGGTCAGGTCGCGGTACTTCGGCTGGTGCGCCCGGTGGCGGTCCTCGGGGTGGAAGAGGTAGACGTGGGCGTAGAAGTCCCGCCAGGCGAGCTGGCGGACGAACGCGGCAGGTCCCTCGCCGCTCAGCTTCCGCGCGCGGGCCTCGAGCCAGCGGGGCGAGATCGTGCCCCACCGCAGGTGCGCCGACAGGCCGCTGCCGCCGCCGGCCGCGCGGGTCGACCCGTCCTTGCCCGCCAGGGCGTCGTGGAGCTCGTGGTACTCCTGGATCGGCCCGTCGAGCCAGGCGCGGGCGGCCCGGAGCCCGGGCTCCTCCCCCGGCTCCGCGAACGGCTCGGGCACGTCGGGCCGCCCGTCGGCCCCGAGGTCGTCGGGAGCGGGCAGGCCGTCGCCGCCGACCTGGGGCACGGAGAGCTCGCGGGGCGCGTCGAGCACCTTGCGGCGGTCGAGATGGTCCCAGGCGCGCCCGAACGGCGAGAAGACGACGTAGGGCTTCCCGCCGCCGGTGCGGGGCTCCGACGGGTCGGCGACGTACTGCCCCGGACACGGGACCGCGCGCACGCCTGCGTCCTCCAGGGCCTTCGTGACGCGCTCGTCGCGGCGGCGGGCGTACGGGCTGGCGTCGCTGGTCCACCGGACGGCCTCGGCCCCGACCTCCTCCGCCAACGCGACGAGGACGTCCGCCGGATCACCGCGGCGGACGATCAGCCGTCCCCCGCGGTCGCGCAGCGCGGCGTCGAGCTCGCGCAGGCAGCCGGCGAGGAAGTGCGCGCGTGGACCGCTCGCGGCCGAGCCCTCGACGATCGCGGGATCGACGACGAAGACGGGGACGACGCGGTCGGCGTCGGACGCCGCGCCGTGCAGCGCGGGGTGGTCGCGGACGCGGAGGTCCCGCCGGAACCAGACGATCTCGGTGGAGGACATGCCCGGGCTACGTACCCGCTCCGGGGCCCGGACGACCGGGGGCGGTCGAAGGGCGTCGCGCGGCGGCGTAGAGTCAGGGGGCATGGACGCCGTCGATCCCGACCTGCCGCTGTTCCCGCTCGGCCTCGTGGCCCTGCCCGGCGAGCAGGTGCCCCTGCATCTCTTCGAGGACCGCTACAAGGAGCTCGGTGCCCGCTGCATCGACGAGGACCGCGAGTTCGGGATCGTCCTGGTCGACGAGGACGGTCCGCGCTCGATCGGCTGCGCGATGCGGGTGACCGAGGTGCTCCAGCGGTTCGAGGACGGGCGGCTGGACGTCGTCACGCGCGGCACGCGCCCGTTCCGGGTAATCGAGGAGCACCACCGCCACCCCTACGCCTCCGCGCACGTCGAGTTCCTCGAGGACGAGGCCGAGGCGCTGGACCACGACGCCGCCGCCGCGGTCCGCCAGGCCTACGCGTCGCTCGCCAACCAGGCGACGGAGCACGAGGTCTCCCCCGCCGAGCTCGTCGCCGCGGGCTCCTACGACCTGGCCGCCTCCGTCGAGTTCGCGCCCGAGGCCAAGCAGCAGCTGCTCGAGGCCCGGTCCGAGAACGCCCGGCTGCGCCAGCTGCTCGCGCTGCTCCGGGCGGCGCTGAAGCGCCTGGAGTTCGCCGACCTCGCCGAGGTGCGGGGCGCCAGCAACGGTGTCGTCCGCTTCGGATGAGCGACGCGCGGGTCCGCGCCGCCCGCCCCGAGGACGAGGACGCGGTGCTGGCGCTCGTCGGCGCGGACGAGATCTCCCGGGCCAGGGTGCCGGGAGCGTGGCCGACGGACGGCCAGCGGGCCGGCTTCCGCCGGATCGTCGCCGCGGACGAGCACGAGCTGCTCGTCGCCGACCGGGACGGCTCCGTCGTCGGCGTCGTCCAGCTGTCGTTCCTGCCCGAGTTCGCGCGCGACGGGGACCGCGCCCAGCTCGAGACGATGCACGTCGCGGAGAGCGAGCGGCGGCGCGGGACCGGCCGGGCGCTCGTCCAGGACGCGATCCGCCGGGCGACCGACCACGGCTGCAGCGTGGTGCAGCTGACCAGCGGCACGTTCCGCCCCGAGGCCCACCGGTTCTACGACGCGCTGGGCTTCACATCGACGCACGTCGGCTTCAAGCTCCAGCTCTAGGACCGTCAGGGCTCGGCCCGACACTCCTCGAGCGTCCGGCGCTGGACCCCGTCGTCGTCGAAGTTCCCCGGCGCCAGCCACGCCCGGAACGCCGCGCCGATCCGCGGCCACTCGCCGTCGAGGATCGAGAACCACGCCGTGTCGCGGTTGCGGCCCCGCACGACCATGTCCTGGCGGAACGTCCCCTCGTAGGTGAAGCCGAAGCGCTCGGCCGCCCGCCGGGAGCGGGCGTTCAGCGCGTTGCACTTCCACTCCAGCCGGCGGTTGCCCAGCTCGTCGAAGGCGTGGGCGGCGAGCAGGTGCACCGCCTCGGTCGCGGCGGGCGTCCGCTGGAGCGCCGACCCGAACCACACGTGGGCGATCTCGATGCGCCCCTGCGCCGGTGCGATCCGGGCGTAGGCGATCATCCCCGCCGGCACGCCGTCGGATGCGCGGAGGATCGCGTAGAAGCGCTCGTCGGCGGCGGTGGGCAGCGACGCGAGCCACGCAGCGAACGCGGGCTCGTCGGCGAACGGCCCGTACGGCAGGTAGTCCCACAGCCGCGGGTCGCCGGCCGCGGCCGCCCGCCACAGGCCGGCCCCGTGCCGGGCGGGGTCGAGCGGCTCGAGCCGGACGTGCGTGCCGTCCAGCACCTCGTCCCCGGGCGGACGGGCCCCGGAGAAGTCCACGGGTGGCCCCTGTGGCGCAGACGTCATGCGGGCGACGATAGTGGGCCGGTCCGGGACGACCCAGGGCCGGTCCCGACGCGGTGGACCGCCGTGCCTCACCGGACACGGCCGTGGCCGTCATGGGCCGGACGCCTCTGTCGGGCCCGACGCGGCGACGGTCATCGCCCGGGTCGGCGCCTACGCCTCGGGCACCGTCGCGGCCCGCCGTCGCGACCAGCCCGAGCCGAGCAGCGACCCACCGATCACCAGGACGATGCCCGCGACCATCGCCGCGGTGACGGTCTCGTCGAGGAACGCCGTGCCGTAGACGATCGCGAACACCGGGGCCAGGTAGGTGACGAGCATCGCGCGCGACGGACCGACCTCGGCGTTCAGGGTGAAGAAGATGACGTAGGCGATGCCCGTGCCGACCGCTCCGAGGAGCACCAGCGCCAGGACGGTCCCCGCCGCCGGGGCCGGCGGCAGCCCCGACGGGACGGCGAAGAGCCCGGTGATCGCCGTCGACCAGAGGAGCGTGGCGGCCGAGGCGGCCAGCGGCGGCATGCCGCGCAGGCGCACCCGGGAGAGCGTCGCGCCGATCCCGTAGCCCAGCGCCGCGGCGACGAGCGCCAGACCGGCCACGACGAGCTCGCCGTCCCCCGACAGGTCGACGCCGAAGAGCAGGACGACCCCGACGAAGCCGATCCCCACCCCGAGGACGCCGCGACGTCCCAGCGCGGTGTCGGGGACGAAGCGCCCGGCCAGGAGGACCGTGAAGAGCGGCGCCATGGCGACCAGGACGCCCGCCAGGCCGGAGTCCAGCCGGCGCTCGCCCCACGAGATCAGCAGGAACGGCAGGGCGATCTGGGCGGCGGCGATCGGCGGCATCCAGGCCGCGTTGCCGGTCAGGGGCCGCCAGCCCAGGCGCTGGACGGCGATCGCGGTGACGACCAGCGCCCCCAGCCCGATCCGCAGGAAGGCGACCCAGGCCCACGGGATCCCGTCGTCGAGCGCGACCTTGATCAGGGCGTAGCTGCCGCCCCAGATGCTCGCCAGGGCGAGGAGCAGCGCGGTCTGCCGACGGGTCACCGCGCGAGGATGCCACGCCGGCGACGGCGCACGGCGGACGCCCCGCCGGGGTGCGCCGGGACGGGGGCTCCCAGGCCGGGGAGCGTCCCGCCCGGCCTCCGGCTCAGCTCCGCCCGGCGGCCCGGCGGATGACCGCGGCGCAGAGGCCCGGGTCGTCCGTGAACGGCACGTGCCCGCAGCCCGAGAGCGTCACGTGGCGGGCCTGCGGCAGCGCCGCTCGCGCTCGCGGGGCCTGGGTCCAGTACGGCAGCAGCAGGTCGCGGGAGCCCCACGAGACGGTGACCGGGATGCTCCCCGGCAGCTCGTCGCCGTGCTCGAAGTCGTACTCGTCGAAGCCCCGCAGCGCGGCGGCGAAGGCCGGGGCGGCCCAGGCGTCGCGGAGGGTCGCGGCGGCCTCGTCCCCCGGCGTCTGCCACGCGCGGCCGTAGAGGGTGCCGGCGATCGCCACGCGACCCAGCGGGGTCCGCACCGCGGCCGAGACCGCGGGGCGCAGCGGCCCCGGCAGGCCGGAGAGCGCGGCGAGCAGGCCCTGGGCGTACTTCCGCTCCGCCGGCGACCAGAACCCGGCGGGCGAGACCGCGTGGGCGCTGCGCACGACGCCCATGCGGGCGAGCTCCAGCGCGATGCCGCCGCCCATCGAGTTGCCCGCGACGTGCGGCCGGTCCAGTCCCCGCTCCTGGAACCACGCCGCGTACGCCGCGGCGTAGGCGGGGATGGTGCGCGGGGTGCCCTCCGGCAGCTCCGGCGAGCCCGCGAAGCCGGGCGAGTCGCAGGCCAGCACGTCGAACTCGCGGGCCAGCTCGGGGATCACCGGCGACCACGCCTGCCAGTGGTGGCCGATGCCGTGGATCAGGACGAGCGGCTCGCCCGAGCCCTCGCGGTGGTGGTTGATGACGGGCACGTCGGGGGCCTTCCCTGTCGATCCGGTTGCGGTGGTGGTGTGGGTCGCGGTCATGCCACGGGGACCGCGTCGTCCTGCTCGACGAGCTCCGCGGCGCGCCCCACGACCTCGTACTCGGCGAGGTCCAGCTCGCGGGTGAGGCGGCGGTACTCGACCATCTGCCCCGGCCAGTTGTTGACGATCCGGCCGTCGGGCCCCTGGCGGTACCAGGAGTCGCAGGCCGACCAGACCGACGCCCGCAGGCGGTCCTGCACCTCGCCCGTGGAGCGGCGCTGGACCTCGGGCCGCAGGTCGACGGCGGCCGCGCCGGAGGTGCGCAGCCTGCGCAGCGCGTCGAGGACGTAGCCGACCTGCGCCTCGATCATCACGACGATCGAGCCGAAGCCGAGGTTCGTGTTTGGGCCGTAGAGCAGGAAGAGGTTGGGGAAGCCCGAGACGGTGATCCCCAGGTGCGCCTCGGCCCCGTCGGCCCAGGCGTCGGCGAGCCGGCGCGCGGGCCCGTCGCCCCGGGTCGCGGTGACCTCGATCGGGGCGACGAACTCGTGCGTCCTGAAGCCGGTGCCCCAGATCAGGACGTCGACCGGGCGCTCGGTCTCGCGTCCGTCGGGCTCGCGGACGACCACGCCCGTCGGCGTGATCCGCGCGATCGGGTCGACCACGACCTCGACGTCGTCGCGGACGAGCGCCGGCAGGAACGCCGAGCTGAAGAGGACGCGCTTGCAGCCGATCGGGTAGTCGGGCAGCAGCTTGGCGCGGTCCGCCGGGTCCTTGACCTGGTTCTTCATGTGCCAGCTCGACCAGGCGCGCAGGCCCAGCCGGATCGCCGGCACCCGGGTCTGGCCGAGGATCCCGGACTCCATGAACGCCCACATCGCCCCGCGGCGCAGGCCCTGCAGGCCGGGGATCCGCTCGATCGCCCGCCGCGCCCACGGTGCGTAGGGCCGGTTGCGGCGCGGCAGCATCCAGTTGGCGGTGCGCTGGTAGACGTCGAGGTGCCCCGCCGCCTCGGCGACCGGCGGCACGAACTGCGCCGCGCTGGCGCCCGTGCCGACGACCGCGACGCGGCGGCCCTCGAGCGGGACGTCGTGGTCCCACTCCGCGGAGTGGAAGCTCGCCCCCGCGAAGTCCTCGCGACCGGGGATCGACGGGAAGGCCGGCTTCGACAACTGGCCGCAGGCCAGGACCAGCTGCGCGCAGGTCAGCGGCTCCCCGTCCTGGATCCGTACCGTCCAGCGCTTCGTCGCGTCGTCCCACTCCACGCGGTCGACGGTCACGCCGCACCGCACGCGCTCGGCCAGCCGGTGGTGGCGGGCCACCTCGCCCAGGTACGCGTTGATCTCGGGCTGCGGCGAGCAGGGCCGGGACCAGTCGCGGCGCTGGTCGGTCGACAGCGAGTAGAGGTACGACGGGACGTCGCACGCCGCACCGGGGTAGACGTTGTCGCGCCACACCCCGCCGAGGTCGTCGGCCTGCTCGAGCAGCAGCCAGTCGTCCTGGCCGGCCTGGCGCAGGCCGACGGCCATCGCGATGCCGCTGTACCCGCCGCCGACGACGATCGTCCCGACGTCGACGTCGGGACGCGTCCGGCCCGTCGTCCGCGGCAGCCCCGCGAGGAGACCGCTCACGCAGCGGCCCCGGAGGCCGCCGGCGGGGCCGCGACGCCCGCGCCGACGCGCCCGCGGATGAGGTCGGCGGCCCGCTCGGCGATCATCATCGTCGGCGCGTTCGTGTTGCCGCCGGTGATGACGGGCATGACCGACGCGTCCGCCACGCGGAGCCCCTGCAGGCCGTGGACGCGCAGCTCGGAGTCGACGACGGCGCCGTCCGCCGTGTCGCTCATGAGACACGTGCCGACGGGGTGGTAGATCAGCATGAGGCGCTTGCGGATGTCGTCCTCGAGGTCCTCGTCCTCGACCACGGACGGCCCGGGCTTGATCTCCCGGACGATCTTCGACGCCAGCGGCTCCTGCGCGGCGATCTCGCGGGCGAGCTTCATGCCGGCGACGAGGGAGCGCAGGTCGTCGGGGTGCTCGAGCGAGTTCGTGAGGATGCGGGCCTTGGCCTCGGGGTCCTTCGAGGCGAGCCACACCTTGCCGCGCGACTTCGGCGACACGAGCGTCGGAGCGATCACGACGGCGTGGCCGTCGAACGTCTCCTCCCCGTGGTTCTCGTAGTAGGCGGCGCCCATGTGGAACTGGATGTCGGCCGCGGGCAGGCCCGGCCGGGTGCGCACGAACGCGTTGATCTCGGCCACCGTCGAGGTCAGCTTGCCGCTGCGGCGCAGGGCCCACTCGAGGAGGTGCTTCGGCTTGTCGGCCTGGTAGAGCGTGTCCGTGTCGTTCACCTCGAACAGCGCGCCCAGGAACGGGTGGTCCTGCAGGTTGTAGCCGACGCCCGGCAGCTCGTGGCGGACCTCGACCCCGACCTCGCGCAGGTCGTCGGCGTTGCCGATGCCCGAGAGCTGCAGGATCTGCGGGGAGCCGATCGCGCCGGCGGAGAGGACGACCTCGCGGGCGGCGGAGGCGACGGCCTCCTGGCCCTTCCGGCGGTACCGGACCCCGGTGACCCGGGTGCCGTCGAGCTCGAGCCCGAGCACCAGGGCGCCCGTGATCACCTCGAGGTTCGGGCGGCGCATCGCGGGCTTGAGGTAGGCGTCGGCGGAGCTCCAGCGCCTGCCGTTCTTCTGGAAGACCTGGAACGGCGCGACCCCGTCCTGCTCCGACCCGTTGTAGTCCGTGGCGCGCGGGATGCCGGCGGCGACGGCCGACTCGAGCAGGTCCTTGCCGATCCGGCGCGGCGAGCGCTGCTCGGAGACCTCGACGGGGCCGCCGACGCCGTGGAACTCGTCGGCGCCGCGGGCGTTGTTCTCGGCGCGCTTGAAGTACGGCAGGACGTCGTCCCAGCCCCAGCCCGGCGCGCCCTGGCCCTCCCACAGGTCGAAGTCCAGCGGCCGGCCGCGGACGTAGAGCATCGCGTTCATCGAGCTCGAGCCGCCGAGGGACTTGCCGCGCGGCACGTACATCGTCTTGCCGTCGACGTACGGCTCGGGCTCGGTCGAGTAGTCCCAGTCCATCTTCGTGTGGAACTGGTTCGGGAACGCCGCCGGGATCTTGACGTTGACGCTCCCGTCCTTGCCGCCGGCCTCGAGCAGCAGGACGCGGACGTCCGGATCCTCGCTGAGCCGGTTGGCGAGGACGCAGCCGGCGGAGCCGGCTCCCACGATCACGTAGTCAGCACTGGGCATGGCCCAGTCTCTCCGTCACCGGAGGGCTCGATGCAGTGGTTTGGCCACAACATGACACCGTGTCGCCATGGCCGGGGACCAGCCGATGGCGCGTCGCCGGGCGTACCGGCCGTGCGGGTCCACGCGAGCTTCGGCCGGCCGCGCGCGACGCGGCCCGGACCCCGGCCCGGACGGCTCCGGCCCGGGCCCCACCGTTCCCCGCTCAGGCCGTCGCGGTCGCCCCGCCGCGCCGCGGGTCCGCCGCCGCGGCCAGCGTCCCGGTGCCGGGATCGCGGCGGACGAGCTGGACCCCGCCGAAGAACAGGTTCGGCTCGCGGAACTCGACGAGCGTGCGGCCGCTCGTCCAGTCGCCCTCCGCGTCCCGCAGACCGGGCTCCGCGTAGACCACGCCGTCCTCGAGGTGGACGCGCGGGGCGTCGACCGCCTCGGCGGGCCCCAGCCCGTGGTCGACGAGCCCGACGACCGTCTGCAGCAGCGCGGAGCGGATCCGGCTGGAGCCCGCGGACCCGAGGATCGCCTCGACGCCGCCGCCCCGTGCGGCCGGGGGCAGGACGGCGGTCGGCGCCATCATCGACGGCATCCGCCGGCCGGGCGCGAACGCGGCGGGCGCGTCGGCCCCGCCCCCGGCGCGCAGCCGCGGGTTGAGGTCCTCCTCCCCCATCACGTTGTTCAGGTGGATCCCCGTGCCCGGGACGACGACGCCGGAGCCCTCGCCGTTGGTCGTCGTGATCGCGCACGCCAGGCCGTCGGCGTCGATCACCGAGAGGTGGGTGGTCGACCCCAGCCGCAGCGCGAGCAGCTCGTCGGCGAACCCGGGCCGCACGAGGCCCTCCTCGAACGCGTCGGTGCGCTCGGCCTCGGCGTCGGCCATCGCGGCGATCAGGGCGGCGGGACCCGGCGCGCCGTCGGGGCCCGTCGCCCGGTCCAGCCGCCCCAGGGCCAGGGCCAGCAGGACGCCGCCGGCCGACGGCGGCGGGACGGTCAGGACGGTGCGGTCCCGGTAGGGGACGCGGACCGGGTCGCGCTCCACCGCGCGGTAGCCCGCGAGGTCCGCACGGGTCAGGACCCCGCCGTGGCGACCGCACCAGTCGACGCACGCGGCGGCCAGGTCGCCGTCGCGCAGCGGCGCGGCGCCGTCGCGGCCGAGCCGCTCGATCGTGTCGCCGAGCTCGGGGTCGCGGAACGGCTCGCCCTCGGTCAGCAGCGCGCCGTCCGGCCACCACAGCGCACGCGACTCCGGCGTCAGCTCGAGGATCGGGCGCAGGAGCGCCGCGACGAACGCCTGCTGGCGGTTGAGGACCACGCCCTGGCGCGCCAGCGCGGCGGCGGGCGCCGCCAGGTCGGCCAGCGGCAGGCGACCCCACCGGGCGTGCAGCCGCTCCAGGCCGTCCATCAGCCCGAACGCGGCGACGGACGCGGCGCCCGCGTGGAAGACCTGGTGGGCGTCGCCGAAGTCGACGTCGACGGCGACGAGGTCCGCGAGCGGGTCGCGGGCGGCGCGGCGCTCCTCGTCCACCCCGGCGGGGTGCAGGCCCGGGACCTGGCAGAACGCGTCGATGGCGACGGCCGGGCCGTCCGTCGGCACGGCGAGCAGGTGCCCGCCGGCGGCCGGTCCGGTCAGGAGCGGCTCGCAGACCCAGGAGGCCAGGGCGCAGGCGACGGCGGCGTCGGCGGCCGATCCGCCCTCGCGCAGGACGCGGGCCCCGATCTCGGCGGTGCGCGGGTGACCTGCGGCGACGGTGCCGCGGGACGGAGCCATGCGCGCATCCTCCCAGGCCGCACCGCGGGTCGTCCCGGGGCGGGCGGACCGCGCCCTCCCCGCACGGCACCGCCGGCGCCCGGCCGCGCCGCCGGACGCCCCGGAACGACGACCGGCCGCCTCTCGGCGGCCGGCTGGCGTTCGTCGTCCGGGCGCTCCGCAGGCCCGGGCGGCTCAGCGGTGGCGCGGGGCGAACTCGGGGACGCCCCAGCCGCCGCCACCGCCCGAGCCGCCGCCGGCCCGGGTGGACGGCGTCGCTGCGGGCTCCTGGCGGCGCGCGGGACGCGGCGCGCGGGCGACCTCGCGGCTCGCGCGCACCGGCTCGCGCTCCTCGCGCGGCTGGGTGCGACGGACGCTGGTCGGGGCCACGTCGGCGGGGTGCAGGTGCGGCTGGTGGTCGTAGCCGGTCGCGACGACGGTCACCCAGACCTCGTCGCCCATCTTCTCGTCGACCTGCGCGCCGAAGATGATGTTCGCGTCGGGGTGCGCGGCGGCGCCGATGGCCTCGGCGGCCTCGTTGATCTCCCACAGCGAGAGGTCGCCGCCGCCGACGACGGACAGCAGGATCGCCTTGGCGCCGTCCATCGACGTCTCCAGCAGCGGGGAGGAGACGGCGCGCTCGGCGGCCTGGACCGCGCGGGACTCGCCGGTGCCGTGACCGATGCCCAGCAGGGCCGCGCCGCGGTCCTGCATGATCGTCCGGACGTCCGCGAAGTCGAGGTTGATCAGGCCCGGGACCGTGACCAGCTCGGAGATCCCCTGGACGCCCTGGCGCAGGACGTCGTCGGCGACGCGGAAGGCGTCGACCATCGACGTGTTGCGCTCGAGGACCGAGAGCAGCCGGTTGTTCGGGACGACGATGAGGGTGTCGACCTCCTCGGACAGCTCGCGGATGCCGGTCTCGGCGGACTCCGCCCGGCGCTTGCCCTCGAAGGCGAACGGCTTGGTGACGATGCCGACGGTCAGCGCGCCGAGCTCGCGGGCGATGCGCGCCACGATCGGGGCGGCACCGGTGCCGGTCCCGCCACCCTCGCCGGCGGCGATGAAGACCATGTCGGACCCGCGGAGGGTCGTCTTGATCTCGTCGTACTCCTCCATGGCGGCGGTGCGGCCGACGCCCGGGTTCGCACCGGCGCCGAGGCCGCGCGTGGAGGACTGGCCGATGTGGATCGTCGCGTCCGCGGCGGAGTCCAGCAGCGACTGCGCGTCGGTGTTGATCGCGATGAACTCGACGCCGGTGATGCCGGCCTCGACCATGCGGTTGACGGCGTTGGTGCCGCCGCCGCCGACGCCGACGACGCGGATGACCGGACCGTAGGCGTTGTGGACGGGCTGCTTGCGCTCGCCCCACGCCTCGACGGTCGCGGCGGTCTGCGCGACGTGGTCGACGAAGCCGCCGGCCCCCGCCCGGGAGATCTCGTCACGGGTCGGCTCGACGTCCGACAGGCCGAGGATCTGCTCGGGGTCGGCGTCGAGGCCGACGCGCGCGGGGTAGCGCGAGTCGTGCGCCGCGGCCGACGCGGCGGGCGCCTGGGCGGCCGGCGAGTCGTCCGTGCGACGGAAGAGGTCGGCCAGCGGGCCTTCGCGGAGGCTGGAGCGGTTCGGGTTCTGCGGGGTCATGAGCGGAGCACCTCTTGAGCAAGGTCGCGGTAGGCCTGGGCGGCCGTACTGTCAGGGTCGTAGCGGAGCACCGACATCCCCTTGACGGGGGCCTCGGCGAAGCGGATGGTCTTCCGCACGCGGGTCACGAACATCTCGTCGCCGAAGTGCTCCTCGAGCATCTCCAGCGCCTCCTTGGCGTGCACGGTGCGGGTGTCCAGCAGGGTCGGGAGGATCCCCTGGATCACGAGGTCCGGGTTCAGCTGCTCCCGGACCATGTCGACGGTCTGGCGCAGCTGCGCGAGCCCGCGCAGCGACAGGTACTCGGCCTGGACGGGCACGATGACCTTGGACGCGGCGCAGAGGGCGTTGATCGTCAGCAGCCCGAGGCTGGGCGGCGTGTCGATGCAGACGAAGTCATAGTCGTCCTTGACGGCGCGCAGGGCGCGCTCGAGCGCGCGCTCGCGGCCGATCATCGGCGCCATCGCGACCTCGGCCGAGGCCAGGTCGATCGAGGCGGCCGCGACGTCGATCTCACGCGTGTGCGTGACCTCGGCGATCGGGTGGCCCTGGACGAGCACGTGGTACATCGACGGGACGACCTGGTCGGGGTCGAGGCCCTGCGACATCGTCAGGTTGCCCTGCGGGTCCAGGTCGACCGCCAGGACGCGGTGGCCCTGCTCCTTCAGCGCGACGGCCAGGTTCAGGGTCGTGGTCGTCTTGGCGACCCCGCCCTTCTGGTTGGCCATGACGATGACCGTCGGGCCCTTCGTGACCGGCGGGGCCGGCACGGGCTGCTGCACCACGGCGTGGCGGGGTGCCGCGGGGGCGCGGTCCAGCGCCGAGCCGAAGGCGGCGCGGGCGACGTGGGGCGTGAGGGGCTGATGGGACACGGTGCGGGGGCCGGGCGTCGGGACGTCGGCGGGTCTTGAGTTCGCCGGTCCCCCCGGCGTTCCTTCCCCGGATCGCACATCCGCCCGCCCGATCGCCCGGCGGACCCGTCCGCGACCGGCCCCCGGCGCCCCGGCCGGACGCCGGGCGGAGGGCCGGGGCTCGCCGACGACGGTCCGGGCGGGCGGCGACGCCGCCCCGGCGACCCGGCCCGTAGGATCGGCGCCGATGGCCGACGACCTGCTCCAGCGGCGCCTCGTCGTCGTGACCGGCAAGGGCGGCGTGGGCAAGTCGACCGTCGCCGCGGCCCTCGGCGTCCTCGCCGCCCGGGCGGGACTGCGCGCGGTCGTCGCCGAGGTCGGCCGCCGCGGCGACGTCCTCGACACGCTCGTGCCCCCGGCCGACCCGTTCGCCGGCGGCCCACCGACCGAGGACGACGGCGACCGCTTCGTCGAGCGCCCCGTCCCGGTGCCGGGCGCGAGCGGTTCGCTGCACCACGTCTCGGTCTCGCCCGAGGCCGCGCTCCGCGAGTACCTGCGCGACCAGCTGCCGATCGCCGGCGTCGCCGACTTGCTGGGCTCGGGCAGGATCTTCACCGGGCTGACCGCCGCGACCCCGGGCCTGCGCGAGCTGCTCGCGCTCGGGAAGGTCTGGGAGCTCGCCCAGCCCGAGCGCCGGACGCCGGGCGCCCGGCCCTACGACCTCTGCATCCTCGACGCCCCCGCGTCGGGCCACGCGACGACGATGCTCGGGGCGCCGGCGCAGTTCGCCGCGACCGCCCGGGTCGGCCCGGTCGCCCGTCAGGGCGCGACGATCGCCGCGACGCTCACGGACCCGGCGCAGACGGCGGTGGTGCTCGTCGCCGCCCCCGAGGAGCTGCCGGTGTCCGAGCTGCTGGAGCTGGAGGAGGCGCTGGTCGACCGCACCGGCGTGCACGTCGTCCTGGGCGTCGTCAACGGCGTGCTCGCCGACCGCTTCTCCGCCGCGGAGCGCGACGCGCTGGCCGCCGGTGCCGCGCACGACCCGGCGATCGCCGTCGCCGACGCGCACGCCCGCCGCTCGCAGGACCAGCAGCGCCAGCTCGCGCGCCTGC
>NZ_JAURWA010000191.1 GCF_030655195.1 Patulibacter sp. | reverse complement strand
CCGTCCCCGTCGGCGGCGCGCCGCCCGGCTGCGATCCGCCGCCCGCTCCTCCCCCGCCCGTCGGACCCGCGCCGCCATCGATCCCGGTGCCGCCGCCCGTGGGCGGCGCCACGGGCCGGGCCCGCTCCACGAGCGTCCAGGTGCTGAGACCGGTGGCCAGCACGCGCAGCTCGGCGTCGCCGCCGTCGACCGTCCGCCGGGTGGCGATGCACGGGTCGGGCGTCGCGGACCCGGCCGACCCGGTGCAGTCGGCGACGAACTCGCCGTCGCGCAGCACGGACAACCGCTCGAGCGCTGACCCGGCGGGCAACGCTCCGGCGTCGATCGTGAACGTCACGGTGATCGGGTCGGCCACCGTCCCGCGGACCGGTGCGGCACCGTCCTGCTTACGGGCCGTGATGACGAGCTGCGGCCCGAACACGGTGTAGGCGTCCGTGCCGACGGCGGCGGAGGCCTCGCGCGTCAGCGTCACCTCGCCGGCCTGCGGCAGGGTGACGGCCGCGGTGACCGGGGTCGATGCCGACGGCGCCGCCCCGGGGTCCGACATGAACGCGTCGCCCCGTTCTACGAGCCCTCGGGCCGTGGAGCTCGGGGCGGTCCGCAGGACCGTCCACGACCGCGTCGCCGCGGGCTCGGGCCGACCGAAGGCGCGCACGGCGAACTGGTGCGGCCCGTCGGAGACGTCCGTCACCACGAACGGCGACTGGCAGGCCTCGTACACGCCGGAGTCCAGGGCGCACTCGTACCCCCGGTACGGGCCGTCGGCCCGGAAGGCGAACCTCGCGTCCGTCGCATTGCTCGTCGCACCGGCGGCGGGCCCCGAGGTGATGATCATCCGACCGGTCGGCACAGGCCCGGTGAGGTGGCCGTCCACGCCCTCGGCCGCCCGGGCGACCGTCGGCGACAGCAGCGTCGCGGCGGCGAGGTCGCTCGTTCCGTCGTAGAAGACGCGGACGGGCGGGCTCTCCGACGTGGCGCGGCACGTGTCGAACTCGACCTTGTAGGGCCGCGTCGGCTCGATCGGCCCGATCACGTAGGAGCCGTCGGCGCTCGACACCGCCCCGCCGGCGCCGGAGACCGGCTCGCCGGTCGTCGGATCGACCGCCGTCACGCACGTCGAGGGTCGCGGCGACCCCGTCCCCGGGCCGGTGTAGAGCCGACCGCTGATGGACGTCCCGGGACGCATGACGAGGTCGGCGGCCGCACTCGACGCGCCGGCGGTGACGTCGACCTGACCACCGTCCACCGGGAGCTGACGGCGGTTGATGCCGCAGTCCTTGGCGGTGAGGTCGTAGCGCCCGGTGGCCAGCCCGGTGATCCGGTAGCCGTCGCCGGAGACCGTCGCGGACCCACGCGTCGCCAGGTCGCCGACGACGGGCGCGCCTCCGTCCGTCGCCACCTCGACGCACACCTGCGCCGGCACGGGGCCGCCGTCGGGTCCCGTGATCCGGCCGCTGAGCACGCCGCCGCGTTCGAGGCGCGTGTCGGCACCGGTGACCGGCGCGGCGACCGTCGGGTGGACCACCTGGGCGTCCGCGCGGCGTCGGCCGCCGCCGAGGTAGCGCGGCGTGAGGTCCTTCCCGCTGCCGCAGTCCTGGAACGACACGACGTAGCCGCCGGTCCGCTCCAGCAGACCCCGGATCGTGTAGCTGCCGTCAGCCGCCGTCCGCGTGCTGCCCCCGACGAAGCTCTCGCCCTCGTTGCCCGCCCCCGCGGGTCCGGCACCGACGCACACGCGGGCCGCCGGCGACGCGTCGGGCTCCACGCGGACCGTGCCGCCGATGGTCGTGCCGGTGGCGAGCGTCGCATCGACACCGGTCCGCACGTCGTCCTCGGCGAGCACCACGATGGTCGACCGCGACGGAACCCGACCACTCCCGAAGTACTGCCCGACGTCGCTGCGGCCGGAGCCCTCGCAGTTCTGGAAGGACACCACGTACGAGTCGGCGGCCATGTTCGTCAGCGCGTACCGCCCGTCGATACCGGTCCTGGCACTGACGGGGAAGCGCAGCGTGGACGTCGAGGTGGTCCTGGCCGTGACGCAGACGTCACCGGTGGTGATCGGCGCACCCGCTGCGTCCCGGACGGTGCCGCTCACGGTGGCGGGGGCCGCCGCCGCGACGGCGGGCGCGCCCATGAGGAAGGCGACCGCCACGGCCGCCCCGAGTCCACGGCGAGTGGCACGGCGTCGCGCCGGCGTCGCCGGGGTCGAGGCCCGGTGCGCCGTCGTCGTGCCTGGGTCCTGCGTCATAGGTGGGTGCGCCTCCTGGTGCCTGGGGGCGCGGGCGCCCGGTGTCCGACGCCGGTTTGGTGGGAGCGGCGTGATGACCCCGTGGGACGACGGGAATGCGGCATCAAAGCACGCGGCTGGGCGTCCATCGCGGCTAGAACGACCGACGCCCCCGCGGTTGCGGGGGCGTCGGGTCCTGCTGGGGCGCCGCCGGCCGGCGGCGCTCCGGTGCTAGTTCTTCTTGGAGCGCTTGACCGACTCGACGGAGCGGACCTTGTCGCGCTTGCCGGCGCGGGCCTTGTCCTTGCCGGCGCCGCCGACGATCGTGTCGACCTTGCCGTTGACGGACGAGATGTAGTCCTTGCCGCTGCCGGCGGAGACGTACGTCTTGACCTTGCCGGCGTAGAGCTTGTCGTTGCCGGTGGAGCCGTAGAGCTTGGTCGACTTGCCGGTGCCGCCCTTGAGCAGGTCGTTGCCCGAGCCGCCGTTGAGGCTGGCCGTGCCCTTGCCGCCGTAGAGCTTGTCGGCGCCGGCGCCGGAGTTGACCGTCAGCTTGCCGATGCCGCCGCGGATCGTGTCCTTGCCGGAGCCGGACGTGATGCGGAAGCCGGTGTAGCTCGTGGCCGCGCGCGTCGCGGCACGGGACGAGGTGACCGTGCCGCTGGGCAGCGTGATCGAGTTGCTGCCGCCGCCCAGGTTGTAGACGCTCGTGCCGGTGCCGGCGCCGGAGCCCGTGACACGGATGACGTCGCTGCCGGCGCCCGTGACGACGGTGCTGCCGCCCGTGTCCTGGAAGGAGAGGGTGACGTTGCCGCCGCCCGTGGCGTTGAAGTTCAGGCGCGCGGCGCCGAACGTCGCCGTGACCGGGGCGGTGCCCGTGACCGACACGGCGATGTTGCCGCTGCCGCCGGTGATCGAGACCGGGACGGTCGCGTTGATGATGACCTTGGTCGCGCCTTCCGGGATCGAGATCGTGGTGGCGCCGGCGCCGTAGACCAGCGTGCCGTCGGGCGTGACGACGGGCGTGTTCGGGTTCGCCGGGGTCGTCGGCGTGGTGGGCGTCGTCGGGGTGGTCGGCGTCGTCGGCGTGGTGGGCGTCGTCGTGCCCGGGTTGTAGGGGTTGTACGGGTCGTACGGCGACTGCGCGTTCGCGACGGCGGCGGCGGAACCACCGGCGGCGAGCGTGATGACGGACGCGGTGACGAGGAATTTTTTGTTCACGAGGGGCTCCAGGAGGACGCGGTCACGCGTCCTGCGGTCGGTGGCACTGGATCGGGCGAACGACGATCGCCCGATGGTGAGGTCTGATGGGTGTACGTCCGCCCGGGAGATTTTCTGACAAGCGGATGGAAACGGTGTCAACCGTCCGTCCAGAAGGTGTCAGGAGACGTCCCAGACGTAGCTGGTGGCCTTGCCCGCGATCCCACGGACGCCCGTGACGCCGGCGCGCGGAACCTTGACCGTCGCGACGCCGTTGAGCGGCAGCCCGCGCTTGCGCACGACGCTGACCCAGCGCCCATTTCGGCGGACCTGGATCGTCGTCGTGCCGGCGGAGGGCGTCCGGAACCAGACGTTCATCCGCTTGGCGCTGCGCCCGGTGACGAGGAGCGGGAACCGGAACGCGCGGGCGTCCGCCTTGCGACGCCCCGACCGGTAGAAGATCCCCGACTGGTACGAGTCGAAGAACTGCTCGCCCTTCGTGTACGCGTCGTCGCGCATCAGGTACCAGTAGACCACCGGGACGCCCACGCGCCACAGGCGCCAGAACGCCTCGCTGATGTAGCGGGCACGGGTGTCGAACGAGATGCCGTCGGGGTCCGGCGCGGTCTCCCAATGCAGCTCGGTGACCCAGAGTTCGGGTCGCTTGGGCCCCACGGTGCCGGCCCGCTGGGCGGCGAGGATCAGCGTCTGCAGCCGTGAGACGTCGGGGATCGTGATGTCGTCGGAGTCGCGCGCCGGCTGGCTGGGCTTGTTGACCGTGTACGGGTGGATGGCCAGCGCGTCGACGGACGTGACGTCGCCGCACGTCTTGTCCAGCCGCTCGTCGAGGCACAGCATCGTGCGGAGGAAGAGCGCCGGGCGCGTGCGCATCGGGTTCGTCCCGGGATCGCCGTAGGGCGCGAGGCCCGCGGCGACCACGGTCGCGTCGGGCTGCACGCTCTTGACGCCCGCGTACCCGGCGTTGACCAGCTCGCGGAAGCGCGTCGGGGCGAACGGCTTGCCGTTCTCGTACTGCGGGGCGAGGTACAGCCGCAGGTTCGGCTCGTTCCACACCTGGAACTGGGCCACCCGGGGCAGGGTGGCGCCCGGCTGCTGCGGATCGGGAAAGCGCCCGGAGTACCGCTCTGCCAACGCGCGCATGAACGCGCCGAACGCGGCGACGTCGGGCTTCCAGGCACTGGCGTTGACGCCCTTCGGGCGCCCCGGCTCGGTGGCCCACGCAGGAGCGCCCGTGACGCTGAGCATCGGAGCGAGGCCGCGGGCCGTCGTGCTGCGGACCTGCGCGTCGAGGTTGTCGAACCGGTACCCGGCCCACGCGGCGGATCCGGCGACGTCGGCCGGCGGCGCGGACGGCGCCACCGAGCCCCAGGAGAACGCCAGGCGGAGACGCGACGCCCCGACGGACGCCGCGCGACCGACCCACGTGTCGCGGTCGGGGCCGGAGAGCGCCGACGAGTCGACGAACGCGGTGTCGAACGTCGCCGGCGCGGCCGCCGCGGGTGCCGCGGTCACAGCCCCGACGCAGGCGGCCAGCAACGCCACCAGGCGAGTGCGCCTCATGCCGAGCGGCGGCGCACGACCGCGACACCGACGGCGGCGATCAGGACGGCCACGAGCGCCACCCAGAGCTTCGCCGGACCGAAGTCCGACCCGAGGCTCGCCGCCACCGTCGTCGCGACGGGCGACTCGTCGCTCGACCGGCCGGTGGTCGAGGGCGACGACGTGCCGCCGTCGGCGCCCGACCCCGCCGAACCGCCGCCGGAGCCTCGCGAACCGTCACCGGAGCCTCGCGCGGCACCGGACGCCGCGTCGCCGGCCGACCGGCCGCCTCCGCCGTTCGCGTCGCCCGAGCCGTCCCCGGCCGCGGCATCCGAGCCGTTCGCGGGCGCTCCGCCATCGGACGTTCCGGAACCCGATGCCGTCCCCGAACCGGACGACCCGTCGTCGGCGGCCCCTGCGGCGCCGAGCACCTCGGCGAGCTGCTTGCCGTCCTCGCCCTGCGACTCGAGCGCCTTGCGCTCCTTCGCGCTGGGCTTCTTCGCCGATCCGCCCGCGGGGATGTTCTCGCGGTACTGATCGATCGCGGAGCCGCTGTCGGCGGCCACCGCGGGGACGGCGGACGCGAGACAGAGGACGGCGGAGACGGACAGAGCGGCGAGGAAGCGCACGTTGTCTCTTACGGCTCACGGCAGCGGAACCTGACACCGGCCGACGGGACGTCAGGAACGACGTGCATGGCGCGTACCTAGTCCTGATGTCCTCCGTCGTCACGCCGCGCAGCGCGCTCGGCGCCACGTTCCCCCGACTCGCGCTGCCCGTCGGCGGGTTCCTGGCCGGTGCCGGGCCCGTCGCCATCCTGGGCTTCAGCGGGGGCGGTTATCAGGTCTCCGTCGTGGCCGGCTACGGCGTCGTGCTCTGGTGGCTGCTGCTCGTCGGGATCCTCAGCGGCGCGGTGCCGCGCCCCCGTGCGGCCGCTTCGGGCGTCGCGATGCTCGGGGCGACAACCGCGCTCGCCGTGTTCGGGGCCATCTCGCTGGGGTGGAGCGGGAGCAGCGAGCGGGGGCTGACCGAGGTCGTCCGCCTGGTCGTGTTCGGGGGCTCGCTGCTGCTGGGCATGGTCGCCGTAGCGGGGGGCCAGGTCCGCGCGCTCGTGGGCGGCGTGTTGACCGGCCTGGTGCTGATCGCCGGCGCCGGGGTGCTCTCCCGGCTGCAGCCCGACCTGTTCTCCGGCTCCCAGGCCATCGCCGACGGGCTCGGCGTCCGGGAGCGCCTCTCGTGGCCGCTGAACTACTGGAACGGGATGGGGGCGGTCAGCGCCCTCGCGCTCCCGCTCGGCGTCGCCGTGGCCGTGCGGGCCAGGACGTCCTGGACGAGCGCCCTGGCCGCGGCGGGCCTCCCCCTGGCGGCGCTCGCCCTGGTCATGACCCTCTCCCGCGGCGGCGTCGCCGCCGCGCTCGTCGGTCTCGTGGTCCTCGTGCTGGCCGTCTCGCCACGGCTCGTCGTACTGCGGACGATGGTGGCGCCGGCCGTCGGCTCCGCGGTCCTCATCGCCGCGATGCTGAGCAGCGCGGCCCTGCGTGACGCCAACGGCGACGCCGCGCAGGCGTCGGCGGGTCAGGACCTGCTCCCGCTGATCCTGCTGGTGGTCCTCGGCGTCGCGCTGGTGCAGGCGGGGTGGCACCTCGCGGACCGCTCCCACTGGACCCCCCGCGCACCCCGGACGAGCCGTCGCGCGGGGACGGTCGTCGCGGTCGGCGTGGTGCTCGTCCTGCTCGTCGGGGCCGTCGCGGCCGGCGCACCCGGGCGCATAGACGCGGGCTGGCAGTCCTTCAAGGACTCGGACGTCCGCGCACTGAACGCCAAGTCAGGGTCCGTCGACCGGCTCAGCGCCGTGAACGGGGCGGGACGCTACGAGGAGTGGTCCGGCGCCGTCCGCGCGTTCCGCGAGAACGCGGTCGGCGGCATCGGCCTCGGCGGCTGGGACGCCTGGTGGTCCCCGCGCCGCGTCACCTCCCCCCCGGTCCGCAACGCGCACTCCCAGCCGCTCGAGATCGCGGCCGAGCTGGGAGTGCTGGGCATCGGCCTGTTCCTGGTGCTCGTCCTCACCCCGATCGGCGCGGGGGTCCGCCGCATCGCGCGTGGTCGGCGCACGTCGCCGTACGCCGCCGTGGTGGTCCCCAGTCTCGCGGTCTTCGTGGTGTCCATCAGCGTCGACTGGAGCTGGCAGCTCAGCGCGATCCCCGTCGCCGTCGCGCTGCTCGCCGCCGCCGCGACGAGCCACGAGCGGGGCCGGTCGCCCGAAGGCCCCGCCGCCCCGGAGCGGTCCGGCACCGTCGGTCTGGTCACGCTCGTGACGGTCGCGGTGCTGGCGGTCGCCTCGATCGGCACGCTCGCCGTCGCGATGATCGCGCCCGAAGGGGTGGCCCGCAGCAGCGCCGCCGAGGCCTCCGGAGCGCTCGACGAGGCGGCCGCCGAGGCAAAGAAGACGAACGACGCGGCACCGTTCGCCCTCACCCCGCTCCTGCAGCGGGCGCTGGTCGAAGAACGCGCCGGCAACCTGGGCGCCGCGGCGGCCGCGGCGCGGTCCGCCACCACGCTCGAACCCCGCAACTGGCGGCCCTGGTTGGTGCTCGCGCGGATCGAGACGGCGCGCGATCGTCCCGCGGAGGCCGTCGCGGCGTATCGTCGGGCGAAGGCCCTGAACCCGCGGTCGCGGGTGGTGACGCCATGAACCCCCACGAGCCCCTGCCCGACGACGACCTCGACCGCGTGGCGGAGTGGGTGGCGCACCAGCGGCCCGCGCCGCCCGTCGAGCTCGAGCGCCGCGGGGCCGTGTTGGTCAGACTTGCGGTGCATGAACGCGCGACGCGCCACCGGGCGGGCGTGTTGCTGAGCACCGGGTCCGTCGCGCTCGTCGCCGCCGTGGCCATCGCCGTCCTCGGCGGGTAGCCCACCCGGTCGACACCTGCCGAGGGGGCGTGTCGCGATCGGTCACCGGTCGGGCATCGCCTGGCGCAGCCGGCGCAGGCTGCGCGAGAGGATCTGATGGACGTTGGCCTCGCTCAGCCCGGTCAGGCCGGCGATCTCCTTCGCCCGCAGCTCGCCGCCGAAGCGCAGCGCGATGACCTGCCGCTCGCGCTCGTCGAGTCCCGCGAGGGCATCCTCGAGCTCCGGGGTGATCCCGAGGACCGGGTGATCCCGCACCAGATGGGGCAACGCGTCGAGGTCGACGCCGTCGCCGGTCGACTCCGGACGTCGTCCGACGTAGCGGTAGTGATCGATCAGTGCGTTCTGCGCGATGGCCAGGAGCCACGTCGCGAGACCCGCTCGCGCCGGGTCGTATCGGTGAACGTTGCGCATGGCCCGCTCGAACGTCGTGGCCGTGAGGTCCTCGGCATCAGGGCCCGGTCGTAGTCGGAACGCGAAGAAGCCGTACACCCGGGGAAGGTGCTCCTCGTACATCCGGCCGAGATCGACGTCGCGGCGATTCGTCCCATGCGAGTTCGGCGCCACGAGCCCAGGAGTGTGCCGCAAAACGGCCAACGAATCTCATGAGCATGCGGGGGCGTGGTCCATTTGTCGAACGTCACAGAAGGCCCATTTGGGGACCGCGGCGATTCTGGGTAACATCGTTTCTATCTCTGACCTCAAAGAGGGTGCCTCGCCCCCGATCAGTTCCCGGTCTCCAGGAGAGGGAGCCCCGGCCCTGCAGGCCTCCCACTTTGGGCGAGGAGGCTTCTCCTCGCGCGTCCCCGCGGCCTGGCGCGTTCCCTCGAGTCGCGTGGTTCTCGACGTCGTCGTTCTCGTCGTCGCAGTTGCGGCCGCAGCCCTCGTGCTCGGACGACCACCGGCGGTGTGGCACGTCGTGTTCGGTTTCGTCGCGGTCGGCACGATGGCGGCGCGGGGCGCCTACGCCCGCCGGGTGGAGGACTCCCTCGTCGTGGTGCTCGCCCGCCACGTCCTGGTCAGCGCGCTCATCGCGACGATGGCCACGGTCACCGGTCGCGCCCTGATCGAGAACGAGGTGGCCCCCGCGCGTAACCTCGTGGTGGTCTTCATCGTCGCGACGGCCGCCCTCAGCGTCTCGCGGATCGCCTTCACCATGTACGACCGTCGGCGATACGCGGAAGGCGGCGCCACCACGAGGGCCCTCGTCGTCGGGACCGGACCCGACGCCCGACGGGCAGCTCACCGCCTGCTCCGTCGGCCCAACATCGGCCTGATGCCCATCGGCTACGTCGACGACGAGCACCGTCCGGAGCACGTGGTGGCCAGCGACGAGGGCCGTGCCCTGCCGATCCTCGGCGGCGTCGACGACTTCGACCGCCTCGTGGCCCAGCACCGGATCGACGCGCTGATCGTCACGTACCTGACGGGCGTCAACGCCGGATATCGCCTTAGCGAGCTGGTGGCCCGCGCCCACGAGCTGCGCCTGACCGTATTCCTCATCCCCCGGCTGCCCGAGGTCGTGAACACCCGCTCGCGCCGGCACCGCGTGGGCACGCTACCGATCGACGAGCTTCGCCCCGTCGATACCCGCTCGGGACTGTTCCGGGTGAAGTACTTCGTGGACCGCGTGCTGGGGTCGCTCGGGGTCGTGGCACTCGCCCCCGTACTGCTCACGCTGGCCCTGCTCGTACGCGCATCGTCTCCGGGACCGGTCCTCTACCGGCAGCGGCGGGTCGGGCTCGACGGCCGGGAGTTCGACATCCTCAAGTTCCGCTCCATGCGGGCCGAGGCGCCGAAGCCGCTCTCGGCGGCGCCGGAGTGGACGCCGGAGACCGGCATGGCGCCGGGCGGCGTCGAGGGCGAGGACCGCCGGACGTCGATCGGGAAGTTCTTGCGGTCCTCCAACCTCGACGAGCTGCCACAGCTCATCAACATCGCGAAGGGCGACATGTGTCTCGTGGGTCCTCGCCCGGAGCGCCCGGAGTTCGTCGAGCGGTTCGCCCGAGAGCTGCACATGTATGACGCCCGCCATCGCGTGAAGGCCGGCCTGACCGGCTGGGCCCAGGTGCACGGACTTCGGGGTCAGACCTCGATCGCCGAACGTGCCGAGTGGGACAATTACTACATCGAGAACTGGTCGTTCGCGCTGGACATCGCGATCATCGTTCGAACGGTCAAGACGTTTTTCCAGACGAGCGAGTGATTGTGGAAACCGGAAGCGAAGTCCCGAAGCTCCAGGCGCGCGCGCTCATCGTCCATGACTGGCTGCAGGGTCTACATGGTTCCGAGCGCGTTGTTTTGGCGATGCAGGATCTCTTTGAAGGCGGCGCCGACATCGCGACCTTCATGGCGGACTCGGACAACCTGCCCGAGTCCCTGAGCTCGCGAGTCACTCGGGTGTCGTGGCTGTCGCGTCTTCCCGGCTTGCGCCAGCGACATGGCAGTGGAGGGCGTTGGCGCTATCTCCTGCCGCTCATGCCGCTCTGGTTCAAGCGCGTACCAACACACGGATACGACGTCGTCATCAGTAGTTCGCACGCGTGTGCGATCGCGGTCAGGACTGACGCCGGTGTCCCCCATGTTGCCTATGTGCACACGCCGATTAGATATGTCTGGCTCGATGAACTGGATCAGCGCTTCAACGGTTTCCAGGCCCGAGCGGTACGGAGCCTACGCGGATGGATGCGCCGCATGGACTTGAAAGCATCGAAATCGCCTGACGTGCTGCTGGCGAACTCGACCACGGTGCAGCGCAGAATCACGGATATCTGGGGCCGCGAGTCCGACGTAGTTCACCCTCCGGTGCTGCTCGATTCGTCGTTCGAAGACCGAGACGACGGGCGCGCGCACGACCCTGACACCTTCGTCTGGATTCATCGGTTCGTCTCGTACAAGCGACCGCTCGAGGTGATGCGGGCTTTTGCAAAGTTGCCTGACACGAATCTGATCATGGTAGGCGTCGGCCCTCTCGCGGATCAAGTTGCCGAGGAGGCCTCGGCGAACGTGTCCGTCCGGGGCTGGATCGAGCGGGAGGAACTTGAGGACCTCCTCCGCTCCGCCGGCGGCTTCGTCCATGTCGGTCTCGAGGATTTCGGGATCAGCATGGTCGAAGCACTCGCAGCTGGAACGCCGGTCCTCGCTCTGAATTCTGGCGGGGCCACCGACATCGTCCGGCACGGAGTCGACGGAGTTCTCATTCCAGACGCGGACCCGAAAACGATCACCGACGCCGTCAACGTCATGCGGTCCACGGTTTGGGACGACGTGACGTTGCGCGCTCGGGCTGAACAGTTCAGCAAGTCGGTCTTCTTGAGCAAGATGCGCGCCGCGCTTGTAGAGCAGGGAGTCTCTTGAGCCCTGCAAAATCGCGGATCCGTGTCGGCGTCGTCGACCACCTGGCTCAGCTGAGCGGCGCTCAGCTAGCTATCACGCGACTGGCTGATCGAATGCGGTCGACACATGAATTCGTCTTCTGTTTCGGCGCAGACGGACCTCTTGTCGAGCGGGTCAGGTCCTCAGGGCATCTCTGCGTGATCGTCCCGCTTGGCTCGCTCGGCAGCCGCAAAATCGCGGACATCAGTCCCGCGGCGGATGCCGCGACGCACGGACGTGAGCTCTTGGCGACCGTCCACCGCACCGGCCGAGCGCTACGTCGTCACCGCGTGGACGTCGTGTACACCAACTCGCTGAAGGCGCATGTTTACGGGGGCATGGCCGCAAGGGCTCTGGGCCTGCCGTGGATCGCCCACATACGGGACATCCTCCAATCTCCCTACGTGACTCCGAGCGTGCGTCGCGGACTCCGTTTCTACTTCTCAGCCTTCCGCCCCAAGGCGGTCATTGCAAACTCACACGCGACTGCGGCCGCCGCACCCATCAACCGGCTGGCCCACGTCATCCCGAGCGGCATTGCCGATCAGAGGATCCAGACTCGTGCTGTTGATCAACGCGGTTCGACGCTTGGGCTGCTGGGCAGACTGGAGCCATGGAAGGGCCAACACGTCGCCGTCGAGGCGGTCGCGATGCTTCGGAACGAAGGTTTTGAGGTTCGCCTGCTCATCGGAGGTGACGCGGCGCATGGCGATCCCGCATACGCGGGTTCTCTGAAAGCACTTGCGACGACGCTTGGAGTCGACGATTCGGTCAAGTTCACCGGTTTCGAGACCGACCCGTACGCGTTCTTCTCCCGCTCCGACCTCGCCCTGCACACTTCGGTCTTGCCCGAGCCATTCGGACAGGTCATCGTCGAGGCGCTGGCCACCGGATGTCCCGTTGTTGCTTCGAACGAAGGGGGGCCCGTCGAGACGTTGAGGAACTCTGGAGCCGGCCTCTTGGTAGCCCCCGGACAGCCGCGGATCCTCGCCGACGCTATTCGCGCAGCGCTCTCTGACCCGGAGTCGTACGCCGAGATGTCACGGGCAGCCGTGATAAGAGCACGGGACTTCGCCATCTCGCGGGCGGCCACCGACACCGCGAGCGTCGTGAAGTCGGTCCTCTCCTAGCTCCATCCGCAGGTTCGTACGTGTGGATCCCGTTAGTGGCAAGCGGTCCGGCACCTCGGGAACGAAACCCCATATGGGATTCGCTCGTTCGTCAAGGCGCTTCGGAACGGATGAGTCCCGTGACGGGGTCGAACGCGCCGACAACGATGTCCTTCGCATCGCCGACTGCGAAACGCACAACTGCGTCGGCAATCGCTTCATGGCGCGTGTACATAGCGCGGACCCGTTCTTGGCCGGCACGCGCAATCCTCCGCCGCCGCTCATCGTCCGCGAGTAGCCCGAGGCAAAGGTCCGCGCATTCATCGGCGTCGGTCCAGAACAAGCCTTCTTTCCCGTCGTCGAAGAGGATCGAGTGGTCCTCGGTCCGCTGTGCGCACAGCACCGTCCCCAATGCCGGGATCTCGAGACTTCGCTGGGTGTGCAGGTCCCGGTTAGCAGCGGAAAGCAAACCGATTGCGATTTCCGCGCATTGGATCGCGTCGGAGTAGTCGCGCCCGTAGACACCGGGACCACGCCACGCCTTGGAGATCGCCGACCACTCGGGGGCGCGCTGCCAGCGGTTACCCCAGACGGAGATGGGGACGCCTCGCTGGAGCAAGCGTTCGATGAATTCGCCTCGGCCCATTTCCCACGAACCGATAAAGGAGACGCGCGCCTGGTACCGCGCGGTTACGTCTGGCGGAAGGATGCGGGGCGCATGCACCACTTCATCGAAGCCCCGGAACACCCGTAGGACCCGTTGCACGCCGTGGTCCACCGCGTCCGCAACCGTCGGTTCACGTACGACGATCATGGCGTCGTAGGCATTGCAAGCGCGAAGGAAAGTGGCCCATCTGCGTCCATCACGATTCCCGAACGGATCATCAACGTTGTAAGCGATCGACGGGACGCCCTCGCTGCGGCAGTAGTCGAGGACCGACCTATCGATCTCCGGTCCGTGAGATATCCACACTAGATCCAGCGACTCAACCCGCGCCTCACGGAGGGCAGCGATCAGACGAGCCCCGATGACCTTTGAAATGCCCCGATAGCCCGTCCGCCAATAGATGCGCTCTGGCCAGCGGCCCTGCGGGAACATCCGTGTCGTATCGATGGCAACCACGTCGTGGCCCACACGACGCAGCGCCTCGGCCCGCGCCAGAGCGTTGCTGCCGGGCGAAAGTTGACCAACGTAGGCAATCCGCATTTCGCAGGACGTTGGCAGATGTCAACCCCAGAGCCAAGACCGCCCTCTACTCCCAGACCGGCTGCATGCCGCTTGTAGGCGTGCGTACTCTGATCCGCCGGTAACATGCCTCTATCGCCGCGCCGCGGTAGCTGCATCGATGCACGTCTCGCCATACGACATCTGCGGCCTTCGATCCGCAAGCCCGGAGCCTGAATGATGGACGAAGTTGAGGCCCCCGGCGGGGGCGCAAACGAACGGCAACTCGGAATAGGAGGCGCCCTCGTGGTCCTGCGGCGGCGCTGGAGACTTTCCCTCCTCGTCATCGCGATTGTCGTCGCTGGCTCTCTGGCACGTTCTCTGTCGCAGGAGGCCTCATACGAGTCAAAGGCGAGCGTCTACCTGTCTCGGTCTAACGTCGCGGGCGGCCTGACTGGGACCGACGTCGGGAGCATCCAAGGCAACGATTTCGCGAGGCTCGCGCAGACGCAGGCCGCCATCGCGGGGTCCTCGACCGTTCGCATGCGGGCGCTTCAGATGGCCGGCATTCCCGCATCTGAGGCGGAGGACTTCAGGAAGAACTCCCAAGTGAGTTCGCAGAGCAACGCGGACATCCTCTCGTTCTCGGTCCGCGATGGGGACCCGGGTCGTGCTCAGTCGCTGACACGCGCCTACTCGGCGGCGTACATCTCCTACCGTCGCGAGTTGGACACTGCAGCGCTCCAGAACGCCTCGAAGGCGATTCGTATGCGGATCAGCGAGGAGTCGTCGAAGGAGAGGCCGGACCAGAATCTTCTCTCGAGCCTTCGCGTGAACCAGCAACGGCTGGACACTCTCGAAGCGCTGCAGACGGCGAACAGCTACACCGTGCGCCCGGCCAGCAACGCAGCCAAGGTCAGCCCTCAGCCCATTCAGACCGGCATCATCGCAGCCGTGCTGGGACTGTTCCTCGCGGCCGCGGCGGTAGCGCTGCGCGAGGCCCTCGACACGCGATTCAAGGACGCTGACCAGCTCAGCGACTACATGGGCCTGTCCCTGCTCGGCAGACTCGCCGCTCCGCCAAAGCAGTTTCGAGAGACGCGGCGTCTCGTGATGATGGATGCTCCGACCTCCGTCGACGGTGAGGTTTTTCGCGTCCTCAGAACAAACATCGACTTCGCGAATGTCGCAGCGCAGGCTCGGTGTCTCATGGTCATGAGCGCCGTCGAGAATGAAGGTAAGTCCACGACGATTGCGAACGTTGCCGTGACCGTCGCGAGGGCAGGCGCGAGCGTTGCGCTCGTTGATGCAGACCTACGAAGTCCGACGGTCCATCGCTTTTTTGACCTCCCGAATGGCGATGGGGTGACCCTCGTCGTCGCGGGGAAGTCCGTGCTTTCGGACGCGCTCGTTGGCATCGACTTGGATCACTCGGACCGGAGTTCAACCCGCCCCGCGTCGCCGGGTCCCCTGGTCGGCTCGCTGAACGTCCTGCCGGCGGGCCCTGCGCCACCTGACCCAGGGCTGTTTGTAGGCTCGGACGCGTTCCGCGACACCATTGCCGAGCTCTCGGCCGCGCATGACTTCGTGTTCATCGACACGCCGCCGGTTCTGCGAGTCGGCGACGCCCTCTCGCTCTCCCCCGCAGTCGGGGGCGTCCTGCTGGTGACGCGACTGAACCGCGCACGTCGGCCTCTAATGCACGAGCTACGACGGATTCTGCGGGCGACTAACACTCCAGTGCTCGGACTGATCGCCACAGACGCGGGATCCGAACTCCGGTCCAAGTACGGGTACGGGTACGGGTACGGGTACGGAAGCGCCGCCGCGGCCGAGACCATGCCGCCGAAAAGGTAACGCGCTAGAGATCTGTCCGAGTCGCCAAGCGGGCACGGCCGCGACGTTCCAGGAGATGGCGAAACCAATCGAAAGCAGCGACAGCCTTCTGGGCACTAGTAGCTCGGAGTCAACGCATCCTGTTTCGATCTGTCATGTGATCTCGCACGATGGTCGCGACGAACTCTGAGCGGGCCCGTGTTGGAGACGAGCGTGTCACCGACGACGACGACGGCATGGCCCAGGTCAGGTTCTACGCCGCAGGAGCATCGCGACACGAAAGGCCAGCAGCGCGCACCCCAACCCGTTCGAGACAGCAAACAGCGCTCCGACGGACGACAACTCGGGGTCCGAGCCGAGCAGGAAGATGCCAACTGAGAAGACGGCGGTCGAGAGTACCTCGCTCGGGGCGCTGAGCAACGGAACGCCGAAACCTCTCACGCTGTTGGCGAGCACGCGGCGGATCGCCAAGAAGACCGATGCGACGAGGAGCCATTGGGCAACAGGGACCCCCGCCCGGAAATCCTCGCCGAAGAGCAACGGCAGCAGGTAGCCGACGAGACCGATAAGCGGGAGCGCCACCGCCAATGTGAGGGCTGTTGTGGCTCCGGTGAACAGCACGAGCTTCGAGCTCTGCCTGGCTGGGTCGCGTTCGGCACTGATCGCCGGTGCCGCGATCAATCCAACCGTAGAGCCGAAAAACCTGGGCAAGTTAGCGAAAGCGGCTCCAGCCACGTAGTAGCCGAGTGCCGCAGGTGAAACCACGAGACCCACGAGGATCTGGTCCAACTTGAAGGCTTCAAGTGGCGAGAAATAGCCCGCGTAGCTGCGGATCGCAAACGCGCGCATCTGCCCTACCGACACCTGCGGCGGTTCGTTCCGAGCCGTAAGCAGTCGCCGCGCATAGACAGCGGCGACCGCGGCCGCGACCCCGTTCGCGAGGACCACCAACGCAGCAACCAATAGGAGCGATGCGTCGCCCGCCACGGCGGGGAACAACAGGAGAACCGCATACGCCACCGGGCTCATCAACCGGAGCACATTGACCAGCTGGAATCGCCCGACACCTTGAATCCCAGCCAAGCTGTACTCGGACATGAATGAGATGGGCACGCTCACGAGGGTCACTGCCCCGGCCGCGACCAACCCAGCTTCGCCCCCGCCGACCAGTGCGATGACAGCGACGACGTGCGCCAGCGTCAATACAGTGACTTGGACCAGGGCAGTCCGGCGTAGGAGCTGCGCTAGAGACCAAGCGCTCCCCGGAGCGCTCGCGACGAAGTGGCAAAAGGACAGCGAGACGCCGAGTGCGCCCACTTGGCATACGGATGACGGGATTACTGTCAGCAGCGCGAGGTAACCGCGATCGGTTGGTCCAAGTAGTCGGGCGGCGATGACCCCGCTGACGACCTGGACTGCTTGGGTTCCAAGCGCCACGGCGACTGCAACGAGGGTTGCGCGCCCGAGCGGTCCGCTTGCGCGACGCAACGCGACCTTCGCGAATGGAAGATCGGACAGGCGGGTTCTCACGGCCTGAAAGAGCGTACATTTCAGGCCGTGCGGATGACCTCGCCTCTTGCCGCGACGATCGCGCTCACGTGCACATTGTTCGCGGTGATCGGCGCGGTTGCAATAGCCACTTCACTGCCGAGTTCACCGAACGCGCCCGTCTACGTCCCTGTTGCGGCGCTCGGTGCGATGACGATCGGCGTTTTGGCGGTCCTGAGCCGGCGCGCAGATGCATTCTCGCCGCTTGGGCTCGTCACGATCTTCTACATCACGTCCTTCGTGCTGGGTCCGCTCTATTTCTTCAGCGCGGTTGCGGACACTCTGACGCCGCGCTACGACACTGCGTGGATTCCCGGGGCAGTTTGGATGGCCGCTGGCTCCTATCTCGTCTTCGTGGTTGGCTACCAGTTCGACGTCCTGCGTTTGGTGCTGCAGCCGCGGCTCCATAAGACGGTCCGGGGTGGCCGCCCTAATCGTCCGGCGGTGCGGGTGATCGCGGGTCTGTTCGCGGTCGGCTGGGTCGGTCGTCTCCTGTCGATCGCGAGCGGGAACTATTTTCATCTTGCGTCGGGAGAACGAACGGCCTCGAATTCCACAGGCTGGATCACGACTGCCGCCGATCTCCCCACCCTTGCCACGGCGATGATGGCGATCTGGCTCCTCCGTACGCCGAAGGCAGACCGCTCGCTGCCGTTGGTGGCTGCAGCGGCATGCTCCGTTGCGATCGAAGTCGTGTGGGCCATTCCGAGCGGATCACGATCAGCGTTCTTGACGGTCGCGATGATGCTGACCATTGTCTTTTATTATTCGCGCGGACGGCTCCCCTCTAAGGTCCTTCTACTCGCCGTCGCTGCAGTAGCCGTTGTGGTGGTCTTTCCGTTGTTGGCGGAATACCGTCGCGTTCAGGCAACCGGGGTCACGGTCGGATCCGCGTTGGCTCAAAGCGCCCGGCAGATCGGTGAGCAGTCGCCTTCTGAGGCCCTCTCCGCTGGGTTCGAAACGACAATCTCGCGGTTCTCGTCAGTTACGTCGGTTGCCGCCGCTTTGAACGCCGGAAGGACGCTGATTGGCCCGGACGGAAAGAAGACCTACCTCTGGCTCCCTGCTCAGATCACGCCGCGAGCGGTCTGGCCTGGAAAGCCAGACCCGGGAAAGTTCGGCAATACGTTCGGTCGGGCCTATGGAATCAACGGGGATCGGGACTACTCGACCGGAATCCCGGTCCCGCATTTCTTGGAAGCTTGGTTTGCAGCTGGCTGGATGGGGCTGTTTCCGATCATGCTGCTGGTCGGTGTTGCGTTCCGCGCCATCGATACGGTCATGAGTAATCGGCGCACGTCGCCGGAGATGCTGGCCACCTACGCGTGGCTTGCTTGGCCGCTGGTGAACGCACAAGAATCGATCATCGCGAACAGCACAGCTTCGGTGATGAAGTCGGCCGTAACGGCTGCCGTACTCATTCTGGTCCTCAGGAAGGTGCCACTCACAGGGGACCTGATTTCAAGAAAGCCGGCTGACGATCGCTTGATCTCAGGACCGCGGCGAAGCCCGGCGCTCTGAACGGCCCACTGGCAAGGGCGGGTGCTCATTGGCCGCGGTCGTGAGCACCTGCTCGATCTCGGCGCTGACGCGGGGCCAAGCGAAATGCTCCGCCCACGCTCGGGCGCCCTCGCGCCAGACATCTCGGTCCGTTTGGAGGATGCGAATCAGCCCGTTTGCAACCTCTTCGACCGAACTGCTGTCGACAAGCAGCCCGGAAACACCGTGCTCGACCGCGTCTCGCGCTCCGCCGACGCTTCCTGCCAGCGTCGGCACACCCCTCGACGCCGCCTCGAGGAACACGATGCCGAAACCCTCGCCGCCTTCGCCAGGCGGTATCCGGTTTGGCATCGCAAAGACTGCCGCTGTTTCCAGTAGTTCGTCGCGTTGATCGTCATCGACCCCCCCGGCGAACGAGACTACGTCAGAGACGCCCAGTTGCTCTGCGACCGCCTCGAGCATCGACCGCAAACGTCCCCGTCCGACGATCACGAGGTGCGCATCTGTGACTCTGGCACGGACTGCTGGAAGCGCCCGGATCAAGAAGTCGATGCCCTTGTGTTCGTCATCGAGACGGCAGACCGTCAGGATCATGTTGGGGTCGGTCCGCCCGCCGGACCCAGCAGGTTCAGTGACGTCAACGCCGGGCGGGATGCGATGAACGCGGAATGGAAGTGCGCCTCTCTCGATGACGAGCTGCTCGGTGTATCGACTCACCGCGATCACCGCTGATGCACGCGGCAGGAAGAATTTCGCGAGCCACTCCCTGTAGAGCAGCTCTTTCGCGTGGGCGTACAGAACCCAGGGTCTACGACTAGCGGCCGCGCCAGGAGCCACCACGACGTGGCCCGCGATGACAAGGTCGTATCTCGCCTTGACGGCGAGGCCTACGCAGGCGGCGTTCAAGGCCATCACCTGGCCGCTCGCCGGTCCAAGCAGGGGCGGCAGCCGCCTGATCGTTCCCGGATACATTGCATCGCCCGCGCGGTCGCCGTGGAACGTCAGGACATCCATCTGCACGCGGTTTTGGTGTTTAACCACGCCTGCGCACAGCGTCGAGATGCCCCCAACCCGCGGCGCGAAGTCGGGAGTCACCAGCAGCGCTCTAATCAAGACCCCTCCTCTTGCTTGGCACCCAGAGCAACGAGGTGCCCGGTCGGACGCGCGTCACCCGCCCGCGGCGCAGGACGTTTCATCCGGAGGAACTGTTTTTCGACTACTGCGTAGCTCGCGACCGCCGCGACGATCGTCAGTGGCATTGACCAAATTCCGGGGACCCACTGTGCGATCGGGTAATTCCACAAGTATGCGCCATACGAGATTGTCCCAAGTTGTTGCAGAGGCACGAAATGGAGGATGCTGATCGAGTTGGGTCCAGTTGCGTTGGCGATGAGCGCCGTGGCTCCGATCGCCACGGCCGGTACGACCACCACATAAGACGAGATATGTCCCTTCGCGTCCGGCAGCAGGGAGATCCCGATCATGCCGAGCAGTGCCGCCCACGCAACGCCCGCTCCGACGACTTGACGCTTATCGCTTACGGCCAACGCTCCACCGGCCAAGAGCGTGACGGTCCACGTGGTAGGCCACGTGTAGATCGAACTGGGGACGTCCCGGAGGAACGCCACGAATGCAGTGAGCAGTAGAAGCACCAGCCCAGCCACCACTCCGAGGTACGCGAACCTCGTGATGCTGGATCTGTAACGCTTCGTCGCCCAAATGATGACGAACGGCCACACGAGGTAGAATTGTTCTTCGATAGCGAGTGTCCAAAGGTGCGTGAGCTCTCGATATTGACTCAACGGCCAACCGGGTATATCCGACGTGTAGGTCAGCGCAGTCACGAGACTTGCGAACACGTCAGGCTGATAGTTCAATGGTTTCGCAGTGCTCGCCACGACCGCAACTACCACAACTACTACGACCAAGGCGGGGACCAGCCGGAGAGCCCGGTTCAAATAGAAGCGTCGAAGTGACAACCGCTGGAGCGTCGCGTCGCGAACTAGTATCCCCGTGATCAGGAAGCCGCTCAGGACGAAAAACAACTCGACGCCTACGAAGCCGCCCGCGCCGAACGTGTCTGGAAAGGCGTGCCTGAGAAGGACAAGCCCGATGGCTATACCGCGAATCGCATCAAGCGTCAGAACACGGTTGACGGTTTCCGAAGCGCCGCCGCTTTCAACAGCTCTCACACTCTCGTTCATGCTTGTCGCCCGCGTTTCGGAGTCGCGGGCTCCCGCGAGGCGCGTCCCATGCCCTCGTAGCGCAGGCCGGCGGCGGCGGCCTTCGCGCCGTCCAGGGCGTTGCGCCCGTCGACCAGCACGTCCCCGGCCATCGCCTCGGCGACCGCCGACAGGTCGAGGTCCCGGAACTCCTGCCACTCCGTCACCAGCACCACCGCGTCGGCGTCCTTGACCGCACCCAGCGCGTCGTCCGCCAGC
>NZ_JAURWA010000190.1 GCF_030655195.1 Patulibacter sp. | reverse complement strand
CGGCGCGCCGCGCGGCGCGGTTGGGCCCCGGACCGTCCGCGGCGGCCCGGCGTCCCTGCGGCCCGCCCTCGGCGGGCCCCCCGGTCCGCGGCGTCGTGGGCCGCTTGGAGCTGGGCCCCGGCCCGCGGCCCTTGCTGCGTCCCTTCGGTCCCTTGCGCTTGCCGCTCACTCCTTGAGCTTCGCAGCCTCGCGCAGCGCGGTCTGGAGCGCCTCGTCGACGTCGGGCGTCTTCGGGTCGTCCTTGGCCTGCACGTCGGGAGCGAGCCCCTTGCCCGGTGCCGTGCCGTTGCCCGACTGGGTCTTCTTGTCCCCGAGGTTGCGGCCCTTCGGCGTGAAGAACTGGCCGGCCGTGATGTCGAGCGCGCCGCCACTGGACAGCGGCTCGACGCGCTGGAAGACGCCCTTGCCGAACGTGCGGGTGCCGACGACCGTCGCCCGGCCGCGGTCCTGCAGCGCGCCGGTGACGATCTCCGACGCCGACGCCGAGCCGCGGTCGACGAGCACGACGAGCGGGACCTTCGGGAAGACGGTCACGCCGTCGACCGCCGGGTACGGGACGTCGCCGATCGTGCGGCCCTTCAGCGTCACGATGTTGCCGCCCTTCAGGAACAGGCTGGCGAGGTTCTGCGCCTCGTTGACCAGGCCGCCGGGGTTCGAGCGGAGGTCCAGGACGAAGCGCTTCGCGCCCCGCTTCTGCAGCTTCTGGAACGCCTCGCCGACCTGCAGGCCGGCGTCGTTGGTGAACTGCGCGAGGCGGACCACGGCGACCTTGACGCCGTCCTCGGTGCGCAGCGCGGAGTCGACGATCGGGATCTTGACCGGCTTGCGCTGCGAGGTGATCGTCAGCTCGCGCTCCTTCGAGCCGGTCTTTCGCGCGATCTGCAGCTCGACCGACGTGCCGGCCTTGCCGCGGACGAACGACGACGCGCGCTCCGACGTCAGGCCCTTGAGCGGGTTGCCCCCGGCACGGATGATGATGTCGCCGACCTTCAGCCCCGCCGCCTTCGCCGGCGACCCGGCGTAGACCTTGGCGATCAGGAGGCCCCGCGGGTCCTGCGAGACGACGACGCCGATGCCGTCGAAGCTGTTGTCCTGCTGCTGCTTGAACTGGGTGTAGGCCTTCGGGTTCAGGTACGACGAGAAGCGGTCGTCGAGGCCCTTCACCATCCCGTCGATCGCGTCGTCGACGAGCGCCTTGCTCCCCGGGTCCTTGTAGTAGTCGTCCCGGATCAGGCCGAGCGCCTCGTTGACGGCCCCGGGGCCCTTCTCGTCGATGACCCGGTCGCGGATGAACCCGGGCAGCGCCTGCGGGTCGCGTGAGCCGACGGCGGCGCCGGCCGTGAAGATCCCGCCGACCACGACGAGGACGCCCACGACGGCCAGGGCGACGCGGAGGATGCGGGAGAAGGCGGACGGCACGCACACAGTCTGCCCGAGCGCGCGTAAGGGGCGTGTCATGACCTCGGCGACGACGGGGCGGGGACCGGTCGGCCCCCGCCCCGTGGCGGTCCCTCGAGGTGGTCCGGGACCGTCGCCGGCGTGGGCCGGGCGGTCCCGCGGGCCGCCAGGCCCTTCGGCGCGGCCGGCCCGACGTCGGCTCAGACGCGCAGGAAGCGGCGCAGCGACAGACCGGAGCCCGCGGCCGCGACGGCGACGCTGGAGAGCACGAGGAGCCCGATCAGCGGCCCGAACTGGATCATGTCCGGCCGGGAGATCAGCGTCGCGATCCCCTCGAGCTGGTTGAGGATCGTGAGCTTCGCCAGCCCGAGCAGGACGATCGCCACCAGGCCGCCCATCGCGCCGAGGACCAGGCCCTCGATCACGAACGGCCAGCGGATGAACGAGTCCGTCGCACCGACGAGCTTCATCACCTCGATCTCCCGGCGACGCGAGAAGAGCGACAGGCGGATGGTGTTCGAGATCAGCAGGATCGAGGCGATCACGAGCAGGCCGCCGAGCAGCCCGAGCGACAGCTTCACCGCGCCGGTGATCTTCACGATCTTGCCGGCCTCGTTCTTCGACTCCTTCGTGGAGCCGATCTTCGAGTCGACGAACGTCGTCTTCCCGCTGACCCCCTCCTTCTGCAGGGAGGCGACGATCGCCGAGCCGTTCTTGGCGTCGTCGGGGGTCACGCGGAACGTGTCGGGGAGCGGGTTGACCTTGCCCAGCAGGCCGTACGCCGCCGGGTTCAGGCGCTTCTGCTCCTCGTAGGCCTTGGCCTTCGAGACGAAGACGACGTTCTTGACGTGCGGGGTGTCGTTCTGCAGACGGGCCTGGACGCGGGCGACGTCGGCCTTCGTCGCGTTCGTCTTCATGAAGACGTTGACCTGGATGCGGTCGCGGACGTCGGCGGCCGCCCCGTTGGCCAGCTGCACGGCCGGGATGAAGATGCCGAGCACGAGCGTGGTGATCAGGACCGCCATCAGGGCGGCGAAGCTCGGGATCGGGTTGCGCCCGATGGAGCGGAGGGCTTCCTTGAGGAAGAAGGAGACGCGGTTCATGTGGGTCCTCGGTGGTGCGGGTTCGCGACGGAGCCGCGGCTCAGTCGGAGAACGCGTCGTCGAACAGGCTGGAGGAGGCGGCGGCCGACTCGCGGCGCGTGCGGCGCTGCGGCGCCGGCGCGGGCTCGTCGCGCAGCAGCGCGCCGAACTCGGCGGTGGACTCGCTCTGCGGCTGGCCGCCGTAGCCACCGGCGATCTCGTCGCGGATGATCCGCCCGGCGGAGAGCTCGATCACGCGTCGGCGCATGCGGTTGACCATGCCCTCGTCGTGCGTGGCGACCACGACGGTCGTCCCGGTCTTGTTGATCCGGTAGAGCAGCTGCATGATCCCGATCGTCGTGTCGGGGTCGAGGTTGCCGGTCGGCTCGTCGGCCAGCAGCAGCGGCGGGTGGTTGACGAACGCGCGCGCCACGGAGACGCGCTGCTGCTCGCCGCCGGAGAGCTGGTGCGGGTAGTGGTGCAGCTTCGTCGACAGGCCCGTCAGGCGCAGGATGTCGGGCACCTGGCTGCGGATCTGCTTGCGCGACGCGCCCGTGACCTGCAGGGCGTAGGCGACGTTGTCGTGCACCGTGCGGTTCGGCAGGAGCTTGAAGTCCTGGAAGACCACGCCGAGGTTGCGGCGGTAGTACGGGACCTTCTTGCGCGTGATCTCGGAGAGGTCGCGACCGGCGACGCGGATGAGGCCGGAGTCGGGCTCCATCTCCTTCAGCAGGAGCTTCATCAGCGTCGACTTGCCGGCGCCGGTCTGGCCGACGAGGAAGAGGAAGTCGCCACGGTGGACCGAGAACGACGCGTCGGCGACGCCCGCGTGCGACGAGTCGTAGCGCTTGGTGACGCCGCGGAACTCGATGACGGCGTTGGGGTGCGACGGGCGACCGCCGGCCGGGCTCGCGGCGTCCTCGCGGGCGCGTGGCGTGGCCGCCTGGCGCGCCCGCTCGCGGGCCTCGCGGTGGCGGGCGGAGTTGGAGCTCGGAGTGGCCATACAGTCCGGAGAGTTGCACCGCGGACCCTCCGATCCTGCACGCGGAGGTGCAGTGCAACGCGCCTTGCGCTCAGCCGAACGTGAACGCGTAGGCCTCGACGCCGGCCGGCAGCGAGAGGTCCAGCCGGTGGTGTCCGCCCTCCGGCAGGTCCACGAGCTCGTAGAGCCGCTGGGTGGAGACCGCCGCCCCGCCGCCCCGGACGTCCGCCCCGGCGTCGCGGGTCGCGACGGGCTTCCCGTCGAGCCGGACGCCGACGGTCGCCCGCCGCGGGCTGCGCAGGACCAGGTAGACGTGCCGCGCCGTGAAGTCGAGCCCGATCCGCGCGTCGCGGCGGGCCGTGACGTGGTCATCGGAGAAGCCGAGCGTCCCGCCGAAGCCGATCTCGTTCGGGTCCAGCGACGCGGGCACCGTCCCGGTGTCGTGGACGCCGCTCGCCGGCTCGCCCCCGGCGATCCGGGCGGCCCGGTCGGTGCCCAGGTACGACTCCGGCGTCTGCACGGTGCCCGACGCCTCCACGGCACCGAGGCTGCCCGCGGTCGTCCCGGGACGACGGCCGGCCTCGGCCAGGAGCGTGCGGATCGCCTTCTCGGTCTGGTCGTCGCGGCCCTCGCCCTCGCTCGTGTACCGCACCTGCCCGAACTCGTCGACGAGGTACTGCGCCGGCCACGCGCGGTTGCCGAACGCGGTCCAGGTCGCGAGGTCGTTGTCCTGGACCACCGGGTAGCGGATGCCCTCGCGACCGATCGCCTTCGCGACGCTCGTGGCGTTCTTCTCGAACGGGAACTCCGGCGAGTGGATCCCGACGATCTCCAGACCGTCCTTCCGGTACCGCTCGTAGAGGGTGTTCAGCGCGGGGATCGTGCGCAGGCAGTTGATGCAGGTGTAGGTCCAGAAGTCGACGAGCACCACCTTCCGCCGGCGCTGCAGCCCGGCGAAGGTCAGCGGCCGGTCGCCCGGGGTGTTGAACCACCGCTGGGTCCCCACGAACGGCGGCACGTCGCCCAGCGCGGGCAGGTCCCGCGCGGCGAGCACGTCGTTCAGCGGCTGCCGGCCGCCGGTGGTGGAGGACCGGGCGTCGCCCGCCGCGGCCGCCGCCCGCTGGATCGGTCCCTCCTGCCCGCCGCGCAGCTCCTGCAGCCGGGAGCGGGACGCGTCGCTGCGCTCCAGCGCGCCGGTCGGGGTGACGAGCGCCTGCGGCAGGTCCTTGGCGATCCAGGTCTGGAAGCGCAGGTCGAGGTCCCCGAACATCGCGATGGCCAGGACCACCATGACCACGCCCATCGCCGCCTGGAACGCCCCGCTGCGACGCGCCAGGGGCCGGGTCAGCCGTCGGCCGCCGAGCATCAGCGCGTAGAGGACGACCCCGGTGCCCAGCCCGTAGGCGAGGGCCACCTCGAGGCGTCCGGCGCTGAACTCCTGCGAGGCCGACGTCGTGATCACCCCGGCGAGGATCGGGCCGGCGCACGGGGCGTAGACGAACCCGAGGCCGGCGCCGAGCACCAGCCCGGTCCGCAGCCCCTCCCCCTCGCGACGGCGCGGCGCCGGGGCGACGCGGGAGATCCACGCCTCGACCCGTGCGGCCAGCGCGGGCACGACGAGCACGATCCCGAAGACCAGCAGCGTCACGATCGCCAGCGTGCGGACCAGGCCGTCGGGCAGCCCGAGGGCGGAGATGACGTAGGCCAGCGCGACCGCCGAGAAGGTGAAGGTCGCCGTCAGCCCGAGGACGATCCCCAGGGGCCGGCGACGGCCGCCCGTCGCGCCGCCCGAGAGCACGAGCGGCAGCACCGGCAGCACGCAGGGCGAGACCGCGGTGGCGGCACCGGCGACGAACCCGAAGAGGAGGAGCAGCAGCATCTGGCGGTGGCTTCCGGCGAGGGGCCGGGACCCGTGCGCCGGTGGGGCGCACCGGTCGCCGGCGGCGGGCGGGGTCGCGGGTCGGCGCTCCCGGAGGGAGAACGGCCCGTGGTCACGGGCGGATGCGGCACGTGGCGCGACGCCGCTCCCGGCCGAGTCCGGGGGCCCCACGCGATAGCGTCGTCCCGATGCCGCAGAACGCCTCCGTCGCCCCCAACGGCCTGCCGATCCATCGGATCGCCCTTCCCGGGACGCGGACCCTCACCGCGCTGGTCGCCTTCGACGCCGGGGCACGCTCCGAGCGTCCCGAGGAGAACGGCATCGCGCACTTCCTCGAGCACCTGGTGTTCAAGGGCGGCCAGACGTTCGACCACTACCGCAAGGTCAACGAGACGGCCGAGCGCATGGGCGGCGTGCTCAACGCGTTCACCTCGCACTCGATGGTCGCGTTCCACATCACCGTCCGGGCGGAGTCCGCCGACGAGGCGCTCGACCTCCTCACCGACTTCTCGGGCCGCCCGCTGCTGGACGCCGAGGAGCTCGACAAGGAGCGCGGCGTCGTGATCCAGGAGATCGCGCGGTACAACGACCAGCCCTCCGCGCTGGCGGAGATGCTGCTCGACAAGGCCACCTTCGGCGACCACCCCCTCGGGCGTTCGGTCCTCGGGCCCGAGGACCACCTGCGCACGTTCACGCGGGACCAGGTCGTCGGGTTCCGCGACCGCCGCTGGGCCGGCGCCAAGGGCGGCGCGTTCCTCGTCGGCGCCCTGGACCACCTGCCCTCGGACGAGCGGCTCGGCGAGCTCTTCGGTCGCTTCCCGGACGTGCCCGCGCCCGGCCCGGTCGAGGACGCGCCCGCACCGAGCGTCGACCGCGTGATCGAGACCCGCGACACGAACCAGTCGCACCTGCGCCTGGCCTACCGCCCCGACCTCGACGCCGGCGATCCCAAGGTCCGGGCGGCGCTGTCGATCTACGGCACGCTCCTCGGCGGCTCGATGGGCTCGCGCCTGTTCGACGAGATCCGCGAGCAGCGCGGCCTCGCCTACTCCGTCTCGGCCTCCGCCTGGTCGCTCGGCGACATCACGCAGCTGCAGCTCTCCGCCGGTCTGGACTCGACGAAGACCCTCGAGGCCTACGCCCGCATGCGCGAGATCGTCCAGGAGCTCCACGACGACGGCCCCACCGCGGAGGAGGTCGACCGCGCCCGCGCCTACACCGCCGGCCGGCTCGTCCTGGCGTTCGAGAACAGCGGCGCGGTGGCCCGGCAGGCCGCCAGCCAGTCGATCGTCCACGACGAGGACTTCGACGCCGATCGGACGATCGCCCAGATGGACGCCGTGACCCTCGACGAGGTCCGAGAGGTCGCCCGCGCGATCGACCCGTCGGTCGCGTCGATCGCGTGCGTCGGCCCGCACGAGGCCGGCGACTTCGACTGGAACTGAGGAGGGAGCGGGCCCCGACCCGAGCTTCTCGGGCCGGCCCGCACCGGGGCGACGTCAGGGCTCGGCCCACCCGCAGAACGGCGCGGGCCCCGACCCGAGCTTCTCGGGTCGGGTCCGCACCGACCTCGGGGTTACTCGCCGCCGAGCGGCGCGTTCGCGTCCCGGCCGACCTGGATCATCCGTTCGATCGGCAGCTGCGCGCGCTTTGCGACCTCGTCGGGGACCTTCACGACGCCGGTGCCGTCCCGCAGGCAGTTGCGCACCTTCTCCAGCGTGATCATCTTCATGTAGCCGCAGGACGCGCTCGCGTTGGCCGGCACGAAGTCGACGTCCGGGGCGGCCATCCGCAGCGGGTGCAGCATGCCGGTCTCCGTCGCGACGATCGTCGTGCGGCGCTTGCCGTCGGCCGCCGGGCCCTTGGCGGCCTCCTCGTGCGCGAAGTCGAGCATCCCGCCCGTCGAGAGCATGTGCACGCCGGAGGAGTCGACGTCGCCGGCCGCCACGTACTCCATCGCCTGCGTCGAGCAGCCGCACTCCGGGTGGATCAGGAACTCGGCGTCGGGGTGCTCGCCGCGGACGCGGTCGATGTCCGACGGTCGGATGCCCGCGTGGACGTGGCACTCGCCGTCCCACACGTGGAAGCTGCCCGGCCTGTGGGGCACCTGCTTCTCGACGAACGAGCCGAGGAACATGTCGGGCCCGAAGAGGATCTCGGTGTCCGGTCCGTGGTCCCGGTAGATCCGCTCGACCACGGGGACGGCGTTGCTCGAGGTGACGCAGTAGTCCGTGAGCGCCTTGACCTCGGCGGTCGTGTTGACGTACATCACCGTGATCGCCCCGGGGTGCTTCTCCTGCCACCCCTTGAGCTGCTCCGGCGTGATCGAGTCCGCCAGGGAGCAGCCGGCGTCGACGTCGGGGATCAGCACCGTCTTGTCGGGCGACAGGACCGAGGCCGACTCGGCCATGAAGTGCACGCCGCAGAAGACGATGGTCTGCGCGTCGGTCTTCGACGCCTCGATCGACAGGCCGAGCGAGTCGCCGACGACGTCGGCGACGTCCTGGACCTCGGGCAGCTGGTAGTTGTGGGCCAGGATGACGGCCCCCTTCTCCGCGGCCAGCGCGCGGATCTCCTCCGACAGGGCCTTCAGGTCCTCCGCGGGGAGGGCGGGGATTCCGGCGCGGACGGGGTCGTCGGCCATGGGCAGCGAGGTGCTCACGTGCGGGGCTCCAGGATCAGGGAGAGGTCCAGGACGGGGGCGGAGTGCGTCAGTGCCCCCGAGGAGATGAAGTCTACGCCGGTCGCAGCGATCGCTCCGACGGTGGCCAGCGACACGTTGCCGGACGCCTCGAGCGGGACGCGGCCGTCGGACATCGCGACGGCCTTCCGCATGTCGGCGTGGTCCATGTTGTCCAGCAGGATCCGGAAGCGCTCGAGGCCCAGGTCGCCGGCGGTGTGCAGCGCGACCTTGACCTCGCGGAGGTCCTGGCACTCGACGACGAGCGGCAGGTCGGGGCGGAGCGCGTGCGCGGCGCGCACGGCCTCCCCCACGCCGCCGGCCATCGCCGCGTGGTTCTCCTTGATCAGGATCTCGTCGAAGAGCCCGATCCGGTGGTTCGCGCCGCCACCGGTGAGGACGGCGCGCTTCTCGAGCAGGCGCATCCCCGGGGTGGTCTTGCGGGTGTCGAGGATCACCGCGCGCGTGCCCTGCACCGCGTCGGCGTAGCGGCGGGTCATCGTCGCGACGCCGGACAGCCGGCCGACGATGTTCAGCGCCGTGCGCTCGGCGGCGAGGATCGACCGGGCGGAGCCCTCCGCGGCCAGCACGGGGCCGTCCTCGCGCCACACGCCCTCCTCGACGAGCGGCTCGTACGAGACCGACGGGTCGACCGCACGGAGCACGCGCTGGAACGCGTCGAGCCCGGAGATCACGCCGGGGGCCTTCTGCCGGACGGTCGCGCGACCCTGCAGGTCCTCCGGCACCGTGGCCTGGGCGGTGACGTCGCCCGCGTCGCCGAGGTCCTCGGCGAGCGCCCGCTCGATCAGATCGTCGAGCGCGGCCGTCGTGTCGAGCGTCACCATCGTCCCCCGAGGATAGGTGGGGCGGCCGACCGACCAGTGCCCGCCGCGCGGACCGCCTGCGCGCCGGCAGGGCCCGCGTCCCCCACGGGTGCCCCGAGCCGCGCCGCAGTCCGACGCGGTCGCGCCCCGCGACGCTCGGGGCGGGACCCGCCTGGTCTCCCTCTAGAGCCCCATCACCTTGGCGATGATGTTGCGCTGGATGTCGTTCGTGCCGCCGAAGGTGGTGGCGACGAGCGAGTGGGCGACCTGGCGGGCGATCGGGTACTCCGTCGCGTAGCCGTAGCCGCCGTGGATCTTGAACGAGGCGTTCACGGCCCGCTCGGCGGTCTCGGTGGCCCAGACCTTCGCCATCGAGGCCTCCTTCGGGAACATCGCCGTCGGGTCGCGGTCGACGTCCGCCGCGACCTTGTAGATCAGCAGGTGCGCGAGCTCGATCTCGGTGGCCATGTCGACCAGGCGGTGCTGCTGGACCTGGAACGAGCTGATGGAGCGCCCGAACTGCTTGCGGTCCTTGCCGTAGCTCAGCGCCTCGTCGAGGGCCAGCTTCGCCTGCCCCAGCGCGATGCCACCGATGATCAGGCGCTCGACGTTGAGACCCGCCATGAGCTGGATCCAACCGTTGCCGGCCTGGCCGAGCAGCGCGTCGTCCGCCGCGAAGACGTCGTCGAGGTAGACGTAGTTGACCTCGCGGTACCCGTTGATCGTGTCGATCCCGTCGACCCGGACGCCGTCGGCCTTCGGGTCGATCCAGATCATGCAGAGGCCCTCGTGCTTGGCCCCGGTCGAGTTCTTGTCGCGGCAGACGATGAGGATCCGGTCGGCGATGTGGGCGTTGGAGATCCAGACCTTGACGCCGTTGAGCTTCCAGCCGCCGTCGACCTTCTCGGCCGTCGTCGTCAGGGCGGCCACGTCGGAGCCGGCCTCGGGCTCGGACATCGCGATCGCCTCGACGCCGCCGGCGGCGACGTTGCCCAGGACGAGCGCCTTCTGCTCCGGCGTGCCGAACTTCTGGGTCGCGCCCGCAACGATCAGCGAGACGGCGTAGGCGCCGATCGGCGCCTGCCGACGGGTCATCTCCTCCAGCAGGATCATCTCCTCGACGATGCCGGCGCCGGCGCCGCCGAACTCCTCCTCGAGGCTCGGGGCCAACAGTCCAGCCGCGCCGAGCTTCTTGGACAGGTCCGCGCTGTGGTGGCTGGAGTGCCCGTCCGTCAGCTTCTCGAGCTGCTCCGACGTGCCGGCCTCGCGCTTGAAGGTCTCGCGCAGGGCGTCGCGGTAGGCCTGCTGCTCGTCGGTGAAGGTGAAGTCGATGGCCATCGTGGGGCTCCCGGGGGTCGTGGTCGCCACGCGGACGGGCATGTCCGGCGTAGGAGGTGCCACATCTTACTCGGTGACTGGCTGGCTGGCCAACCGGTACCGGTGGGCCGCGTTCCCGGCGCCTGGCCTGCGCCCGTCGGGTCCCGGCACACGCCACGTCGACCGTCGGGGCCCGGCCCCGCGACGCGCGGGACGCGAGCCCGTTCTCGCGCTAGCCGTCGGCGGTCTGCGTCGCGGCGGCCTCGGACTGGCCGGCCTGCTGCAGCAGCCACGCGCGGACGAACTCGTCGAGGGCGCCGTCGAGCACGAGCTGCACGTTGCCCGTCTCCACGCCCGTCCGGAGGTCCTTGACCATGGTGTACGGGTTGAGCACGTAGGAGCGGATCTGCGAGCCCCAGCCGACGTCCTGGCTCTCGCCCTTCTCCTTGGCGATCTCCTCGGCCCGCTCCCGCTCGGCCTGCTCGACGATCTTGCCGTAGAGCATCTTCATCGCCATCACCTTGTTGGCGGTCTGCGAGCGCTCCTGCTGGCAGGCGACGACGATGCCGGTGGGCAGGTGCGTCAGGCGCACGGCCGAGTCGGTCTTGTTGACGTGCTGGCCGCCGGCTCCGGAAGCGCGGTAGGTGTCGACGCGCAGGTCTTCGTCGCGGACCTCGATGTCGCCGACCTCGTCCACGACGGGCGCGACCTCGAGACCGGCGAAGGCGGTCTGCCGCCGGCCCTGGGAATCGAACGGCGAGATGCGGACGAGGCGGTGCACCCCGCGCTCCGCGCCGAACAGCCCGTAGGCGTGGTCGCCGGCGGCGCGGAAGGTCGCCGACTTGATGCCGGCCTGCTCCCCCTCGGAGAGCTCCATCAGGTCGACCTTCAGCCCGCGGGTCTCGGCCCACTTCATCTCCATCCGCAGGACCATCTCGGCCCAGTCCTGCGCGTCCGTGCCGCCCGCGCCGGCGTTGATGGTGATCAGCGCGTCCCCGGCGTCGTAGTCGCCGGTGAACAGCCGCTCCTCCTCCAGGCCGTCGAGGCGCTTGCCGACGGACTCGAGCTGCTGCGCGAGCTCCGCCGCCATCTCGTCGTCCTCCGCCGCCATCTCGAGCATCTCGTCGAGGTCGTCGAGGTCCTGCTTCAGCCCGTCGTGCACGTTCAGCTTGGCGGACGCCCGGGCGTACTCCGAGTTGATCTTCGTGGCGCGGTCCTGGTCGTCCCAGAACCCCGCATCGCCCATGTCCTCCTCGAGCTCGGCGACCCGCGCACGGAGCTCCTCGGGACGGAGGTGCGGCTCGAGGTCGTCGAACCGCCGGCGGGCGACGGTGAGGCGTTCGGGGGTGTCTTCGGGGACGGCCATCACCTCCGACTGTACCGGGCGATCGCGGCGTGACGCCCGTCCCGACGGGGCGGGACGACCGGCGGGCGAGCGGGCCGAACGGCCCGGCCGCGCGGGGACGGGCGTCACCACGCGGTGGCCGGGCCGCTCCCGGCCCCGCCGGGAGGCCCGACTACCTGCGGGCGCGGGCGGCGGAGATCGGCACGCGGCCCCCGCCGAGCTCCGCCCGCCGCTCCGGGGCGTTCTCCGCGGCGACGTCCGAGCGCAGCAGCCCGTAGATGTCGACGTCGCGCCGGACCTCACCGCCGAGCCGGTCGATGACCAGTCCGCGGAGCGTGCCCTCGTGGGCGAAGCCGGCGCGCTCGGCGGCCATCCGCGACGCGTCGTTGCCCTCCCAGATGCGCAGCTCGACGCGCTCCAGGCCGAGCGGTCCCAGCGACCAGCGGGACAGCAGGCGCAGGGCCGTCGTGCCGATGCCGGTGCCGCGGATGCTCGGCGTGACCCAGCAGCCGATCTCGCCGGCCCGGTGGCGCCAGTTGAGCGTGACGATCCCGATCGCCCCGATCAGCAGTCCGGTCTCGGCGTCGGCGATCGCGAGCTCCAGCGCCTCGCCCGCCCGTTCGCGGGCCCGCATCGCGGCGATCCAGCCGCGGGCGTCCGACTCGCGGTAAGGAGCGGGGACCCGGGTCCAGCGCTGGATGGCCTCGTCCTGGCAGGCCTCGGTGATCGCGGGCACGTCGCCGCCGCGCAGGGCCCGCAGCATCACCCCGCCGGAGCGGAGCGGCGGGCTGGGGGTGCGCAGCGACGGCATCCCGCTGCAGGATAGGGGCGCAGGCGGCCGACGACACCCCTCGGGTGCCGGCACGCCGTCAGGCCGCGGCGCGCCCTCACCCCGAGGTGCTCGGGGCGGGACCCGCCGCGACGGCCCTCAGGCGTTGGCGCCGTGGCACTTCTTGTACTTGCGGCCCGAGCCGCACCAGCAGAGCTCGTTGCGCCCGAGCTGGTCGTGCTCGGTGCTGAAGCGCTGCTGCACCGCCGGCGCGGCGACCTGCTCCTCGTCGTCGCCCGGCCCGTACGTCGCCAGCGCGGCGGTGTCGACGTCGCCGGCGAGCTCCTCGAGCGACGTCGTGCCGCCGCCGCTGCCACCGAAGTAGTTGTAGGACTGCGCCGGGGCGCCCTGACCGGGACCGGCCGGGTCCGCGATCGGCTCCTCGACCTCGATCTCGACGTTGAAGACCATCTGGGCGAAGTCGCCCCAGATCGACGCCATCAGGTCCTGGAAGAGGTCGTAGCCCTCGTTCTTGTACGCGACGATCGGCTCGATCTGGGCGTAGCCGCGGAGGTGGATGCCCTCGCGCAGGTAGTCCATGTCGTAGAGGTGCTCGCGCCAGCGCTGGTCGATGATCGACAGCAGGAGGTAGCGCTCGACCTGACGCATGAGCTCCGAGCCGATCTCCTCCTCGCGCGTCTCGTACGCGGCGATCGCGTCCTCGTGCAGCTCCCGCAGCAGGACCTCGCGGTCGGTGCTGTCGGGGTCCATCGACTCGCGGTCCAGGCCGACGGGCCAGAGGGCCTGCAGGTTGTTGAACAGCCCGTCGACGTCCCACAGCTCGAAGTCGGACGAGGGCAGGTACTCGTCCAGCGCGCGCGAGATGACGTTGCCGAGCTCCTCCCGCGCGTCGCCGCTCATGTCACGGCCCTCGAGGATCTGGTCGCGGTAGGCGTAGACCACGCGGCGCTGCTCGTTGGAGACGTCGTCGTACTCCAGGACGCGCTTGCGGATCAGGAAGTTGCGCTCCTCGACGGTGCGCTGGGCCTTCTCGATCTGCTTCGTCAGCATGCCGGCGGAGATCGGCAGCTCGTGGCCCTCGTCGTCGACGGCCTGGAAGCGGTCGAGGATCTTGTAGATGCGGTCGCCCGCGAAGATGCGGACGAGGTCGTCCTGGGCGGAGAGGAAGAACCGCGACTCGCCCGGGTCGCCCTGGCGGCCCGCGCGCCCGCGCAGCTGGTTGTCGATGCGGCGCGACTCGTGGCGCTCGGTGCCGCAGATGAAGAGCCCGCCCGCCTCGACGACCGTCTCGCGGTCGGCGGCGCAGCGCTCCTTGATCTCGTCCAGTCCCGCGGCGAACGCCTCGTCGTACCCCTCGTCGCCGGGCGTCAGGCCCTTCTGCCGCAGCTGCTTGCGCAGCAGGTGCTCCGGGTCGCCGCCGAGCTTGATGTCGACGCCGCGGCCGGCCATGTTCGTGGCGATGGTGACCGCACCGGGGCGCCCGGCCTCGGCGACCGTCTCGCCCTCGATGGCGGCGAACTCCGGCTTGGCGTTCAGGACGGTGTGCTGGATGCCGGCCTTCGTGAAGAGCCCCGAGAGCAGCTCGGAGACCTCGACGGACACGGTGCCTACGAGCACCGGCTGCTGCGCGGCGTGGCGCTCGACGACCTCGCGCGTGACGGCGGACCACTTGCCGTCCTTGGTCTTGTAGACGTCGTCGTTGCGGTCCACACGGGCGACGGGCTGGTTCGTCGGGACCGGGATGACGCCGAGCTTGTAGATCTTCTGGAACTCGGTGGCCTCGGTCATGGCCGTGCCGGTCATGCCGCCGAGCTTCTTGTACATGCGGAAGAAGTTCTGCAGCGTGACCGTGGCGAGCGTCTGGTTCTCCTCCTGGACCGCCACGCCCTCCTTCGCCTCGACGGCCTGGTGCAGGCCCTCGGACCAGCGGCGGCCCTCGAGGATGCGCCCGGTGTGCTCGTCGATGATCGCGACCTCGCCGTCGACGACGGCGTAGTCCTTGTCGCGCTTGTAGAGGGACTCGGCCTTCAGCGACTGGTGCAGGTGGTTGACCAGGTGGCCGTTCTCGGCGCGGTACAGGTGGTCGATGCCGAGGAACCGCTCGGCCTTCTCGACGCCCTGCTCCGAGACCGCGACGGTCTTGTGCTTCTCGTCGAACTCGAAGTCGTAGTCCGCGACGAACTCCTTCTTCGTCTTCGGGTCCATGCCCTCGGGCTTCTTGCCCGTCGTCATCGTCTTCGCGAGCTTCGCGAACGTGATGTAGAGGTCGGCGGCCTTCTCGGGGGCGCCGGAGATGATCAGCGGGGTCCGCGCCTCGTCGATGAGGATGTTGTCGACCTCGTCGACGATCGCGAAGTTGTGCATCGCGACGGGCTTGCCGTCCTCGCCGATGCGGCCGCCGTGCTGGACCTTCTCCTCGAGCGACTGCGCCATGTTGTCGCGCAGGTAGTCGAAGCCGAACTCGGAGTTCGTCCCGTAGGTGATGTCCGACGCGTAGGCGGCGCGCTTGTCCTCGTAGGCCTGCTGGCTCTGCAGCACGCCGATCGACAGGCCCAGCGCGTTGTACAGCCGGCCCATCCACTCGGCGTCGCGCGCCGCGAGGTAGTCGTTGACCGTCACGAGGTGGACGCCGTTGCCGGGCATCGCGTTCAGGACCACCGCGAGCGTCGCGGTCAGCGTCTTGCCCTCGCCCGTGCGCATCTCGGCGATCGAGCCGCCGTGCAGCACCTGCCCGCCGATGAGCTGCACGTCGAAGTGCCGCATCCCCAGCGTGCGCTTGGACTGCTCCCGGACGATCGCGAAGACCTCCGGCAGCAGGTCGTCGAGGTCGCGGCCGTTCCGGGCCTCCTCGCGCAGGCCCGTGAAGCGCTCCAGCAGCTCGGCGTCGTCCGCCAGCTCGAGCTCCGGCTCGAACGCCGAGATGCGTGCCACGCGCTTCTCGTACTCGCGCAGCAGCTTGCCCTCGCCGATGCTCAGCGCGCGCGAAAGAATGCCCATGGATCCAGCGTACCAGCGGTCTTCGGAACCCCGGGCGGCTCCCTCCCCACGACGACCGAGCGCCCCGCCGTCACCCCGGGAGGGGCGACGCGCGGGGCGCTCGGGACGGGGCGGCGGGGATCAGGCGGGCGGTGCCGCGCCCTCGGCCCCGGCCCGGCGGGCCTGGACGGTGCGGCGGGCGTCGCGTCGGTGGCGGCGCTTGACGTTCTGGCGCTTCACCTGACGCGTGAGTTCCTCCTCGATCAGGTGGATCGCGTGCTTCATGTCGCGACTGGAGTCGTGGGATCGGAGCGTCACCCCCTTGAGTCGCAGCGTCGCCGAGGCCTGGAACGGCTCCGCGATCGCGGGGTTCCGGGCCTCCGACAGCTCGATCTCCAGCTCGGCGAACTCCGAGACCTGGGCATCGACCTTCCGGAAGCGACGCGCGACACAGTCGCGCATCTCCTCAGTGACCGGGTAGTTGCGACCCTTCACTTCGATCCGCATGGCGCTCCTTTTTGGGGTTGGAATCCAGCGGTAACGCGAAAGTAACACCCGGCGGGGACGCGGCGCAAGGGCAGACGACATCGAAGAGTTCCGCCTGATATGGACCCGCGGCGCTGGACGTGGCAGAGCCCGGCTGGTAGCGCGGTCCGGGGTCAGTCCTCGGAGTCGACGGGATCCTCGCCGTCGTCCGCCCCGAAGGCCTCCAGCGCACCCAGCAGCTCCCCGACGCGGCAGACGAGCAGCCGCTCCTCCTCCACGTCGATCCAGCTGCCGGCCGAGGCGGGGAACACCACGTGGTCCCCCGGCTGGACGGGCATGCGCACGCCGGCCTGCTGCCACCAGTCCAACCCGGGACCGACCCGCAGGACGATGCCGTGCTGGGGCGGCGGCTCGTGGGTGCCGGGCGGGACCACGAGGCCGGAGCGACGGACGCGGTCGGGCTCGAGCTCCTTGATGACGACGCGGTCGAAGAGGGGGCGCAGCTGCTGCTTCATCGCTGGGGCAACCGTAGACCCTCGCGCCCGTGCGCCTCAACGCAGGGTGCGCAGCGCCGTGAGCACCCCGACCCGCCGGGCCCCGCCGTCCCGCAGCGCGGTCGCACAGGCGCGCAGCGTCGCGCCGGTCGTGTGCACGTCGTCGACGAGCAGGACGCGGTCCGGCGGCCGGACCACCACGGACGGCGGCACGGCCCGCGCGCGACCCGCACGGTCCTGCAGGTGCTGCGCCGTCGCCGAACGCGTGCGGACCAGCGCCCGGAGGACGGGGACGCCGAGCGCGGTGGCCACACCGTCGGCGAGGAGCGCCGCGTGGTCCTCCCCGCGGCGACGGCCGCGGACCGGATCGGCGGGCACCGCCACCACCGCCGCCGCGCCCTCGACGACGGCGGCGGGCGCCCGGGCGACCATGGCCGCCGCGAACCACGGCGCCACCCGCCGCGCCGACCGCTCCTTGCCGGCGATCGCCAGGGCCCGGGCGGGCCCCTCGTAGGCGAGCGGCGCCCACGCCGCCGCGAACGCCGCACCACGGGCGGGGCACCGACCGGGCGGGCACGGGCGGGGCAGCCCGCACCGCGCACACCCGTCGACCGGGAGCCACGGCAGCCGGGCACGGCACGGATCGCAGAGCAGGGCCGCCCCGCGCTCGGCCGGCCCCCGGCAGTGCAGGCAGCGGCCGGGGGCGACGAGCGCCGCGAGCAGGTCGAGGGAGCGTGGCACGGCCGCATCGTGGCCCGCAGGGGTGATCCGGGAGAAGGTCCGGAGTGCAACACTTCCGAGTCGTGTCACCGCCAGTCACGTGGGGTCCCGAGCTCGCACCGCTGCTCCTCGCGGCGATCCTCTGGGGCGTCTACATCCGTCGCTGGATCACCGTCCGGCGCTCCCCGGACCGCCGCCACGCCCCGATCTGGCGCCTGGTCTCGTTCTTCTCCGGCGGGCTCGTGCTCGTCGTCGCGCAGGGCAACCCGATCGACGGCCTGGGCGACTACCTCCTGGTCATGCACATGGTCCAGCACCTGCTGCTGCTGGACGTCTTCCCGCTGCTCCTGCTCTTCGGCCTCAACCGCGTCATCATGCGACCGATCACGCGGCGCGTGCAGTGGATCGAGCAGCGCATCGGCTTCCTCGCCACGCCCTGGTTCGGACTCGTCGGCTACACGCTGGGCATGTGGATCTGGCACGTGCCGGCGCTCTACAACGCCGCGTCGGAGCACACGACGGTCCACCTGCTGGAGCACATGACCTTCACGGCCGTGGGCTTCCTCTACTGGTGGCACCTGCTGCGCCCGATCCCGGGCCGCGACCGCATGACCGCGATGGGGCCGATGGCCTACATGGGGGTCACGAAGGTCACCGTCGGCCTGCTGGGGATGGCGCTGACGTTCGCGCCGAAGGCCCTCTACGACTTCTACAGCGACCAGCCGACCTACTGGGGTCTCTCCGCCGTGGCCGACCAAGGCATGGCCGGCGCGCTCATGGCCACGGAGCAGGTGTTGATCATGGGCGTGGCGTTCGGCGTCCTCTTCATGCGCGGCCTGCGCGAGTCCGAGCAGCAGGCGGTCCGCGAGGAGCGCCTGATGGATCGCGCCGAGGCCGCGAAGGCCGCCGCCGCGGCCCGCGAGGCCGAGGAGCAGGCCGCCGCCGAGGAGCAGGCCGACGCGGATCAGCGCGCGGCCGACACCGGCTTCATGCGGATCTGAGCCGCGCTCGCGCGGAGGGGTCGAACGGCAAACCCGGCCCCGCGCCCCCGGCGAGAGCGCGGGCGGGGCCCCGGCCCCGCGCTCCGCTCAGGAGGTCGGGACGCGCGTCTCGGCGCGCGGGCGCAGCGAGTCGACGATCCCGGTGGAGCCGGTGATCGCCTCGATGAGGATCGTGTGCGCCTGGATCTCGGTGCCGGGCAGGACGATCGACCGCTTGATCGCCGCACCCTCCCCCACCGTGACGCCGTCGCCCAGGACGAGCGGCCCCTGCAGCCGGACGCCCTCGCCGATCGTGACGTTGCGGCCGACCCACAGCGGGCCCTCGACGAGGCTGGCCGCGTCGAGCGACGAGCCCGGGCCGACCATGATCGCCTCGGGCCCCGCGTCCGGCAGGGCCTCGAGACGCAGCGCGCCGCTGAGCGCGTCGAACGTGCCGTTGCGCAGCTCGTCGAGCGCGCCGACGTCGTTCCAGTACTCGTCCATCTCGTAGACGTGGAACGGGACGTCGTTGGCGAGGAGGGTCGGGAAGACGTCCTCCGCCCAGTCGACGAACTCCGTGTCGGGGAAGTAGTCGAAGATCTCCGGCGAGAAGACGTACATGCCGCAGTTGGCGAGGTCCGACAGCGCCTCGGCCTGGTCGGGCTTCTCCTGGAAGCCCGTGATCCGGCCGTCGTCGTCGGTGAGCACGACGCCGTACTCGCTCGTGTCGGAGACCTTGCGGACGCAGAGCGTCGCGACGCCGCCCGACGCCTCGTGCCGCGCGACCAGCGCCGCGACGTCGAGGTCGGTGAGCGCGTCGCCCGAGAGGACGAGGAAGGACTCGTCGCCGAAGAAGTCCTTCGCGTTGCGGACCCCACCCGCGGTGCCGAGCAGCTCGGCCTCCTCGACGTACGTCAGCTCGTCGCCGAAGTAGTCCCGGATCGTGTCGGGGAAGTAGTGCAGGTTCGCGACGATGCGCTCGACGCCGTGCCGCTGCAGCAGGTCCACCGTGTGGGCCATGGCCGGGCGGTCGAGCAGGGGCACCATGGGCTTGGGGAGCTCGAACGTGAGGGGCCGGAGTCGGGTTCCGAGTCCGGCGGCGAGGACCATGGCGGGCAGCACCTCGGCAACGCTATCGCACGTCAGGCACTGCGCGGGCGCCGCTCGACCCGCTCTCCGAACGACGTTCACGTCTCGGATACCTGGGTACACACGGGGGCTCGCCGACGCCGGCGAGGACGGGTGCCGGGCATCCCGTCGGAGCGGCCGTCGCCCGGCGGACCGCGCCGCCCCGGACCCGCACGCGTCCGCGTGCGACGGCCCGCGTCGGCGTGCCCCCAGCGGTCAGTCGCCCTCGGCCAGGCGCTCCTTGAGGCGATCGATCACGTCGACCGGAGCCGGGTCGGTGCCCCGGAGGACCGCGAGGTAGAGCGACACGAGGTCCCCGAGCAGCACGAGCGACAGCACGCGCTCCACCGCGGTCTCGCCGCGCGACTGGATGCGGTGGACACCGGCGGACTGGTCGCGGATGAGCTCGGCGGTGAGCTCCGCCCGGTGGACGAGGCGCGGGTGGGCGTCGCAGTCCTCGAGGAGGACGGCGGAGAGCTTCCCGACGCTGGCGGCGGCGCTCCAGCCGACGATCTCGTTGTGGTCGACCTCGGGCAGCTCGCCCCAGAACGCCGGGACCTCGGCGTTCTCGTTGATCTGGCACTTCCAGCGGTACGCCACCGGGGCGGTGAGGCCCATCCCGGTGATGACGGGGACGGTGCCGTGCAGCGCGCGGGCCAGCGTCTTGGCCTCACCGTCGTCCGGGCCACCCGGGCCCCACTCGCCGGCCAGGGTGTCCAGCGCGTCGGCGGCCACGTCGAGCTCGGCCCGCAGGGACGGGCCGACGCCGCAGGCGGCCGCCGTCTCGAGCACCGCGACGAGCAGATAGCCGACGGCGGCGCGGGGCTGGAGGCCGCCGGCGACGGGGATCACCGGCACGCCCTCCTCGCGCGCCAGCCGACCCAGCTCGCCGCCGGACGTCACGACGACGCGGCGGGCACCGATGACGCCGGCGGCCTCGAAGCAGGCCAGCGTCTCCTCGGTGTCGCCGCTGTAGCTGGCGCACAGGACCGTGGTGTCGTCCGTCGTCCACGGCGGGAGCTCGTAGCCCTTGGCCGAGAGGATCGGCCGGCCGGCCTGGTCCGCCAGCGCGGCCCGGGCGAGGATGCCGCCGATCGCCGAGCCGCCCATGCCCGCGACGACGAGGCCGCCGCGGCTGTCCCAGGAACCCAGACCGGCCGACTCGGCCTTCCACATGGCGTCGCGCAGGTGGTCCCCCATCGCGAGGGTGTCGGCGACCTGATCTGTGGGATCGACGGCCGCCACGACGGCGGCGTCGAGGGCGTTGTGGGATGCGGTCTCGGTCATCCCCGCCAGCATCGCAGAGCGCCGCGGCGGGCGACACCCGTGGGTGCCGCCCGGTGACCGTCGAGGGCTAGAACCAGAGGGTGCCGGGGGCGACCTGCGCCCCCGGTCCGACGCGCAGCCCGTGCGAGAGCACGTTGCCCTCGGCCACGTGCGCCCCGTCGCCGACCATCGCCGCGTCCGACATGACGACGCCGTCACCGAGGACGGCGTCGATGCCGACGATGCAGTCGCGCAGGCGGGCGCCGGCCCCGACCGTCGCGCCGGCGAGGACGACGGCGTTCTGGAGAATCGCGTCGTCGCCGATCGTCGCACCCGGGCCGACGATGGACCCGGCGCCGATCGTGGCCCGGTCCCCCACCCGCGCGCCGGTGTCGACGAGCGATGCGCGGTCCACGACGGCGCCGTCGCCGACCGTCGCGCCGGGGTCGACCGGGCCGTCGCGCAGACGCTCGGCGACCTTCGTGCGGACGCGCCAGGCGAGGATGTCCTGCGTGCCCTCGAGATAGCGCTGCGGCGTCCCGATGTCCATCCAGTACTTGCCCCGGTGGACGCAGCCGTAGAGGCCGTGGCCGACGAGCTTCGGCCAGACCTCGCGTTCGATCGAGACGAGGCGGTCCTTCGGGATCAGGTCGAAGATCGACGGCTCGAGGACGTAGGCGCCCGCGGAGATCAGGTCGGTGTCGATCTGCTCCGGGGTCGGCTTCTCGAGGAACCCACGGACGGACTGGTCCTCGTGCAGGCGGACGAGGCCGTAGGCCGTGGGGTCCTCGACCGGGACGAGCGCGAGGGTGCCGGTGGCGCCGGTGCGCTCGTGCTGGGCGATCTGCGCCGAGAGGTCCATGTCCGTGAGGACGTCGCCGTTGAGCATCAGGAACCGCTCGTCCCGCAGGTGCGGGTGGGCGTACCAGAGGGCTCCGGCGGTCCCACGCGGCTCCGGCTCGGAGACCCAGGTGATGTGCAGGCCGTAGGCCTCGCCGTCGCCGATCTCCTCGACCATCTGGTCGGCGAGGAAGCCGCAGCACATGACGACGTCGGTGATGCCGTGGGAGGCGACCCACTCGAGCATGTAGGCCATGAACGGCCGGTCCACGAGCGGGACGATCGGCTTGGGCCGGTTGGAGGTCAGTGGCCGCAGGCGCGTGCCCTTGCCGCCGACCAGGATCACGGCCTGCGTCGAGGCCACCTCAGCCCCCGGTGACCGGCGACGCCGGGCGGGAGGCGGGCTCCCGCGAGGCGCGTCCCATGCCCTCGTAGCGCAGGCCGGCGGCGGCGGCCTTCGCGCCGTCCAGCGCGTTGCGCCCGTCGACCAGCACGTCCCCGGCCATCGCCTCGGCGACCGCCGACAGGTCGAGGTCCCGGAACTCCTGCCACTCCGTCACCAGCACCACCGCGTCGGCGTCCTTGACCGCACCCAGCGCGTCGTCCGCCAGC
>NZ_JAURWA010000187.1 GCF_030655195.1 Patulibacter sp. | reverse complement strand
CGGGCGGACCGGCCCTTCGCACCCCGGGCGGTCCGGACGGCGCGGCGGGCGCGGGTGAGCGTCCGGGACGCGGCCCGGGCACGGCGGGTCGCGACCGTCGACCGGCTCTTCGCGCGACGCACGGTCGTCGTGCAGGTCGCGCCGACGAGGCGGTCCACGCGCAGGACGTCGACGTTGGGGTTGATCGTCTTCTCGTACGGCACCTTCGACGCGTCGGTCGTCCCGAAGTCCGCCAGGCGGGCCGGCAGGCTGCGGTTGCGGGTCAGACCGACGAGCTTCGTGTGGCCCCACGCGGCCGAGGCCGGGCCCATCGTCGTGGCGCCGCGACGGATCGCCGTCGCGATCTGGTCGACGATGAAGGTGTAGAGCTGGGGGTCGGCCGGGGACGGGGCGACCAGACCGGCGAGGCTCGCCGGGTTCGACAGGATCAGCTCGGCACCCGGGGCGGCGGTGTTCAGCGTCTCCGAGTTGGCGTACCCGCCGGTGCCCGAGTGGGTGTGGGTCGCCGACAGCACGATGCTGCGCTCGGTCAGCCCGAGGTCGGCGACCTTCGCCGCGACCGCCTGCTGCAGGCCCTGGGGCACCGCGAAGTCGGCCATCGAGACGAGCGCCAGGCGACGTCCGTCCTTCTCGAGCACCAGCGCGCTGGTGGTCAGGCGCGTGGAGACGCCCCGGCCGACGCGGTCCGCGCGGGTCCAGCCGCCGAGGAAGTACCCGACCTTCGGCGGTGTGAGGTCCGCGCGGCCGACGCCGGCGCGCAGGGCGCCGGCGGGGACCTTCGCGGGCGGGGCGGGCGGGGCGGCCGTGGCGTAGGACGCCGGCGGCGCCGCCTTCGCCCGCAGGCGCAGCGCGTCGGCGCCGGCGGGGGCGAGGGCCGGGCGCGCCGGGTGCTTCGCGGCCTGGGCCTCCTCGGCGAGCTCCTCGGCCTCGGAGTGCGCGGACGCGGCGGGGGCCCCGGCGAGGAGCAGCAGGGCGACCAGCGGCCCGGCCAGGAGCGCGCGGCCCCTCATGCCCCGACCTCCCGCGCGACGCGCTCGCCCGCCCGCACCGCGCCGTCCATGAACCCGGCCCAGTAGTCGGAGGTCTCGGTGCCGCCCCAGTGGACCACGCCGTGCGGCCGGCGGATCCACGAGCCGTAGCCGCTGAGCGTGCCGGGACCGGGCAGCGCGACCGGCCCCCCGGCGGACCAGGGCTCCCGCGCCCAGTCCAGCTCGAAGTAGTCCTTCGCCTTCAGCGCCTGCGGACCGGTGTAGCGGGCGAACTGCTGCAGCGCCGCGGCCTTGCGCTGGGCGACGGGTCGACCGGCCCAGGTCCGCCAGGCGGCGCCGCCGCAGAAGCCGAAGAGGACGCCGGGGCTGCCCTCGGGCGGGGTGTTGTCGAAGAGGACGCGGCAGGGGCCGCCGTCGTCGACGGCGACCGCCGCGCCGTTCAGCCCGTCCTGGCGCCAGAACGGCGTGTCGTACACCGCCTCGATCTTCATCAGGGCGCCCATCGGCGAGCGCTGCAGCAGCTGGCGGTGCTCCGTCGGCAGGCCCGGCCGGAAGTCGATCGCGGCGGCCAGGGGCGGCGGGACGGCGACGACGACGTGCTTCGCCTTCCAGGTGCCCCCGTCCGAGACGACGGTCGCCGTCCCGTTCGCCTGCTCGATCCGGCGCACCGGGGCGTTCAGCACCACGTCGAGGCCCTGCGCGAGCCCGAAGGAGACGAGCTGGCTGCCGCCGAGGATGCGCGAGTCCTGGGCGCCGTTCTTGCTGCCGAGCATCCGCTCGACGGTCCCGACGTGGTTCTCGTCGCCGGAGTGCGCGACGAACCGCGCGAAGAGCAGCAGCGAGACCTCGTCCATGCTCGCCCCGAAGCTCGGCTCGATCAGGCACTCGACGAGCTGCCGGACGCGGGTGGCGTCGACGACGGCGCCCTTGCTGCGCAACCACGAGGCGATGGTGTCGCTCTCGAGCCGGGACGCGTTCGGGGTGCGGCTGACGTCCTGCAGGTCGACGGACCGCGAGAGCTCGTTGATCGAGCCGAGGATCTCGTTGAGCTGCAGCAGCGACGCGGGCTCCGGCGGGATGTCCCCGGTGTAGCGCTGGACGCGGCCGTCCGCGATGTACGAGTTCTCGCCCTTGAGGTAGGCCTCGTAGATCCCGACGCCGAGCTCCTTGCAGAGCGCGGTGATGCGGGTCTGGGTCGGTCCGACGTACTCGCCGCCGGCCTCGACCGGGCGGCCGGGGGCGACGTCGTGGTTGAGCGTCCGGCCGCCGACGCGGTCGCGGGCCTCGAGGACGACGACGGACCGGCCCTTGGCCGCGAGGCGACGCGCGGCGGTCAGCCCCGAGATCCCGGCGCCGACCACGACGACGTCGACGGACCGTGGTCGCGCGACCTTCTTGCGCTTCGCGGGCCGCTTCTTCTTCGCGGCGTCCGCGTCCGCGGCCCCGAGGACCGCGGCCCCTGCGGCCGCGCCCGCTCCTGCTCCCAGGAGACCGCGACGGGTGAGTGCTCGTTCGGACACGGGGTGCTGCCTCCTCGACGACGTCGGCCGAGCCTACGCGCCGGTAGGTGGACAAGGCAAGGCCGTCTGTCACATCGCGAGGGCATCGGTTCGGCCCGATCGGCGGTGGACACCGCACGCTCCCGTCACCCCCCGTCCGGGTGGACCGCGGAGCGGACCACCCGGATACGGGGGTGCCGGGCGGAGGCGGGACCCCGGCCTGACGTACGATGGAAGGGAAGCCGAACGCCGTCCGCGCTCTCCGGTCCGACGTCCTCGACGTCGATCGGCCATCGCGTCCGGACGTCGTGACCGGCGCCGGAGACCAGCCCGACCGCGCCCGCCCTCCCGAGGAGCCCCGTGACCGCAGAAGAGTCCACCGCCCACCCGCTGAAGGTCGCCGTCGTCGGCGCCGGCCCGGCGGGGTTCTACTCCGCCGCCCAGCTGCTGTCGGGCAAGGCCCTTCAGGGCGACGTGCGGGTCGACCTCTTCGACCGCCTCCCCACGCCCTACGGCCTCGTGCGCTTCGGCGTCGCCCCCGACCACCCGAAGATCAAGACGGTCATCAAGGCCTACGACAAGGTCGCGGTCAAAGACGGCTTCCGCTTCTTCGGCGGCGTCGAGATCGGCGAGCACGTCGAGCACCAGGAGCTCGTGGACCGCTACGACGCCGTGATCTACACCACCGGTGCCTCGCACGACCGGCGGCTCGGGATCCCCGGCGAGGACCTCCCCGGCTCCGTCGCGGCCACCGACTTCGTCGCCTGGTACAACGGCCACCCGGACGCCGCCCACCTCACCTTCGACCTGTCGTCCAAGCGCGCGGTGGTCATCGGCAACGGCAACGTCGCCGTCGACGTCGCCCGCATGCTCGCCCTGACCCCGGACGAGCTGAAGGTCACCGACACCGCCGACCACGCCATCGAGGCGCTCTCCGGCTCCGAGATCGAGGAGATCGTCGTCCTCGGCCGGCGCGGCCTGGCGCAGGCCGCGTTCACCACCCCCGAGCTCCGCGAGCTCGGCGAGCTGGAGGACGCCGACATCATCGTCTCGCCGGAGGACGTCGACCTCGACGAGGGCTCGAGGAACTGGCTGAACCGCGACGGCGCGGACGCCCGCGAGCAGAAGAACGTCACGCTCGCCACGGAGTACTCGACCCGCACCCCGGCGGGCAAGAAGCGGCGCGTGATCCTCCGGTTCCTGGCCTCTCCGGTGAAGATCGTGGGCGACGAGCGGGTCGAGGGCATCGAGATCGTGAAGAACGAGCTGGTCGCCGACGACGACGGCTGGCTGTCGGCCCGCCCGACCTCGGAGACCGAGACGATCGAGTGCGGCATCGTCCTGCGATCCATCGGCTACCGCGGCCGCCCGCTCCCCGGCGTGCCGTTCGACGACCAGCGGGCGACGATCAACAACGTCGACGGCCGCGTCCTCGATCCCGAGACGGCCGAGCCGATCCCGGGCCTCTACACCGCGGGCTGGGTCAAGCGCGGCCCCTCGGGGATCATCGGCACGAACAAGAAGTGCGCGAACGACACGATCGCGCAGCTCGCGGCCGACCACGCGGAGGGCCGGCTGCCGACCCCGCCCAGGCACGACGACGACATCGCCGCGCTCGTGTCCGAGCGCGCGCCCCGGCACGTGGACTACGCCGGGTGGAAGCGGATCGACGAGCACGAGGTCGCGCTCGGCGAGCCGCAGGGCCGCCCGCGCGTGAAGCTCGTCGACGTGGCGGAGATGGAGCGGGTGGCGCACGCCGGCGTCGGCGCCGCGGACTGAGCCCGGTCCGGGCCGACGGGCGCCGCCGGGCGCGCGCCGTCGGCCCCCCTGGTGGTCCCTACTGGTGGTTCTGCATCTTGACGATCTCGAGGATCATCATCTTGCGGCCGCCGCTGTCGCCCTGACGGTGGAGCCGGACGATCGCGCCGCCGTGGACGTGGATCGTCCGCAGCTCGCCCGCGACCATCGTGTAGGTGTGCCCGTTGACGACGAAGTACGGCTTGCCGATGCTGGGGTTGCGGACGTAGACGTAGAGGCCGTGGTGGTTGTGCCGGCGCATGATGACGCCGAGCCGGGCCGCCTTGAAGCTCGGGACCTCGCCACCGTGGGCGTGGAGGTTCTTCGAGTACGTGATGATGTTGCACGGGTCGTGCGTCACGTTGAAGTTGTACGAGATGTTCACGTGGCCGTTCGGACAGAACTGCGCGTCGCCGCTGAGCGAGCTGTTGTTCACGACCCGCAGGTCGACGTCGTTGCCGTCCCTGCTGATGGCGCCGGCCGGGGCTGGGTTCATCGCCAGGCAGGCGAGGATGGTGACGATCGCGGCGGCGATCGTCGAACGGATCTTGCGGGACATCGGGTCTTCTTCCGTGGATGGCGCGCGACCGGAGAGGCCGGTCGGCGGGACCGGTGGTGCCGCGATCGCGGCACCCGGTGGGTCGGACGCCGACGGTAGACGGCGTCCACCCCGAGCGCGAACACCGTCAGCCGAATGTCTAGGCCCTTCCGGCCCCTCTCCACCGACCGTCCACGCGCCCGCGGACGGTCGCCCGATCAGTCGAGCTCGGCGAGCAGGTCGTCGAGGTCGATCTCGGGGCCCATCTCCCCGGCGAGGTGGCCGGCGGCGTCCAGCGGCCACGCCTCGAACGGGCGGTCCCACATCAGCTCGACGTCGTTGCCGTCCGGGTCGCTGACGTAGACGGCCTCGTGCGTGCCGTGGTCGGACCACTGGCGCAGCGGCCAGCCGGCCTGCTGCAGACGGCGGACGGCGTCGGCCAGGCCGGCGCGGCTCGGGTAGACGAGCGCGACGTGGTGCAGCCCCGTCACGCCGTCGGGCTGCGGCCCGCCGCCCGCGGACTTCCAGGTGTTGAAGCCCAGGTGGTGGTGGTAGCCCCCGGCGGAGAGGAAGAGGATGTCGCCCGTCGTCCCCCAGCCGGGGATGCCGCGGGCCTCGTTGACGACGTCGAAGCCCAGGATGTCGACGTAGAACGTCTTGACCCGGTCGATGTCGGACGTCCGCAGGTGGACGTGCCCGACCCGGACGCCCGGGTCGACGGGCCGCGGGGCGGCGGCGACGGGGACGATCGGGCCCTGCGTGCCGCCGGGTGCCTGGACGTGGTGCTCGCCGGCGCTCATGCGTCGCGTCCCTCGCGGACCGTCAGCAGCAGCTCGTTGCCGGACGGATCCAGTGCGCGGACCTCGCCGGTGGCGGCGTCGCGGCGGACCGTGCGGCCCTGGCCCTCCAGCCGACCGACGGCCGCGTCGCGGTCCTCGGCCGTCGGGAAGCCGAAGGTGAAGAAGCGCAGGCCGGCGGTGTCGGCCGGGGGCCGCGGCGCGTCGGGGCCGTTCCACACGTTGAAGGCGATCAGGTGCGGCGTCCAGCCGTCGACCGTCACGTCGGCCATGCCGATGCCGCGCGCGAACATGTGCCGGTCCAGCCCCAGGCCCTCGGCGTAGAAGCGCATCGCGTCGTCGAGGTCGCCCACGTGCAGGTGGACGTGGCCGACGACCGTCTCGCGGGGCAGCGGGCGGTCCAGGCCGCGCTCGGCCGGCAGGTGGCCGAAGACCTCCTCCATGTCGAGGGGGTCGCGGCCCGAGCGACGCACGCCGTCGGCGTCGATGACGGCGTAGTCGTGGTCGCTGTAGTCCAGGCGGCCGACCCGCTCGGGGGTCTCCAGCGCCAGCTCGATCCCGTTGCCGTCGGGGTCGTCGAGGTACGTCGTCTTCGTGAACGTGTGGTCCGTGGGGCTGTTGGGCCAGCGGATCGTGAACAGCCGCGCCATCACCCGCGCGAACTCCTCGTCGCTGGGCAGGTGCAGGGCCAGGTGGTAGAGCCCGGTCCGCCGGCGCGCGACGATGCCGCCGACCCCGGGGTGCAGCACGACGAGCTCGCGGTCGCCGACCCCCATCCGCAGCTCGTGCGCGTCGGGGTCCAGCAGCTCGAGACCGAGGACGTCCCGCCAGAACGCCAGGGCGCGCTCGCGGTCGGTGACCGCCAGGTGGACGGCGCCCAGTCCGGGGCGGCCGGGCGGCAGGCCGGGGAGCGGCCGGTCGGCGGCGGTGGAGGTGGTCGGGTCGGTCATGGCGTCCTCGGTGTCGTGGCCCCGGCGCGGCCCGGAGAGCCGTGCGGGGCCTCCAGCGTAGCGCGAAGTAGTTGCGCGACCAAATACTTTGGCCGCACGGACCCGCCGGGCGGCGGAGCGGCCGACGGTGCCGGGCGACGGCGGCCCCGGGCGACGGCCCGTCGGCCCTGGCGGACCCCGACCGGCAGCGGCTACCGTCCGTGGCATGACCTCCGAACCCGCGCCCTTCCCCGGCGGCGCCGGCACCGACGAGCCCAACGAGGCCTCCGTCGTCCGGGCGTTCCTGGCGTCGCTCGAGCTCCTCGACGTCCAGCGCGCCCTGAGCCACGTGGCCGACGACATCGCCTACTCGAACGTGTCGCTGCCGACGATCCACGGCCGACGGGCGCTCGAGCGGGCCCTGACGGGGTTCGCGCGCGTCGCCACCTCGTTCGAGGCCGTGAACCACCGGATCGCCGCGGACGGCCCGGTGGTCCTGACGGAGCGGACCGACGTGCTGCAGGCCGGCCGGCTGCGGGTGTCGTTCTGGGTCTGCGGGACCTTCGAGGTCCACGACGGCCGGATCACGCTCTGGCGCGACTACTTCGACTGGGCGAACGTCACCGGCGGCCTGCTGCGCGGCCTGGTCGGCGTCGCGATCCCGGCGGTCCGGGCGGGGGCACCGAGCCCCCGCTAGGACCGCCCGCCTAGGCGGCGTCGACGGCGTCGAGCGCCGCGTTGAACGTCTTCGACGGGCGCATCGCCGCGTCGGCCTTCTCGCGGTCGACGTGGAAGTACCCGCCGAGCTCCACCGCGGGGCCCTGCGCGTCGGCGAGCTCCTGGACGATCGCGTCCTCGCCGTCCTCCAGGCGCTTGGCCAGCGGCCCGAAGAGGGCGGCCAGCTCGGCGTCGTCCTGCTGGCCCGCGATCGCCTGGGCCCAGTAGAGCGCCAGGTAGAAGTGCGAGCCGCGGTTGTCGAGCTCGCCGACCTTGCGCGACGGGGAGCGGCCCTCGTCGAGGAACTTCCCGACGGCCTGGTCGAGCGTGCGGCCGAGGACGCCGGCGCGCGGGTTGTCGGTCTTGTCGCTCAGGAACTCGAGCGAGACCGCCAGCGCGAGGAACTCGCCGAGGGAGTCCCAGCGCAGGTGACCCTCCTTCTGGAACTGCTGGACGTGCTTCGGGGCCGAGCCGCCGGCACCGGTCTCGAACAGGCCGCCGCCCTGCATCAGCGGGACGATCGAGAGCATCTTGGCGCTCGTGCCCAGCTCGAGGATCGGGAAGAGGTCGGTCAGGTAGTCGCGCAGCACGTTGCCGGTGACCGAGATCGTGTCCTCGCCCTTCTTGGCGCGGGCCAGCGTGTAGGTGGTCGCCTCGGCGACGTCCTTGATCTCGATCGTCAGGCCCTCGGTGTCGTGCGACTCGAGGTAGGGCCGGACCTTCTTCAGGACCTCGGCGTCGTGGGCGCGCTCCTCGTCGAGCCAGAAGACGGCCGGGGAGCCGGTGGCCCGCGCGCGCTCGACGGCCAGGCGGACCCAGTCCTCGATCGGGGCGTCCTTCGTCTGGCAGGCGCGGAAGATGTCGCCGGCCTCGACGGTCTGCTCGAGCAGCGCGGTGCCGGAGGAGTCGACGACGCGGACGGTGCCCGCCGTCTCGATCTCGAACGTCTTGTCGTGCGAGCCGTACTCCTCGGCCTTCTGCGCCATCAGGCCGACGTTCGGCGTCGTGCCCATCGTCGCCGGGTCGAAGGCGCCGTTCTCGCGGCAGAAATCGACGGTCTCGGCGTAGAGCGGCGCGTAGGAGCTGTCCGGGATCACGAACTTCGTGTCCTGCAGCGCGTCGTCCTTGTCCCACATCTGGCCGGAGGTGCGGATCGCGGCCGGCATCGACGCGTCGATGATCACGTCGGACGGGACGTGCAGGTTGGTGATGCCGCGACCCGAGTCGACCATGGCGAGGTCGGGGCCGGACTCGTAGGTCGCGGTGATCGCGGCCTCGATCTCGGCCTTCTTCTCGGCGGGCAGCTTCTCCAGCGCGGTGAGCACGGACGCGAGGCCGTCGCTCGGGTCCGCGCCGACGCCGGCGAGATCCTCGCCGTGCTTCGCGAAGACGTCGGCGAAGTAGGCGCGCACCCCGTGGCCGAAGATGATCGGGTCGGAGACCTTCATCATCGTCGCCTTCATGTGCAGCGAGAAGAGGACGCCCTGCTGCGCGGCGTCGGCGACCTGCTCCTTCAGGAACGCGTCCAGCGCGGCGCGCCGCATGACGGCGGCGTCGACGATCTCGCCCTTCAGGACCTTCGTCGACGCCTTCAGGACGGTCGTGGTGCCGTCGGCGGCGACGTGCTCGATCCGCAGGTCGTCGTCCTGCGCGAGCGTCGTGGACGTCTCGGAGTGGCGGAAGTCGCCCTCGTCCATCGTGGCGACGTGCGACTTCGTGTCGCTCGACCAGGCGCCCATGGAGTGCGGGTGCTTCTGCGCGAAGCGCTTGACCGAGGCGGGGGCACGACGGTCGGAGTTGCCCTCGCGCAGGACCGGGTTGACGGCGGAGCCCTTGACGTTGTCGTACGCGGCGCGGGCGGCCTTCTCGTCGTCCGTCGACGGGTTCTCGGGGTAGTCCGGGATCGCGAAGCCCTGGCCCTGCAGCTCCTTGATCGCGGTCTTCAGCTGCGGGATCGACGCCGAGACGTTCGGCAGCTTGATGATGTTGGCCTCGGGCGTCTTGGCCAGCTCGCCGAGCTCGGCGAGGGCGTCGGGGACGCGCTGCTCCTCCGGGAGGAGGTCCGGGAACTGCGCGAGGATGCGGCCGGCCAGCGAGATGTCGCGCGTCTCGACCGCGACGCCGGCCTTGCCGGCGAACGCCTCGACGATCGGGAGCAGCGAGTGCGTCGCGAGGGCGGGAGCCTCGTCGGTGTAGGTGTAGATGACCTTCATGGGGGGCATGGCGCCTGCTTCGCTCGTGGTCGGACCTGCGTGCGGTGCCGCTCGACCGCCCGTCGGGGGTCGGCGATCGCCGCTCGCGCGCGCGGAGCTCCGTCCGGGCGGTCGGTCCCACGGTATCTCCTGACGTCCCGGGCCCGCAGGCCGAGGACGGGGCCGCCCGCGACGCGCGGGCCCGGTTCGGAGGCCGGTCGGCGCACGGCGCCGCGAATCGTGTTCGCCGCGCCGGGGGAAACGATCACGGACATACGTCGTATCCCGCTGGGCACCCGGAGGACAAAGGCCGACGATCTGTCCACGACGACGTGCACGGCGCAGACGGTGGTCCCGATGACCTCCCCCCACCGCCGCACGACAGGGGAAGACGGACCTCCATGACCACCGATGCACCGAGCCACGCCGCGGGCCCCGCCGCCCCTGCCGACCCGGGGCCGACCGACGCCCCGTCGCGGCGCGCGATCGAGGTGCCCCTGGCGCTGACCCCGCTCAGCGAGGGGGACGTGCGCGTGCACGTCAGCCCGGTCTCGAACCTGGCCCAGCTCGACGCGATCACCGCGACGATGCGCAGCTTCCGGCAGGTCGAGGACGTCGCCGTCGGCGCGGTGGCCGGCGAGGTCGTGCAGCTGCGCGTCCGGCTGCGGGAGCCGCTGGCCTTCGCCGGCCAGCTCCGGACCCGCCTCGGGAGCGCCGTCGTCTCGGTCACCGCCGCCGCCGACCGGCTCGTCGTCGCACTGGACCCGACCCGCACCTGGTTCCCGGACGGCCCGCTCGTCGACGCTCCCACGGCCCCGGGCGGCGCCCCGATCCGCGCGGTCTCGCCACTGGTCGCGGCCCCGGGGCCGACCCGGACCGACGCGTCCCCGGGCCCCGCCGCCGCACCCGCCGGGCGCCGTGCGACCGACGTCGTCGTCCCCGGACCGATCCGCGCGTCGCGGGCGCTCGAGGACCGGGCCATGCCGTCGGACCGTGCGAGCACCCCGGTGCGCCAGGCCCCGCCCCGCCCGGCCCCCGCAACCGCCCCCGCGGCCACGCGGACCCCGCGGGCCGCCGACGGGCGGCCGCGCACCGACCTCGCCGCCGACGTGCTCGCGCGGAACGTGCTCGACGCGATCCCGGACACCTCCGTCCTCGTGCTCGACGAGAGCATGCACTTCCGGGCCGTCGCCGGCACGGCGCTGGCCAAGGCGGGGTTCCCGCGCGACGTGCTGCTGGGCAGGCACGCGCACGAGGCGCTGCCGGTCCTGCCGTGGGACGTCGTCGAGCCGGCCTGCCGCGCGGCCCTGCGGGGCGACGCCTCGGCGCTGGAGTTCGAGACGCTCGACCGCTCGGGCGTCTTCGAGGCCACGGTGTCCCCCGTCCGCGACGTGTCCAACGGCACCGGCGCGGTCCTCGTCCTGCGCGACGTGACGACGCGCCGACGGGACGCCGCGGTGATCGCCGACGCCGACGAGATGTTCGAGCTGTCCTTCGCCCGCGCCCCGATCGGCAAGGCGATCGTCGCCCCCGACGGCCGGTTCCTCAAGGTCAACGACGCGTTCTGCCGTCTGCTCGGCCATCCCGAGGAGGCGCTGCTGGAGGGCGACTTCCGCCACCTCACCCACCCCGAGGACCTCGACACGGACGAGGCGCTGCTCGCCGAGACGCTCGAGGGGCTCCGCGACGGCTACGTCCTCGAGAAGCGCTACCTGCACGCCGAGGGCCGCGTCGTCCACGCGCAGCTCTCCGTCGCCCTGGTGCGCGAGTCCGACGGGACGCCGCGCTGGTTCGTCGCCCAGGTGATCGACATGACCGCTCGCCGGCAGCTCGAGGACGAGCTGCGGACCGGGACCGAGAACGACGGCCTGACCGGTCTCTGGAACCGCTCGCGCCTGCACGTCGAGCTGGCCCTGCGGGCACGCGAGTCGCAGCGCTACGGCGTCGGCGCGTCGCTCCTGGCCATCGACCTCGACGAGTTCGCCTTGGTCGAGGAGACGCTCGGCCGGGCCCGGGGCGACGCGTTCCTGCGCACGGTCGCGGGGGCGATCCGCTCGACGGTCCGCGACTGCGACCACTGCGCGCACCCCGGCGAGGACGAGTTCGTCGTCCTCCTCCCCCACACCCGGCTGACGGGCGCGTCGATCGTGGCCGACCGGATCGCGGAGGCCCTGACGACGTGCGACGCGCCGGGCCTCCCCCCGGGCTTCCTGCGCGCCAGCATCGGCGTGGCGGAGCTCGTCCCCGGGATGAGCGCCGAGCGCTGGCTGCACCACGCGACCGAGGCCCGTCGGCAGGCCCGCCGCGCCGGCGGCGGCCGAGCCGTGATGGGCACCGGCCCCGACGCCGACGTGCCGGCCCCGACGCCCGCGGGCTGAGGGACCGGTCGGCGCGGAGCCGCCCGGGAACGACGAAGGCCCCGCCGGAGCGGAGCCTTCGTACCAGAGCCCTCTTGGGGATTCGAACCCCAGACCCCTTCCTTACCATGGAAGTGCTCTACCACTGAGCTAAGAGGGCGTGGTCGAGCAAGAGTAGCGAGAAGGACGCGACCGCGCGCGCCGATCCCGTGCCCGTGGACGGGTGGCCCGGTCCCCGCCTCAGCGGACGAGGCCGAGGAACTCCGCCCGGGTCCGCGCGTCGTCGCGCAGGAGGCCCCGCAGCGCCGAGGTCACGGTGCGGCTGCCCGACTTGCGGACGCCGCGGACGACCATGCAGAGGTGCTCGGCCTCGAGCACCACGCCGACGCCCTTGGGCTGCAGCGAGTCGGTCAGCCAGTCGGCGACCTGGGTCGTCAGTCGCTCCTGGACCTGCAGGTCGCGCGCGAAGGTGTCCACGACGCGGGCGAGCTTCGACAGGCCGACGATCCGCTCGCCGGGCAGGTAGGCGACGTGCGCGACCCCGTGGAACGGCAGCAGGTGGTGCTCGCAGAGCGACCAGAACGGGATGTCCTTGACGACGACGAGCTCGTCGTAGCCGCCGTCGTTCTCGAACGTGGTCGCGGTGAACGGCTCGGGGGAGAGCATCTCCGCCCAGGCCTTCGCGACGCGGCGCGGGGTGTCGGCGGTGCCGGGCGCGTCGGGCGCCTGGCCGAGCGCGACGAGCAGGTCGCGTGTGGCGGCCTCGACGCCGGCCTCGTCGATGCGGCGGCGTTCGATCCCGGTCCGCGCGGTGGCGACGCGGTCCTGCGCGGGATCGGCGTCGGTGGGCGCGTCGGAGTCCGTCATCGGCCCGCACAGGCTACCCCCCCCTGCCCGACCGGGCCCGTGCCCGTGGACGGCGGTCCGTCCGCGCGCCCCCGGGGGCCGACACGGGCGGCCACGTCGCGCCCCACGCCGGGGCACGGCGGCCTCGCCCGGTCTCCGCCGCCGACCACGGGCAGGGCGTCCACCCGGATGGGTGGTGGGCGCCGCGACGGGGTACCGTGCCGCGAGAGAGCCGCCCGGCCCGCCTGGGGCCGGGGGCCGAGCACGACGAGAGGGCAGCACGTGAGCGGACTTGGAGGCACGTCGACCGGTGAGATCGATGCTTCGATCGACGAGGTCTGGGCGACCCTGACGGCGATCGAGACGATCGACCAGTGGCAGGACGGCATCGTCGGCGCCGAGCCGCTCGAGCGCGACGCCGACGGGCAGGTCGCCCTCGCGAAGATCACGGCCGACGTCAAGGTCAAGGAGCTGAGCGTCGTCACGCGCTTCTCCCGCCAGGCGCCGACGAAGCTGAGCTGGAAGGTCGAGAAGGGCGACGTCAAGAAGCTCGACGGCTCCTGGACCCTCGAGGACCTCGGCGGCGGCCGCACCCGCGCGACCTACGAGATCGAGGTCGACCCGGGCCGCATGCTCGCGATGCTCGTCCGCGGTCCCGTGGAGGAGAAGATCCGCCAGCGCCTCGTCAGCACGCGCCCGGCCGAGCTGGCGGCACAGGTCGCCAAGGAGCGCGGCTGAGCCGCCCGGACCGTCCCCGCCGACCGGGCGGGGACGGTCGCCCGCCCGGCCCCGGCCGGGCGCCGTCCGTCAGCCGATCCTCACGAGGTCGACGACGAAGATCAGCGTGCTGTTCGGCGGGACCCCCGCGCCGTCGCTGTCGCCGTAGCCCAGGCGCGGGGGGACGACGACGAGACGACGGCTGCCGGGCGTCATCCCGCGGACGCCGCGGACGAACCCCTTGACGAGCACCTTCTCGTCCAACGGCAGCGACGCGGGCGCCGTGCCGGCCTTCCACGTCGAGTCCACGACCTTGCTGCTCCCGCCCCACCGGACGAGCGAGTACCGCAGCTGCACCGTGTCGCCGGTCCGGGCCTTCGCGCCCCCGCAACGGACGACGTCGTCCGTGACGAGCCGCCGCGGCCTCCTCCCCGACGGCGACGTGACCTTCGGGGCCTTCGTCAGGTCGGTCCCGGCGCGCCGCACCAGGCGCTTGACCGCGGCCTTGGCCGACCCGGCGCCCGCGGCCCTGGGGGCCGGCGCACGGCACCCGGCGGCGAGCGCCGGAGCGGCGCCG
>NZ_JAURWA010000184.1 GCF_030655195.1 Patulibacter sp. | reverse complement strand
GGCCGAACGGGCCGAGCGCGAGCAGCGCGCCGCCGACCTGGCGGAGCGCGACCGCGTCGCAGCGGCGGGGCCCGGCGACCTGGCCCGCCCCGCCGAGGGACATCGCGGGGCCGAAGGGCACCGCGAGGACGAAGGGCACCGCGGGGCCGAAGGACACAGCGAGGACGAGGGACGCCACGACGACGCGGCGCGCCACGACGGTCCTCACGATCCCCAGGACGTCCTGCCGCAGGTCGACGCCACCGGCGACCTCGACGCCGCCCCGTCCGATCACCTGACGGGCGCCACCGACCACGCGGCGCCGGTGCCCGACGCCCGCTTCGTCGGCCGCCCGCACGTCGACGACGACCACCGCGTCGTCCCCGACCGCGTCATCGACCCCACCGGTGGGGCCGGCGACGGGGGGCAGGACACGGGCGGACCCGCAGGAACCCGGGACGGCGACCGCACGGGCCGGGTGACCGACGTCGGCGCCCCGTCCGCAGGGAGCCGCGCGAGCACCCCGTCCCTCGGCGCCACGCAGCCCGCCGTCGACCGCACCGACGGCCCGGCCGGCACCACGGCCGGTCGCTCCGGCGCTCCGACCGGTCCCACCACCGGCCGCCCCGGCGTCGGCACCAGGCTCCGGCGTCTCGCCCGGGCCATCACCCCCACGAAGGACGACCACCATGGCTGATCGCAGCCCCACCACCGACGGTGCGCACGACACGCCCCCGATCGCCGCCCGTCGCGTGGACCGCGACGCCCACGGCGGTCACGTCGACGCCGAGCCGGGGCTCCGCGCCCGTCAGCGCGAGCGCTTCGGCGGCCTCCACGCCCTCCCGGCGATCCTCGGCTGGCTCGTCGCCCTGGGCATCTCGGTGCTGCTGGCCGCGATCCTGGCCGCGGCCGGCGCGGCGATCGGCCTGACCGACGGCGGCACCACCGTCAGCGACAGCGAGGCGGACACGATCGGCATCGCCGGCGGCGTCCTGCTCGTGTTCGTCTTCGCCCTGGCGTACTACACGGGCGGGTACGCGGCGGGCCGGATGGCGCGCTTCGACGGCGTGCGCCACGCGGTCGCGACGTGGGTGCTGGGCATCCTCGTCACCGTCGTCCTCGGGGCGCTCGGCGCCATCGCCGGGTCCGAGTACAACGTGTTCTCGCAGCTCGACCTGCCGAGCATCCCGCTGTCGGGCTCCTCGCTGACGACCGGTGGTGCCATCGCCGGGATCGCGGTCCTCGTGATCTCGCTCCTGGCCGCGATCCTCGGCGGTCGCGCCGGCGAGCGCTTCCACCGGCGCATCGACCGCGCCGGCGTCTGACGCACGCTGGGGTCCGTGCGGGGGACGGGCCCCCGCGCGGACTCCGGCGCCCACCCGGCCGGGCATGCGCGTGCGTCCGTCGGCCGTGCCCGGCCGGCCCGTCCCTGCATCCGTCGGACTCCGGCGCCCGGCGGGGTCGCCCCGCGTACGCCGCCGCACGTCGCTGGACGGGTGCAGATCGCGAAGGAATGTCCCTTCCGATGTTTGGGACCCGTGCGGAACGGGTTCTGGAGGAGTGCGCCGCTGATCAGGCTCCCCCGACAGCCGCCGCTTCCCGATGAGGGCCGCGGTGGTCCGGACCTTCGTTGCCCCCAGGGCGGCGGTGCTCGCAGTTTCCCAGGTGGAGAGTCTCTCCGACCGTCTCCGGTCGAAGCGATGCCGCTGTCACGGTTCATCGCATCGAGAGGTTCCCCCTATGTTGGAAGAGGCCACGCAGCGCGAGTTGCGCGACAGGCAGCTGCTGACCCGGTACCGCACCCGCGGAGACCGCACGTCCTACGACGAGCTCGTCGGCCGGTTCACGCCGATGGTCCGCTCGTTCGCCCGCAAGTACGTCGGGCGCGGCGAGGAGCTCGACGACCTGGTCCAGGTCGGGATGCTCGGCCTGGTCAAGGCCATCGAGGGGTTCGACCTCTCGCGGCCCCACCGGTTCGTGTCCTACGCGGCACCGACCATCACCGGCGAGATGAAGCGCCACTTCCGCGACCACTGCTGGTCGGTCGCCGTCCCCCGGTCGATGAAGGAGCTCCAGACGCGCCTGATCGCCGAGGAGTCCCGCATCGAGCACGAGGGCGGCACCCCCGTCGTGGCCGACCTGGCCCGGCGCCTCGAGGTCACCGAGGCCCAGGTGCTGGACGCCCGGCGCGCCGCCGGCTGCTTCCGCGTCAACTCGCTGAGCTTCCCGACCGGCGAGGACCGCGACGTGCTCGACACGCTCGGGCGGTCCGACGCGGGCTACCAGCAGGTCGAGGACGTCGACCTGCTCGAGGACGCGATGACGGTGCTCAGCGACCGCGATCGCAACGTCGTCCAGATGCGCTTCCGCGACGAGCTCCTGCAGCGCGAGATCGGCGATCGCGTCTCGGTCTCGCAGATGCAGGTCTCCCGCATCCTCGACCAGTCCGCGGCCCGGATGCGCGAGCATCTCGAGCCGAGCCCGGACCGGCCGATCGCGGCCTGAGGTCCGCCGGCGCGCGCCGCGCGCCGGCTGCCGCCTCCCGGCCCTCGCCGAGGGCGGCGGTCCGCAGGACCCGCGCGACGCCCGCCCTGGAGCGGGGCCGCGCGGACCGGATCAGGCGGCGGGCGCCTTGCGCTCCGCCGCCGACAGCACCTCGGCGCGCCCCTGGTTGGCGGTCTCGTAGGCCACGACGGCCTGCGCCATCTCGGCGTCGGCGGTCAGGAGCACGGCGAGGACCTCCTCGGCGGAGAGCTCGTCGTACGCCGGCCACGGCTTCTCGAGCGCCTCGCCCGACGCGGTGGCGTCGGTGTCGTCCCGGTCGTCCGGGGCGTCCTCGGCCTTCGCCGCCTGCTCCTTCGCGACGTTCTTGGCCTCCTCGGCCTGCTCCTCCGCGACGGCCTTGACCTCTGCAGCCTTGCTCGCGACCTTGTCGGCCTGCTCCTCGGCGGCGGCCTTCGCGGCCCCGGCCCGCTCCTCGGCGGCGGCCTTCGCGTCGGCGGCGGCCTCCTCGACGACGTCCTTCGCGCCCGCGGCCGCGTCCTGCGCCGCCACGGTCGCCTGCTCGGCGACGTCCTCGACGCCGGCCTTCGCGTCCTTCGCCGCGTCACGGGCCCCGTCGGCCGCGCGGCCGGCGGCCTGCTCGGCGCCCTTCTTGGCGTCCCGGGCCCCGTCGGCGACCTTCTCCGCGGCGCCCTTCGCCCCCGCGACCGCCGCCCGGGCGGCGTCGGCCGCACCCGTCTTCGAGGCGTCGTACGACGGATCCCCACCCACCTCGGCCGCGTAGACCGCGTCGGTCAGGCCGGGGATCTCGGCGAGGATGCGGTCGAGCATCCGCTCCTCCTCGCGCTTGATCCGCCCGGCCAGCTCGGCGGTGTCCTCGTCGCCGGCCCGACGGGCCAGCTGCTCGAGGGCCGTGTAGGTGGCGATCTCGAGGGTCTCCGTCGCGGCGGCGTCCTTGGCGTTCTTCAGCACCTTCTCCTCGCCGCCGGAGCCGCGGACGAGGTCCAGCGGCGTCTTCGACAGCGCGAGGGCCTGCCCGACGACGCCCTCCGCCAGACCGATCGCGGCGGCCACCGGGTGGAAGCCCCCCTCGACCTCGCGGACGCGGCCCTGCAGCAGGCGGGCGTGCTCGCGGGTCTCGAAGAGGTGACGCTCCAGGGCGGTGCGGAACGACCCCTGCGGCGTCATCGCGATCTGCGACTGCAGCACCCGCGTGAGCGCCAGCTCGGAGGCTCGGGCCTCCTTGAGGTACTGCAGGACCTTCTTCTTGCTCGGGCGGGTCATCGGGTGCCCTTCCTTTCGTCGCGACGGGGCGGGCGGCGCACGGAGCGCCGCGTCCTGGATCTCTACCCGCGCGGGGGCCGGGCATCCCGGCGTGTGCGCCGTCCCGCTCATCGGCCCCGTGCGGAGGCGGCGTCCGGCCGTCCGCGTCACGTCCGGCCCCACAACGCCGAACGCCCCTGGACGAATCCAAGGGCGCTCGACGGCGTGTGTGTGTGGCGGCGGGCCGTCCCGGGCCCGCAACCGTGTTGTCCCGTCCTGGCCCCCAGGAGAGGCCGGACTCCTGCACCGTACCGTGCCGCCGCGGTCGGCGTCCAGTGGTTGGACCACCTCTGGCGGGAAGGCCGTCCTCCGTGGTCGTCGGCGCCACCCCGGAGCCCCCGGGTCAGCGACGCCGACGAGCCGCGGGGAGCTCAGCCGGCGGGCGTCCGCCCGGCCGTCCGGGGGTTGTCGATCGGCGCCAGGATCCGCTCCAGCTGCGGGCGCAGACGCTCGTGCTGCTTCGGCAGGCGGAGCGCCTCGCCGAGGTGCTCCGGATCCTCGTCGACCGCGAAGCCGGGCGACGTCGTCGCGATCTCGAACAGCACGCCCTGGGGCTGCTGGAAGTAGATCGCGTCGAAGTAGTCGCGATCGATCACCGGCGTGACCCGCATCCCTGCGCGGGCCGCGCGCTCCTGCCACGCGACGTGGTCCTCGTCGCGTGCGTGCCATGCGATGTGGTGGACGGTCCCCGCGCCCTGCCGGCCGCGGGACGTCGCGACGTCGTAGCCCCAGCGGAACCGCTGGTCGCCACCCTCGACGAGGTACTGCCCCTCGCCCGTCTCGGTGAATCCGAGCGTCTCGGTCAGCAGCTCGCGGTCCGCGTCGAGCGCCCGGCCCGCGAAGGCCCGCGCGCCGCGCATGCCGAGCAGCGCGTGCTCCGCGGGGACGTCCGGGTGTTCCGCCCGCAGCGACGGGCCGCCCTCGTCGACGACGAGCTCGAGCCGCAGACCGTCGTGGTCGCGGAAGGCCAGCCCGCCGGCGGTCCGCTCGGTCGCGTGGCCGGCGGAGCCCAGGCGCTCGGCCCAGAAGTCGAGCGCGGCCGGGCCGGCGACCCCGAGCTGGAGGGTGTGCACCATCCCCGCGCCGGCGGTGCCGGGCTGGGCCCCTGCGAACTCGAACCACGTGAGGATCGAGCCCGGCGAGCCCTGCTCGTCGCCGAAGTACAGGTGGTAGGCCTCGGGCGCGTCGAAGTTGACGGTCTTCTTGACCAGGCGCAGACCGAGCAGGTCGGCGTAGAAGGCGACGGTCGCCCGGGCGTCGCCGGTGATCATCGTGATGTGGTGCAGGCCTTCGAGCTTCATGGCGGTCGCCGTCCTCGGGGGTGGTGGTCAGACGACCATACGCCAAAGTGGTTGCGCATGCAACTACTACCCCGGGGTCCGCCGCGGATCCCCTCACGCGTCGCGCAGCCGCCGGGCGGTCGCGGCCCCGGCGACGCCGCTGGGCTCGAGCCCCCGGTCCAGCTGGAAGCGCCGCACGGCCTCGGCGGTCGACGGGTTCCACGTGCCGGTCGCCGCGGACGGGCGCAGGAGGCCCAGGTCCACGAGACGGGCCTGGGCGGCGCGCGCGTCGATCGCGGGGACGGCGTCGACGGCGGACGCCGCGCCGGGCAGCAGCGCGAGCGCCAGGAGCCCGGGGGCCGGGCGACGGCGGGGGCGGAGCAGGTGGGCGGGGTGGGCGAGGGTGCTCATGTCCCGAGGGATCCTCGGGACGGGTGCGGACGGCGTGCAAGCGAACGTGCGTTCGATGGCGGGCGGGCCCTCCCGGACCGCCTCCGGGCGTCGCTCAGGCGCCCCGCGCCGCTCCGTTCACCACGGTCCCTCGACGATCTCCGGCGTCAGCTCGTCCGGCAGCTCGTCCGTCGTGACGGCGTGCACGACGTAGCCGCGGACGCCGCCGCCGGGCGCCCGGATCGCGGCGGCCAGCACGCGGACACCGACCCCGGCGGCGGCCGCGACGCGGGGGTCGAGGTCGACGGCGTAGCGCTCGCGGTCGCCACGCTCCGCCTCGAGGCGCAGCTCGGCCTCGCGCCCGGCGTCCGCCGGCTCGAGCAGGTCGGCCAGGGCACGGCCGCGCAGCTCGCCGGAGCTCCGCCCGAGCAGGCGGTGCAGCGCGGGGTTGCTGCGCAGCCAGGTGCCGTCGGGGGCGAGCAGCCCCTGACCGTCCGGCGCCTCGCGGAAGGCGACCTCGAACACGGCCGTCAGGTCGCGGAGCAGCTCGCGGTCGTGCCGGCGGTCCGAGACGTCCGACACCGTCGCCCGGCACCCGATGACCCGCCCGTCGCGCTGCACGGGGCGCAGCGCGACCTCGTGCGCGTCACCGCCGTCCGCCGTCGTCCAGACCTGCGCGACGTCCGCACCGCGCAGGACCGCCGAGACGCGATCCGCGAGCCCCCGGTGCAGGTGGGGCGGGGCCACGTCGTTCAGCGACGCGCCGACCGCGGGCGGCGCGTGGTCGCCCCACGGGGCGGGAAGCCCGCCGTGAACCGCGCGGATCACGAGCTCGTGGTCGATGAGCAGGACGAGGGTGGTCGGGTCCGCGTCGAGGGCGTCGACGAGGACCGCGGGGTCCGCCAGCCGCAGCGGGGCCCCCAGCGGCACCGGGGCGATCGGCTCGTCCGGATCGTCCCCGACCGGGGTGCCGTCCCCGTCGTCGGGGCCGGGGACGTCGGGCGACGCGGCCTCCCAGCGTCCGGTCAGGGGTGCGGCGTGCCCGTCCGGGGCCGCGAGGTCGTGGGTGACGGGCGGCGCCGAGAGCCGGACCCGGAAGACGCCGTCCTCGCGGCGGCACGAGACCAGGTCGCGGCCGAACAGCGTGCGCAGGTCGCTGGCCATCGCGACCGGCCGGCCGAGACCCACGTCGAACGTGGCCTCGCCGGCGTCGAGCTCGCGCAGCTCGACGGCGCTCGTCCCGCGGATGCGCCACAGCATGAGGTCCAGCTCCGCCGCCTGGGCGGCGGTGTGGACCGGCTCGACGACGATCGGCACGGTCCCCTGGCTGAGCGAGGAGATGAGGTCCGGGACCCCCGGGGGACCGGCGGTCATGGTGCGTCGATCGGCGACGGGGCCGGGCGCCACCGCTGCGGGTCCGCGTGCATCCCGCCCAACATACGGCGAGCGCGGGCGGCCACGGGAGCACGATCCCCCCGATCGGAGGTCCGCCCCGGTACGTTCGTGGCCAGTCCCGGGGCGTCGGGGCGCCGGGGCGTCCGCTCGCGGGCGTCCGGGTGCGACCGCCCCGGCCCACCCACGTCAGCACGACAGGACCCCAGTGATGAAGTCAGTCATCGTCGGAACCGACGGCTCCGAGACCGCGAACCAGGCCGTCCGGGCCGCGGCCACCCTCGCGGCCGCGAACGGCGCCCGCCTGACCATCGTGTCCGCCTTCGTGCCCGTCTCCCGCAGCCGGGTCCGGGCCGAGGCCCGTCAGGCCCCGTCCGACGTGGCCTTCTCCGTCAACCCGCGCGAGGACGTCGAGGACACGCTGAAGCAGGCCGTCGCGCTGGCCAAGGCGACCGGGGCCGAGAACGTGCGCACCGCCTCCCGCGAGGGCGACCCGGCCGACGCGATCATCACCGTGGCCGAGGAGCTCCACGCCGATCTGCTGGTCATCGGCAACCGCGGCATGGCGGACCCGAAGGCCAAGCGCTTCCTCCTGAGCTCGGTGCCCGACAAGATCAGCCACCACGCCCCCTGCTCGGTCCTGATCGTCCGGACGACCTAGCGGCCGCGCCGCCCCGCGACGGCCGGCCCCGGCCGTCGCGCCCCGGGCGGGGGCCCGCTCAGGCCGACGCGGCCGAGCGGGCGAGCGACTCGAGCAGGCGGTCGACGGCGATCGCCCCGATCGGTCGGCCCAGCTCGTCGCAGCAGACGACGGGCAGCAGCCGCTCCGCCACGGGGCGCCCGGAGGCGCGCAGCGCCACGGCGGCGACCTCCTCGCCGGGCATCACGCACATCGGGCGCGACCCCGCCGGGGTCGTCGCGCCGTCCACCTCCAGCGCGACCGGCACGCCGTGCTCGTCGACGAGCACCACCGGCGCCGCGGCCGGCCCGCAGGTGGGGTCCGGGACCCGCGGGGCGCCGACCGCGAGGTCCTCGGGGCTCCGGCGACGGGTCCGCACGACGACGTCCTCCAGGAGCGACGAGACCGGGCGGGTGCCGGCCCTGCCGGGGCGTCCGTCGCGCAGCACCGCGGCGACGTCGGGCGGGAGGGCGGCCATCGACGGGCCCGGCCGGCCCAGCAGGTAGCCCTGGCCGAGCGGGACGTCGAGGCCCATGAGCGACCGCAGCTCGCCCGCGCGTTCGATGCCCTCGGCCACCAGCCACCCGTCGAGCTCGCCCGCCATGGCGCCGATCGCGGCAACGGCGGCGCAGCGGTGGCGCTCGTGGTCCAGGTCCTCGACGAGGGCGCGATCGAGCTTGACGAACGACGGGCGCAGCGCCAGGACGTGCCCGAGGCTCGCGTAGCCCGCCCCGGCGTCGTCGACCGCCAGCATCGCCCCGGCCGCCAGCGTGGGGGCGAAGGCGGTGCGCAGGGCGTCGTAGTCCAGGACCCGCTCGTGCTCCGTCAGCTCGACGACGAGCCCGCGCAGGTCCCCCGCGGCGGCGAAGAGCCGCGAGGTCGAGACCTCGAGCAGGATCCCGGCGCTGAGGTTGACGCTGAGGAACGTGTTGCGCGGCAGGTGCTGCCGGGCGGACAGCGCGCGGGCGAGGATCGTCTGCTCGAGCTCGCTGAGGCGCCCCTGCTCGGTCGCGGCGTGCAGCCACGGCAGCGGGAAGGGCGGATGGCCCTCGAGCTCGAACCGGGCGAGGACCTCGTAGCCGGCGACCTCGCCGCGGCGCAGGTCGACGATCGGCTGGTAGGCCAGGCGCAGCGGACCGCCGTCCTGGAGGGCCAGGTCGATCGCGCGGACCCAGTCCAGCTCGACGTTCGTCGCGTCGTCCACGAGGTTCACGCCGCACCCCGGCGCGGCATATGGTCTGCGGAGGGGGCCGGGACGCGTCGCTGGGCGGGGTCCGGTCCGACCACGAGAAGGGGATCCGAGATGAAGCAGTTCGCATGCGGGAGCGTCGTGCCGGGGTGCGTCGCCACGTTCGAGGGCGCGGACGAGGACGCCGTGCTGCAGCAGGTCGCGGAGCACGCCAAGCGCGACCACGGCATGGACGAGGTCCCGCCGGAGGTCGTCGCGCAGGTCCGCGAGAACATCACCGGGTAGGCCGCGCCGCGGCGGGTCGCCCCGGTCGGGGGCCCGCCGGGACGGCGGCCGACGCGGATCGCGCTGGGCGTTCGATCGTGTGCGGGCACGCACACACCATCGGGGGTCCCGCTCTCGGGGTCAACACCGGTGGACACCCGATCGGGGGATCGGCGGCTCAGCCGACCGGTTGCCCGGAAGAGGCTCGGTCAACGGTCCAGCGGGGCATCCGATGCCCGACCGACCGACGGCCCGGGGCCGACCGCGAGGGCAGCGGTCGGCCGTTCGGCCGGTCCTACTCGTGGATCGGCGTCGGCTCGGTCTTGTTGGCGACGCGGTTCTCGGCGCCGACCATCCAGGCGAACTGCTCCAGCTTCTCGAGGAAGCCGTGGAAGAGGTCGGCCGTGGTCGGGTCGGCCTCGTCGACCGCGTCGTGGACCTCGCGGATCGTGCGGCAGACGGCGTAGAGCCGCTCCGTCACCATGTCGACCGTCTCGGTCGTGTCGACCTCGCCCTCGGGGAACGGCGGCAGGGACGACTGCTCGGCGACGGCCGCGGCGCGGCCGTCGGGCGTGATGTAGATGGCACGCATGCGCTCCGCGAGGTCGTCGGAGAACAGGCGCGCCGCCTCGATGATCTCGTCGAGCTGCAGGTGCAGGTCGCGGAAGTTCGTGCCGACGACGTTCCAGTGCGCCTGCTTGCCCTGCAGGTGCAGGTCGATCAGGTCGACGTGCACGCGCTGCAGGTCGTTCGCGAGCGCCTCGGAGGCGCGGAAGGAGGGGTCGGCGATGCGGCGGGTGGTGGCCATGGGGAGGTCCTCGGTCGAGGGGGTGGGGCTTCGGGGATCCGCTACCCACGCCGGCCCCCGGGTAACGCGACGACGCGCACGGACCGCGCGGCGCCGCGCGCACCGCCGCCGCGCGCCGGCGGGGGCGAGGAGGGCGCCGCCCG
>NZ_JAURWA010000180.1 GCF_030655195.1 Patulibacter sp. | reverse complement strand
CGCCGGCGCCCGCCCGCCGGCGCCCGCCCGCCGGCGCGCCCACGCCTCACCGCAGCAGGTCGTACCCCGCCAGCAGCACGAGGAGCTCGCGCTCCAGCAGGTCGCCGTCGATCGCGACGTCGAGGCCCGGGGCCGTCCGCCGGCGGATGCGCAGCGTGGCCTGGCAGCCGTGGGCCGTCAGCTCCGCGCACGCCCCGACGGTGCGGTTGCGACGCCAGGTGACCGTCGGGCGCGTGGCGTCCCCGAGGGTGATCTCGCCGTCCCGCAGCGCGGCCCCGACCGAGCCGTCGGCGGCGGTGGCGTCGACCGATGAACGGCAGGAGCCCGGCGTCAGGGTCCAGGTGCGGTCGCCCACGCTGGCGGTCGCGGCCGGGCTCCCTGGTCGAACGCCGAGGAGCAGGCGGCCGACCGGGCGGCCGTCCTCGCGCAGCTCATACTCGGGACGCCAGCGCCCGGTGCGGACGAGGGAGAGACGGGTGCGGACGAGCGGCATGCCCCAGTTTCGGTGACCGCGGGGGCGGCGCATCGCGCCCGAGGTCGCAAGGCGGCGTACGCGTGTTCGACGCCGGTCCAACCGGGACCGCCGAGGTGCCACAGGTGGCCCGACGTCCGTCGGACCGGGGGCCCACCGCGGTCCCGCGGCGGGTCGTCGGCTCAGGAGCGGTAGAGCGCCCGCGTCGGGACGATGTAGTACTCGACGTCCGTCGCGGGGCCGCCCTTGTAGCCGGGCGTCGAGACGGTCTCGACGCTGCCGCCCTTGCGCGTGACGAAGTCGTCGACCTCGGAGAGCTGCTTGGGCTGCACGCTGTCGCGGCGGAGGCGCTCGTACTTCTCGGGGGTGTCGATCGGGTGCGTCTCGGCTTCCGCGAGGGTCTGCAGGAGCGCCACGATCTGTCCGTCGGTCATGGACCAAGCGTCACAGGATCGACGGATGCGCGCGCTGCGACCGGCTTCGCGGGCCCGTCAGCGCCCGGGGGTCTCGAGCCGGGAGAGCTCGTCGAGCAGCCCGACGGCGAACGATCCGGGGCCCCGCGCGGCGCCCGAGGCCCGCTCCGCGGCGACGGCGATCACCGCGTGCGCGGCGGTCGCCGCCCGCAGCGCGTCGGGCGCCACGGCCAGGAACGAGGCGACCAGCGCCCCCAGCGCGCAGCCCGCACCGGTCACCCGCGTCAGCAGCCCGTCGCCGCCGGGGACCTCGACCACTCCGCCGGGGGTGACCAGCAGGTCGACCGGGCCGCTGATCGCCACGACCGCGCCCGTCCTCTCCGCGAGTCCGCGCGCCGCGTCGACGGCCGCCTCGGGACCGCTGGTGGCGTCGACGCCGCGACCCCCGGTGCCCCCGGCCAGCGCGAGGACCTCGGAGGCGTTCGCGCGGATCACGGCCGGGCGTCGCTCGAGCAGCTCGTGCGCCAGCGCCGTGCGCATCGGCAGCGGGCCGACCGCGACCGGGTCGAGCACCCACGGCACCCCGTGGGCGACGGCCGCGGCGACGGCGACCCGGGCGGCCTCGCCCTGCTCGGCGGTGACGGTGCCCAGGTTGATCAGGAGCCCCCCGGCGATCGCGGCCAGGTCCCCGGCCTCCTCCGGCGCGTGGACCATCGCCGGCGACGCGCCGGCCGCGAGCAGCACGTTGGCCGTCACGTTCGAGACGACGACGTTGGTGATGCAGTGCGTCAGCGGCGCGGCGGCCCGCAGCGACGCCAGGTCGCCGACGACCTCCGGGTGGGGCCAGGCACGGGTGGTCCGGGGGTCGCTCATGGTGCGCAGAACGTAGCGCCGGACGACGCGGCCCCGGGACCCCGCGGTTGAACGTCGTTCGTGACCCGGGTCCACTCGCGGCCCGGCGCGGTGCGCTAGAACCAGAGGACGGGTCGGCCCGCCGTCGCCCCGCGTTCCCCCATGTCCTCGCCGTACCACCAGCCCACCCGCGTCCAGCCCCCCGCTCCCCAGCCGGCCCCGCCGGCGGCGGCCGCCGGGGCGCTCGACCTCAAGACGCTGATCATCACCGCGGTCGCGTCCGCGCTGGCGGCGTTCATCTGCTCGAAGGTGTGGGCGCCGGGCACGCTGGCCTCGGCGGCGTTCACGCCCGTCGCGGTCGCCGTGTTCCGCGAGGCGCTGCGCAAGCCGACCGAGGTCGTCACGACGGCGCTGCCGGCCGCGCTGCCGATCGCGCGGCGCACGGCGTCGGACCCCGGCCCCTACGGCGCGCCGACCGGCCCGGGCACCCCGTTCTCGGACGCCGATCCCACGCGCGTCCACGACGTCGTCCCCGGTCCCGACGAGCAGCCGACCCGCGTCTCGCCGGCGATCGGGCCCCAGGGTCCCGGGGCCGTCGGGGCGGAGCCCGTGACCGTCCACGCCGTCGCCGCGCGCAACCGCCGGCGCTGGCAGGTGGCGATCGTCACCGGCCTGCTGGGCTTCGTCATCGCCGCGCTGCTGATCACCGTGCCGGAGGTGCTGGCCGGCAAGGACAGCACCACGATCTTCCGCGAGGGCCGCAGCACGCCCGCGAAGACGCAGGCGACCCCGGCGACGACCACGACGACCGAGACCGTCACGCCGACGGTCACCACGGTCGCCCCCGAGACGGTCACGCGGACCGAGACGGTCCCGACGACGACCACGCCCACCGAGACGACGACCGTCACGGAGGAGGCGCCGGCGACGACCACCACGACGCGCTCGACGCCGACGACCCCGACCACGCCGGAGGACGGCGCGGTCGACCCGGCGGACCAGGTCCCGTAGGCCACGGACCCGTCGGTGCGGCGGGTGGCCCGCCGCCACCGGCGCGCGTCCCGCGAGTGCGGCCTACGCGACCTTCGCCAGCGCCAGGCCGAAGAGGCCGTCGGCGTCGGTCAGCAGGTCCTCGAGCTCCAGTCCGGCGGCCGCGAGGTCCGCGGCGATGCGCTCACGGGTGAACTTCGACGAGATCTCCGTCCGCAGCTCCTCGCGGGCGGCGAACCGCACCGTGAGGTCGAGCGCCTCGATCCGCACCGCGTGGTCGCGCACCGCGCGCAGGCGGATGTCGATCCACTCGTTCTCGTGGTCGAAGAACGCGACGTGCTCGTACTCGTCGACCGGGAAGTCCGCACCGAGCTCGCGGTTGATCACGGTCAGGACGTTGCGGTTGAACGCGCTCGTCACGCCGGCGGCGTCGTTGTAGGCCAGCTCGATGACGGCCGGGTCCTTGACGAGGTCGATGCCGACGAGGAGCCGACCGTCCGTGTCCAGGAGACCGCGCAGGCGGCTGAGGAAGTGGCGGCGGCTGCCGGCCTGCAGGTTGCCCAGCGTGCCGCCGAGGATCGCGACGATGCGGGGGCCGATCGGCGCGGGGATCAGCCCGAGGTCGCGCTCGAAGTCGCCGACGATGCCGTGGACGGGGATCCCGAACTCGGCCGCGACCTCGCCGGCGCAGTGGTGGACGGTCGGGGCGGAGACGTCGAGCGGCACGAAGCGCTCCAGCGTGCCGGCGCGCTTGAGGGCGTCGAGCAGCACCCCGGTCTTCGTCGCGAAGCCCGAGCCGAGCTCGACGAGGTCCACGGCGCCGGTGAGCTCCGCGATCTGCTCCGCCCGCTCGACGAGGATCGCCCGCTCCGTGCGGGTCGGGTAGTACTCCGGCAGGTCGCAGATCGCGTGGAAGAGGTCCGATCCGTGGTCGTCGTAGAGGTGCTTGGGCGGCAGCTGCTTGAACGGCTGGGTCAGACCGTCGTGGACGTCGTGGGCGAGGGTGCGCGGGGCGGGATCGGCGTCGGCGACGGTGACCGAGACGAGGTCGGACGCGGCGGTGTTGGTGGTGCTCATGGTGTGGCCTCCCGGCCGGTCGGTGCGGCGGGTGCAGGGGACGGGGCGGAGGATCCGCCGTCCACGCGCGTTGCGTCGGGACGTGCGTCGTCGACGGGGTGCTCGTCGGTGTTCAGGGCGTCCGCCGCGAGGCGCACGCCGGAGAAGATCTGTCGCCGCTCGGGCAGGTCCCAGTTGCGGAACGTGGTCGTCGCGACGCGGGGGTGGGCGGCGAAGGAGCCGCCGCGGAGGACGCGGTACCCGCGGTCGAAGAAGACCTCGGAGTACTCCTTGTACGGGTGGGCCGTGAAGCCCGGGTAGCCGTGGAAGACGGTCGAGGTCCACTCCCAGACGGTCCCGACGTCCTCGAGGATCCCGGCGGCGGCGGCGTGCTCCCACTCGGCCTCGGTCGGCAGGCGCAGGCCCGCCCAGGCGGCGAACGCCTCCGCCTGGAAGGCGTTGAGGTGGCAGACGACCTGGTCCGCGACGGACGCGACGGACGCCTCGGGAGCGCGGATCGCGCCCCCGCCTGCCCCGCCGCCGCCGCTCGAGCCGTCCCCGGTCGCGTCGTTCACGGCGCTCCCGGCGCCGCCGGCGCGCCAGGCCCAGCCGGCGTCGCTCCAGAAGCGCTGGTCGCGGGTCCCGCCGTCGGCGACGAACGCGTCCCACTGCGCGACGGTGACCGGGCGCGGGGCGATCCGGAAGGCCGCGACGGGGCGGTCGTGCCGGGGACGCTCGTTGTCGTAGGAGAAGACGTCGGGTGCCGCGCCGACCCGCACGTCGCCGGCGGGGACGCGCAGGAGCGTGCCCCCGAGGACCTCCGCGCGGGAGCGGGCGGCGGCGGAGATCGGGCGCATGGGACCCCGGGGCGCGTCGCCGCCGGCGGCCGCGACCCGCGC
>NZ_JAURWA010000178.1 GCF_030655195.1 Patulibacter sp. | reverse complement strand
GCCTCGCCCAGGCGCCCGGGGCCCCGCGGGTCCGTCGGCCGGGCAGCTCCGTGGGCGTCGCGTGGGGGCCGTGGACGACCCGGGCAGCCGGGGAGGCCGGACCGAGCCAGGCGTCGAGGATCTGGGGCGGGACCCGGTTCGCGCCCGGCGCGCGGCCCGCCGGGCGGGCCGCCCCGGCCCGTGGACCCGGCCGCGGCCCGACGTGCGGTCCGCCGCCGTCGAGCTCGATGTCGATCCGCCCGTCCGCCACGACGCACGCGGTGACCTGTCGGCCGAGCCCTGCCCGCAGCTCGCTGCCGACCGCTGCGGGGCGTGCCGTCCGCAGCAGGAGCAGCGGTTCGTGCACCGACTCGTAGGCGCGCAGCGTCACACCGGTGACCCCGCGGATGCCCCGCATCGTCGTGATCAGGCCGTCGAGGTGCGCGCCGTCGCGCACGCCGGTGATGCGCACCTGCACGTCGGCCACGGCGGGCCCGGCCGAGGCGGCGTGGTCCGACGGGTCACCGGGGTGCGCGGCAGGCGTCAACGACGGGCCCCGTGACGGGGGCGGGGAACGGGGGCGGCGTCGGGGCGACCGGGACAGCGCACGACGACACGGTACTCGGAACGTCCACCGCCGTGACGAATACTCATCCACCGGTGGACGCCTTCGGCTCCCCCGATGGGGGGATGCGGACGCGCGGTGCGGTCCGGTCCGCCGAGGTCCCGTGCGCACCGGTGGTGGGCGGATCCGGTTTTGGGGCGACCCGGAGGGGGAAGACGACCTCCATGGCCTCACCCACGCAGGACGAGCGCCCGGTGGCGCAACTCGTCCAGGACCTCTCCCAACAGACCGCGACGCTCGTACGGCAGGAGCTGCGCCTCGCCCAGCTCGAGATGCAGCAGAAGGGCAAGAAGGCCGGTATCGGTCTCGGGCTCTTCGGCGGCGCCGGCGTGATCGCGTTCTACGGCGTCGGCGCGCTGACGGCCGCGGCGATCCTGGCGCTCGCCACGACGCTCGACGGGTGGCTCGCCGCACTGGTGGTCGCCGTCGTCCTCCTCGCCCTGGCCGGCATCGCCGCGCTCGTGGGCAAGAAGGAGGTCACGGACGCGGTGCCGCCGGTGCCGCAGGACGCGATCGGCAGCACCCAGAGGGACGTCCAGGAGATCAAGGACCGGAGCGGTCGAGCATGAGTTCGAAGAAGCAGGACGACACCCCGACGGAGGACGCGACCGTCGAGCAGATCCACGCCGCGGAGCCCGCGCACCCCGAGCCGACGCCCGGCACACCGGGCGCTGACCCGGTCGAGGATCCGGCCGACGTCGACGCGAAGACGGCGCTCGAGGCGCAGATCGAGGAGACGCGGGGCGAGCTCGGCGACACCGTCGAGGCGCTCACGTACAAGCTCGACGTCAAGGCCCGCGCGAAGGAGGGCATCGACGAGCGCAAGCAGGCCGCCAAGGACGGTGCCGTCCAGGCCAAGGAGGCCGTGGTGAGCACCGCGGCCGCCGCGAAGGAGCGGGTCGAGGAGGTCGCCTCCGCGGCCCAGGCCAAGGCGTCCTCCGCCGCGCACGACGCGCAGGACCGCGCGGCGGACGCCCGCGACTCGGCCCGGGAGGCCACCTCGGGTGCCGCCTCGAGCGCCCAGGACGCCGCCGGTCAGGCCGGTCGTCAGGTGCAGGAGAACAAGGTCCCCGTGGCCACGATCGCGGCGGTGGCGGGCGTGCTCGTCCTGGTCGTCGTCTGGCGCAGGAGGTCCCGATGAACGTCCTGTACCGGCCCGTCGGCATCGGCCTCGGCCTCGCCGGCGGCATGCTCGGCGCGCAGATCACCAAGCAGGTCTGGAAGCGCGTGGCGGGCGAGGGCGACCCGCCCGGTCCGCTCGAGAGCGAGTACGGCTGGGGCGAGATCCTCCTGGCCGGGGCGCTCTCCGGCGCCATCTCGGGCGTCATCCGCGCCGCCGTCGACCGTGCCGGCGCCCAGGCGTTCGAGCGCGCGACCGGCGAGTGGCCCGGGGACTGATCCTCGGACGTCCGTCCGGCGGCCCGCCGGACGGATCGCTCGCCCGTCGGCCGTTCGCGGCCGGCGCGGCGGGGGAACAGGGCAGACCATGCAGCGCGACACGAGCAGCCCGGGTCCCGAGATCGGCTGGGCGTTCGGCGCCGCCGGATTCGTCGTCTCGGCCCTCGCGGGCCTGGTGCTCGACGCGGGCCTCGGCTTCGTCCTGCTGCTCGCCGTCCTCTGGGCCGGCCTCGGAGCGCTCTTCGCGTTCCTCGTCGAGCGCAGCACGGTCGAGGAGCACGACCGCCTCGACGAGCTCCGGAACACCCGGCTCGCGACCCTGGCCCTCTCGACCGACGACGGCGTCGAGCACGGGCGCGCCGACACGCCGCACCGGGATCACGCCGCGGCCTGACCCGGCGCGGTCCGCCGCGCGGGTCAGGCCCCGCGTTCGGCGATCAGTTGCGCGGCGTCCGCCCGCAACCGGTCCGACGCGTTCAGCGCCGGGTCGTCGACCACCCGGGCGAGCAGCTCGCGCAGCACCTCGCCGTGGGCGCGCCCGGGCCGCAGGCCGAGGTCCTGCAGGTCGGCACCGCCGATCGCGAGCTGGCGGATCGTCGTCGCCGCCCCGGCCTCGTCGCGCAGCCCGCCGGCGAACGCCTCGGCGTCCCGGAGCACCGGGTCTCCCGGCCCGGGGAGCTCGGGTCCGCGCGCGGAGCGGTCGTATCGCCGCAGGTCGGCCAGCATCAGCGCGCGGCGGACGCCGTGGCGGGCGTGGAACCGCCGTGCGGTCCGTGCCCGGTCCGCCGGGCGCGCGTCGGCGAACCCCTCCGCGTCGCGGAACCCGTGGTGCTCGATCAGGTGGACGACGTCGTCGCGGTCCGCACGGGAGAGCCGCAGCCGCGGTGCCCAGACCCGGGCGTGCCGGGCGGAGGCGGCCTCGTGGCCGTGGAACGACCGACCGCCGTCCGCGTGGTCCCGGAACACCTCGGCCTTGCCGCTGTCGTGGAGCAGGGCCGCGGCCTTCAGCAGCCACGGCGCCCCGTCGCGGTCCGCTGCGGCGACGGCCTGCAGCGCGTGCTCGGCCACCGTCAGCCGGTGGTGCGGGTCGCGCTGCGCCAGGCCGACCAGCGGCGTCAGCTCCGGCAGGATCCGGCCGAGCAGCCCCCAGTCCAGCGCGAGACCCAGCGCGTCGGCGGCATGGGGCCCCGCGAGGGTCTTGACGAGCTCGTCGCGGATGCGGTCCTGGGTCAGGCTCGTCCGGGTGCTCCGGCGCACGACCTCGCGGACCGTGCCGTCCGGTGCCGTGACCGTGTCGGTGACCCGCTCGGGCTCGGGGGGCACCACGCCGTCGGGGCCGGGCAGGCCCTGGATCGCCATCGACGCGGCGGCCTCGCGCACGAGCCGCACCGTCTCGGGGTCCGGACGCGTGCCGTCCTTGGCGATGCGTGCCATCAGCCGGAACGCGCGCAGCGCGTCGTCGCGGAAGCTGTCGGGCGAGATCGCGCGGACGACGCCCGCCGCGATGTCCGCCGCTCCGCCGTACGGGTCGAGGACCTCGCCCGTGCGCGTGTTGCGGGCGATCGCGTTGCAGGTGAAGTCCCGGCGACCCAGGTCGGCGAGGACCGCCTCGCGCAGGGACGGGTCTCCGGCCCGCGCCGCGGGCTCGAGGTGGCGCAGGTGCTCGGCGACCGGGACGGGGACGATCTCGAACTCCGCGTGGCCCTCGCCGGTGGAGACCTCGGTGCGGGCCAGCGCGATCTCGGCACCCTCGGGACCCGTGAAGTCCGCCCGCACCCGGACCCCGACGAGCCGGCCGGCGACCTCGAGCGGCTGCGGCCGGTGGCCGGCGGCGCGGCAGAGCGCCGTGAGCTCGTCGGCGGTGATGCCGCACGCGAGGACGTCGACGTCGGTCTCCGGCCGACCCATCAGGCGATCGCGCTCGACGCCCCCGACGGTCCACGTCTCGGGGATGCCCAGGGCGTGCACCCCGGCGATCAGCCGATCGCGGGCGGTCGGGCGGTCGGTGCCGCGCTGCTGGGGGACCTCGGCCATCTCGCCCTACGGTACGGGCCGGACCCCCGGGACGCCGGGCGGAGCTCCCCGGCAGGGCCCGGAGCACCGCGGGTGGGCGGGAACGACGAAGGCCCCGCCGGAGCGGGGCCTTCGGGTCCTTCGAGGTGCGCCATACAAGACTCGAACTTGTGACCTCACGCATGTCAAGCGTGCGCTCTAACCAACTGAGCTAATGGCGCCTGCCGGTACTGCGGTGCAGCAGGTTAGCAGCGTGTGATCGTGGACGGCGCGCGGGTGTGGAGGGGGTCGCGAGGGGGCGCCTGCGGGACCGGAATCGCTACATTGCCCGGGTCCGGGCACCGTGGCGGAGTGGTTACGCAGCGGCCTGCAAAGCCGTGAACACCGGTTCGATTCCGGTCGGTGCCTCTGGAACCCGTCGGCCCGCGCGAGAGCGCGGGCCGACCTCGTCCCGGGTCAGGCGATCGCCGCGCCCGGACCGTCCGACGCCGCCCGCGACGTGGGGGAGGACCCGGGCGGGCCGCCCGCCCGGCCCGTGCGCCACTCGCGGATCAGCCAGGTCCAGCCGGCGCACCCCGCCACGAGCAGGACCGGCATCAGCGGCAGGTTGTAGCGGCCGTGCGCGACGGCGAGGGTGTGGACGCCGGTCGCGATCAGGATGCCCAGGCCGATCGACGCGAGGGCCGGGTCGCGGCGCCGCACGACGCCCCAGACCAGACCGATCGCGCCCAGGGCGACGAGCGCGATGTGCAGCGCCGTCCACCAGTCGTTGGTCTTGTCGAAGCCGCCGCGGGCGTAGCGGGTCCACATCTTCGCGGCCTTGAAGGCCATCATCTTGCCGAACTCGACGGGGTCCCCCAGCGCGTACTTGCGCAGGTTCTCCTTGGCCTCCTTCGACAGCGCCTCGTCCCGCTCGAGCTCCGGGTGCCGGGCGGCGACGTCGTCCAGGACGACCTGGGCGGGGATCGTCGTGTACGGCCGGTCCTTGTACTTCGGGTGCCGGGCGACGGTCTCGTCCTTCAGCGCGAACTTCATGTCGAACGTGGACCCGTTGCCGGGCAGGAACGTGCCGACGAACAGCGCGGATCCGCCGCCGCTGGTCACCGGGACGAACGAGTCGGACTTGCCCGTGGCGTAGACCGTCCAGGGCGAGACGACGACGACCACGCCGACGAGGAGCAGCGCGGCGCTCTGGACGCCGCGGCGCCAGCCGACGGTCGGGCCGAGGACGACGAGCGCGAGGACGGCGCAGAAGACCGGCACGAAGAGCAGGTCGGTGCGGGTGAGGAGCACGGCCCCGAACAGCGCCCCGGCCAGGAACCACCACGATCTGTGCCGCGTCCGCCAGGCCAGGGTCAGGGCGGTGAACGCACAGGCGACGAAGAACGCGCCGAGGGGCTCGGAGAGCAGGCTGCTGGGGCCCCAGGCCAGGGGCGGGTACAGCGCGACGGCGGCCGCGCCCGCCACCCCGGTCCAGGCCCCGACGAGCACCCAGCCCAGCGCGAAGGCGACGAGGATGGTCGCCGTCGAGATCGCCCACTGCGCCGCGTGCAGCGGGGCCGTGTCCTCGCGGCCGGCGGGGTGGTCGCCGGGGGCCAGCGCGTAGGCGGTCGCGAACACGTACGGGGTGAACGGGGGCCAGTGCAGCGCCTTGATCTCGCCGTCGCGGCGGATCTCCGCACCGGTCCTCTGGCTGCCGGCCAGCACCTTGACCCCGCGGCGCGTGCGCCCGGTGTACTCGTCCCGCAGCGCGATGTTCTGCGCGATGCTCGTGTAGGAGCGGGCGTCCTGGCTGAGCTCGGGCTGGGGGTTCAGCGCCTGGTAGGCACGGATCCCGCCGCCGACGAGCATCACGATCAGCAGGGCCACCCAGGCGGAACGGGGGATGGAGCGCAGCCGGGGCATCCGCGGGCACGATACGGGGTCCCCCGGCCGCGGGCGGACGGTCCCGCGGCGTGTCGCGCCGACGGCCGGGGTACCTTGGCGGGCATGGCCGACGACGAGCGCGACACGATCCACGACGAGGCCACCCGGGTCAGCGGCGGCGTCGATCCGACGTCGCCCCAGGGGACCGGCTCGCCCTCGGGCACCCCGGCCGCCGCCGCGGCGGGCGGCGCGGCACCGGGCTCCGTCGAGCACATCGACGGCCCCGGCGACGGCGCGTCGAGCGCCGCCGCGCAGGCCGCGGCGGCGGCCCAGG
>NZ_JAURWA010000169.1 GCF_030655195.1 Patulibacter sp. | reverse complement strand
CCGGGCCCGGGCCAGCCGAGCCCCCGCCGGGCCGACCTCCAGCGGCCCGTCTAGGCGACGAGCTGCGGGCGATGCCCGCCGACGACCGGGGCGACCCGGCGTCGGCCGGGCCGCATGCGGCGGCTGGCCGCAAGGCGCTCGAGCCGACCGGACTCGGCGGGGAGGGTCGTCGTGACCTCGTTGGTGATGCCGTCGCGGCGGACCGTGAGCTCACCGCCCATCCGGCGGAAGAGCGCCTCGGACGCGCGGTTGCCCGCGAGCATCGAGCCGCTGAGGGACGCGACGCCCTCCTCGACGGCGCGGTCGGCCAGCCCGATCGCCAGGGCGCTGCCGATGCCGGTGCCCTGGTAGTCGTCCGTGACGACGAACGCGGCCTCGGCCGTGCTCGGGCGGGCGGGGTCGCGCACCCAGCGGGCGACGCCCAGGATCCGCTCGGGGCGCGTGCGGTCCACGGCCACGAGGGCGACGTGCGCGTGCTGGTCGACGTCGGTGAGGTACCGGACGTCCGTGGAGCTCAGGCGCGGCTTGGCGCCGAGGAAGCGATCGCGCACGGTCTCCGGCGAGAGCAGCTGGTGGGCCCGGCGCAGCAGGGCGGCGTCCTGCGGCCCGATCGCACGGATCAGGACCTCGGACCCGTCGTGGAGCGGAACGAACACACCAAGGATGATGCTCCGGACGCGCCACGTTCTCGATGACCGCGGTCACATGAACGGACGGGATCGGTCACACGCGCACCTGATCTCGCACACGAACGAACATCCGCGGGTCCGGATGCCGGTCCGGGGCGCGGAGCTCCCGATCCCCGCGCGCCGCGCCCCACCGCCCGGCCGGCGATCGCCCACCGCCCGGCCGGCGATCACCCGGCGCGCGCCGCCCGGAACGACGACGGGACCGCCTGGGCGGTCCCGTCGCATCCCGCCCGGGGGCGGGGGAGGTGGCGCCCGGCGGCGGCCGGGCGCCGGACTACCGGTTCTCGATCGGCACGTAGTCGCGCGTGCGGTCGCCGGTGTAGATCTGCCGCGGGCGGGCGATCTTCTGCTCCTTGTCGCCGACCATCTCGAGCCACTGGGCGACCCAGCCCGGGGTGCGGCCGATGGCGAACATGACCGTGAACATCTCGACCGGCAGGCCGAGGGCCTCGTAGATCAGGCCGGAGTAGAAGTCGACGTTCGGGTAGAGCTTGCGCTTGACGAAGTAGTCGTCCTCCAGCGCGATCCGCTCGAGCTCCTTGGCGACCTCGAGCAGCGGGTTCTCGGTCCCGGTGGCCTCGAAGACGTCCTCGACGGCCTTCTTCAGGATCTTCGCGCGCGGGTCGAAGTTCTTGTAGACGCGGTGACCGAAGCCCATGAGCTTCTCGTCGCCGTTCTTGACCCGGTCGATGAAGCCCGGAACGTTGTCGACGCTCTCGATGCGGGCGAGCATCTCGAGCACGCTCTGGTTGGCGCCGCCGTGCAGCGGGCCGTAGAGGGCGGCGATGCCGGCGGAGACCGCCGAGTACGGGTCGACCTGCGACGAGCCCACCGCGCGGACGGACGACGTGGAGCAGTTCTGCTCGTGGTCGGCGTGCAGGATGAGGAGGACGTCGAGCGCCTTGGCGATGCGCGGGTCGGCCTGGTACTTCAGCTCGGCGACCTTGAACAGCATGCCGAGGAAGTTCTCGGCGTAGTTGAGGTCGTTGTCGGGGTAGACGTACGGCATGCCCTTCGCGTGGCGGTACGCGAAGGCGGCGAGCGTCGGGACCTTGGCGATCAGGCGCACGATCTGCTCGTACTGGACCCGCTCGTCCTTGATGTTCTTCGCCTCGGGGTAGAACGTCGACAGCGCGCCGACCGACGAGAGCAGCATGCCCATCGGGTGGGCGTCGTAGCGGAAGCCCTCCACGAGCGACTTGACGTTCTCGTGCACGAACGTGTGGATCGTGATCGCGTGCGTCCACTCCTCGAGCTGCTCCTTGTTCGGCAGCTCGCCGTAGATCAGGAGGTACGCGACCTCGAGGAACGTCGCCTGCTCGGCGAGCTGCTCGATCGGATAGCCGCGGTACTCGAGGATGCCCCGGTCGCCGTCGATGTAGGTGATGGCCGAACGACACGCGGCGGTGTTGGTGAACGCCGGGTCGTAGGTCATGAGGCCGAAGTCCTCCTCGTCGACCTTCATCGCGCGGAAGTCCATCGCGCGGACCGTCCCGTCCGTGATCGGCACCTCGTAGGACTTGCCGGTCCGGTTGTCGACGACGCTCAGCGTGTCCTGGGCCGTGCCGACCGCCGCGTCGGCGCCGGTCTCCTGGGTCTCGCTCATAGGACTCTCCGTGATCTCTGTCCGCTTGCAGTCCGCAGTCTATGCACCCCGGACCCTGAGGTCGTTCCGCCGGTATACAAGCCGGGCCGGGTGCGTCGGCGTGGACGCCCGCCCGCGTGACGGGACACCCTGGGGGTACCCGCGGGAGACCGACGGCAGACGCGCGTCGGTCCGATCCTCCGGGGGCGACGTCGTCGGCCCGCGAGCCCGGAGACATGCGATGGGCCGACCTGGCGCCTCGCCGCTCGCGGGCGGGCGGGGCCTCCCGGCGGTACGGTCCGCCGGTGCTCCCCGAGGCGACCGACCGGATCCTGGCGCTGCCCGACGACGCGCAGATCCTCGACGTCGGGGGCTGGGCCGCGCCGTTCAACCGCGCCACCCACGTCATCGACGCCATGCCGTTCCAGACGCGCGGGGCGATGGGCTTCTCCTACGGCGGGCCGCAGGAGCGCTTCGGGGCCGACACGTGGACCCGCACGGACTTCTGCGCGCGCGAGCCCTGGCCGTACGAGGACGACCAGTTCGACCTCGTCCTCTGCGTCACGACGCTGGAGGACGTGCGCGACCCGATCTGGGTCTGCCAGGAGATGAGCCGCGTGGCGAAGGCCGGCTACCTCGAGGTCCCGTCGATCCTCAACGAGCTGACCTGGCGACTGCCGGGGGAGGGGGCCTACCTCGGCAACCGCCACCACCACTGGTTCTGCCGGGCCTCGGCGGCGGCGGGCCGGCCGGAGGACGCCGTCGGCGCGGCCTCGTCGGTCCCCGCGGCCGGCGGCGCGGCAGCCATCGAGTTCGTCCACAAGCAGCACGGGGTCCACGCGGACCCGACGATCCGGGTGACGCCCTCGATGGCCGTCGAGCTGGCGCTGGGCGAGCAGCTGCAGGGGCTCTTCTGGAAGGGCTCCGTCGCGGCGACGGAACGGCTGCTCATCGGCGAGACGCTCCACGCCGAGCTGCGCGGTGCGGTCGGCGCCCGCTTCCCCGCGTCGCGGGCCGAGCGCGGACTGCGGGGGACGGAGGCCCGCCTGCGGGCACGCGCCGAGGCCCTGGCCGGGCCGCTGCGCCGACGGGCCGGGGGGCGCCTGCGCGAGCTCCGGGGCGGCGCGGTCCCGCCGGACGCGGTCGTCTCGGAGGACCACGTCCGCCCGGGACTCGGTCGCCCGCGCGACTGAGTCCGACCGCTCCGCGTCGCGCCGCGGCCCGCCCGCGTGGCCCGTCCCGCCCCCACCCGCGTGGCCCGTCCCGTCCCCACCTGGAGGTGACGCCTCCGTCAGGTTCGGGCCGACGGGCACCCCCCGGACGTCCGGTCCGGCTACGCTGCCGCCCTATGTCGCCGCGCGCCACCGGGTCCGTTCTCAGCGCTCCTGCCCTGATCGGGCGCAGGGCCAAGGAGGAGGGAGCGTTCCTGAAGGCCTGCGTCCGCTCCGGCCTGTTGCGGATGAACAGCCCCGCGACGGCGAAGGCGGGCCTGCACGCCTACCGGACCCGCGGGCCGCTCGGGGCGATCATGGCGCTCTCGGTCACCCGCGACCCCGGGGCGATCGCGTTCATCGACGAGCGCGGCGAGACGACCTTCGGCCAGTTCGAGGAGCGCACGAACGCGCTCGCGAACGCCTGGAGCGCCGCCGGGGTGAACGCCGGCGACGGCGTCGGCCTGATGATGCGCAACCACGCGGGCGTCCTCGAGGCGCTGTTCGCGTGCGTGAAGCTCGGCGCGAAGGCGATCTTCATGAACACCTCCTTCTCGGGCCCGCAGCTCGCGTCGGTCTCCGAGCGCGAGGGCGTCCAGGTCCTCGTGTACGACGAGGAGTTCGAGGACGTCGTCAAGCAGGTCTCCGCGCCGTCGGGCCGCTACCGGGCCTGGACGACGACGGAGGGCGACGACGCCGACGACACGATCCACGGCCTCGTCTCCCGCGGCGACACCACGCCGCCGCCGTCCCCGTCGCGCCACGCGTCGCTGATCATCCTGACCAGCGGCACCACGGGCACCCCGAAGGGCGCCGCCCGTCAGCAGCCCAAGTCGCTCGCCCCGTTCGGCGGCCCGCTCTCGGTCCTGCCGTTCAAGGGCGGCGAGACGACGGTGCTGCCCACCCCGATGTTCCACTCGATCGGGCTGCTGCACTCCCTGATCGCCGTCGGCCTGGGCAACACCCTGATCCTCCGCCACCGCTTCGACGCCGCGCAGACGCTGAAGGACGTCGAGGAGCACAAGGCCACCGGGCTCATCGTCGTGCCGGTGATGCTGCGCCGCATCCTCGACGAGCACGACAAGCAGGGACGCAAGCACGACCTGTCGTCGCTGCGGATCGTCTTCGCCGGCGGCTCGCAGCTGGGCGGCACGCTCGCCACCCGCGCGATGGACACCATCGGGGACGTCGTCTACAACCTCTACGGCTCGACCGAGGTCGCGATCGCGACGATCGCCACCCCGGAGGACCTGCGCAAGGCCCCGGACTCCGTCGGTCAGGTCGTCACGGGCTCGCGCGTGCGGATCCTCGACGACGAGGGCCGCGACGTGCCCCACGGCACCACGGGCCGGATCTTCGTCGGCACCGCGATGCCGTTCGAGGGCTACACCGGCGGCGGCACGAAGGACCTGATCGACGGCCTGATGTCCTCGGGCGACGTCGGGCACTTCGACGACGACGACCTGCTCACCATCGACGGCCGGGACGACGACATGATCGTCTCGGGCGGCGAGAACGTCTTCCCGGCGGAGCTCGAGGAGCTCCTCGCCGCCCACGACGCGGTCTCCGAGGCCGCCGTGCTCGGCGTCGACGACGAGGAGTTCGGCCAGCGCCTGAAGGCCTTCGTGGTCCTCGAGAGCGGCCAGGACCTGTCGGAGGACGACGTCAAGGCCTACGCCAAGGACAACCTCGCCCGGTACAAGGTCCCGCGCGAGGTCGTCTTCCTCGACGAGCTGCCCCGAAACCCCACGGGCAAGGTCCTCAAGCGCGACCTGAAGTAGTCGCGCGGCCCGCCGCCCCGCGGGGGCGGCATCCGTCGGCCGGGCGGAGAGGCGCGAGGCGGCGCCCCCGCCCTGCGGCGCCGGGGCGACCGCCCCGCAGGGCGGCCCGCTGGCCTACGCGCGTCCGGCCGGCCCGCCCTCGTAGCGGGACTCCGTCGCCTCGACCTGGCCGTGGTAGTGGCTGCCCAGGTCGGGGTGGCCGTAGGGTCGGGCGGCCGGCTGGTCCAGCGTCATGAAGGACAGCTGCGCGATCGGCAGGCCCGGGCGCAGCAGGATCGGGACGCGCGTGAGGTTGGCCAGCTCGAGGGTCAGCGTGCCCTTCCAGCCCGGATCGCAGAAGCCGGCGGTGGCGTGCACGATCAGGCCGAGCCGGCCCAGGGAGCTCTTGCCCTCGATGCGGGCGACGATGTCGTCCGGCAGCTCGACCCACTCCTCCGTGCGCCCGAGGCAGAACTCGCCCGGATGGATCACGAACGGCTCGTCGCCCTCGCAGAGCACCTGCTCCGTGAGGTTCTCGGGCGGGTCGGCGAGGTCGATCGACGTTACGCGATGGTTATGGAAGACCCGGAAGGACCGGCCGAGCCGGAGGTCCACCGACGCCGGCTGGACCGCGCCCTCGTCCCAGGGGGTGATGCGGAGGCGATCGTCAGTGACCAACTGGCGAATCGCGGTGTCGGACAGCACGGGCATGGCCCCAGCGTAGCCCGTCGGGCGCCCCGCCCGCCGTCGCCGTCCCGAGACGCTCCGACCCGGTTGTGGCCCGGAATGGCTACTCGCGGTCGCAAACGGGGGACCACGGGTCGGTTGTCGGTTGCGCCTCATCTCCCGTTGTCCCTATATTCCTCGTCCCGAGGGGGGATCCGTGAGCGACCTCACGCCCGGAGCCCTCTCGCGACACCTCGTGCCAAAGCCACCCATCCGCATCGTCGTCCCCGTCATCGCGCTGGTCGTCGCCGTCGTCGTCGTCCTACGGATCCTCGGCGGCGGTTCAGGGACCTACGAGGTCGTGGCCAAGTTCCAGGACGCGGGGCAGGTCGTCAACGGCAACCAGGTCCGCATCGCCGGCGCCACCGTCGGCACCGTCTCCGACATCGAGCTGGCCGACGACGGCCAGGCGCTCCTGACGCTGAAGATCACGAAGGACGAGTACAAGCCGCTGCACCGCGGCACGCGGGTCATCCTGCGCAACTCGTCGCTCTCGTCGATCGCCAACCGCATCATGGTGCTCGAGCCGGGCCCGGACAACGCGCCGAAGATCAAGAGCGGCGAGGCGATCGAGGCCGAGGACACCCGGTCGGCGACCGACATCGACCAGGTCCTCAACGCGGTCGACGCCAAGGGCCGCGAGTACCTGCAGACGCTCGTCCGCGGCGGCGCGACCGCGTTCTCCGGCGCGGAGAAGCAGACCAACCAGGTGCTCGAGCGCCTGTCGCCCGCCCTGTCGCAGACGCGTCGCACGATCGACGAGCTCGGCTCGGACGAGCCCGCCCTGCAGCGGCTCGTCACGGGCTCCGCCGCCGTCTCCTCGACGCTCGCGCAGAACTCCGGCGACCTCGAGCAGGGCCTCGAGTCCACCGCGGTGACGCTCAAGGCGACCGCCGCCGAGCGCGAGGCGCTGCGTCGCACGATCGAGCTGGCGCCGTCGTTCCTGCGTCGCGCCAACAGCACCTTCGCCAACACCCGGGTTCTGCTGCGCGAGGCCCGCCCGCTGCTGCGCGAGGTCCGCCCCGTCGCCCCGCGTCTGGCCACCACCCTGCGCCTGGCCGAGCCGCTGACGGCGGAGGGCGTGCCGCTGCTGCGCAACGTGCGCGCCACGCTGCCGTCGCTCTCCGACACGCTGGCCCGCACGCCGCGCCTGGCCAACCAGGTCGTGCCGGCCCTGAACGAGCTGTCCCGGGCCCTGCCGACGCTCAAGCCGATCACGACCGAGGTCCGCGACTACGCGCCGGACCTCGCCTCGGGCCTGCTCACCGGCTTCGGCGGCAAGGCCGGCGGCTACTACGACGGCAACGGGCACTACGCCCGGATCCAGCCGACCGTGAACGCCGCTTCGATCGCCACGATCGCGCAGCCGCTGCTCGGCGGGCTGACCGACGTCCTGGCGCCGCTGCTCGGCACGGGCCTCGCGTCGCCGCAGACCAACCAGCAGGAGCGCTGCCCGGGCGCCGGTGCCCAGACGCACCCGGACGGCTCCAACCCGAACCCCGCCGGGCACGCGGGCAAGTGCGATCTCAACCAGGTCCCGCCGGGTGGTCGCAACAAGATCACCCCGACCGCGACGAACGGAGCGACGCGATGATGCCGGTCCGCCGTCACCTGCTCGCGGGTGCCACAGCCGTGGTGCTCGTCCCCGTCCTCGCCGGCTGCGGCGGAGGCGGCGACGCCGGGGCGCAGGGCGCGACGGGCGACACCCGCCTGGACGCGATCTTCGACAACGCCTCGTTCGTCGGCGCCGGCCAGGACGTCCGCGTCGCGGGCGCCACGGTCGGCAAGGTCACCAAGGTCGAGCTGACCAAGGACCGCAAGGCCCGGATCTCGATGGACGTCGAGCCCGCCTTCCTGCCCTTCCGCAAGGACGCGACCTGCACGATCCTGCCGCAGTCGCTGATCGGCGAGAAGTTCGTCGAGTGCGACCCCGGCAAGCCGTCGGCCCCCGCGCTCGAGGGCACCGACGACGACCCGGCGACGATCAGCATCCAGCAGACGCAGAGCCCGGTCGACCTCGACCTCGTCGTCGCGATGCTCGGTCAGCCCACCAACGTCCGCACCCAGCTCCTGCTGAACGAGTTCGGCGCCGGCTTCGCGACCCGCGGCAAGGACCTCGACGCCGCGATCCGCCGATCCAACCCGTTCCTGGCGAACGCCCGCAAGACGCTGACGGTGCTCGAGGGCGACAAGGCCGCGCTCGGCCGCATCGTCGAGGCCAGCGACACCATCCTCTCCGAGCTCGACCGTCGCAAGAACGACATCACGGGCACGTTCGACGGCGCGGCCGAGGCCCTGAAGCCGACGTCGCAGTACCGCGTCCAGCTCGACCAGGCCATCGCCAAGCTGCCGGCCACCCTCTCCGAGCTCAAGCCCGCGCTGCGCTCCCTGCGCGACCTGGCCGACGACGCCAAGCCGACGCTCGCGTCGCTCCGCCAGAGCTCCCCGGCCCTCAGCACCCTGGCCGGCGACCTGAAGCCGCTGTCGGACGCCGCCCGGCCCGCGCTGCGCCGCCTGGCCTCGGCCTCGCGCACCGGCACGCCGATCCTCCGGCGCGCCCTTCCGGACCTCAAGCAGCTGCAGGGCACGATCGCGGCGCTGGCGCCCGTCAGCCCGGTGGCCCGCAACATCAACACGAGCCTGAGCGACAACGGCGCGATCGAGAACCTCGCCCGCTTCATCTACGTGGTGCCGCTGGCGACCGCGCGCAAGGACGCGATCTCGCACATCGTGCCCGCCAACGTCGTCCTCACCCCCTGCCTGCTCTTCACCGAGACCGCGCAGCCCGGCTGCGAGGCGAAGTTCACCTCCGAGGCCTCCGGCGCCAACCAGCTCAGGAGCTCGCAGATGAAGTCCTTCCTCGAGCAGCAGAAGCAGCGGGCCGCCGAGCAGCCGAAGACGGAGTCGACGTCGAGGACGCTGCTCCCGCTCGCGCCGACCGCGAAGGAGGAGGGACGATGAACCGCCGTCGCACCTCCCTCGCCGGCAGCCCGGTCCTGATCGGCGCGGCGACCGCGCTGATCGCCCTGGTCGCCGTCGTCCTGTCGTACAACGCGAACAAGGGCCTGCCCTTCATCACGACGTACGACATCAACGCGCAGGTCTCGGACGCGAAGAAGCTGACCACCAGCGTCGACGTCCGCATCGGTGGCAAGCGCGTCGGCCAGGTCTCCGAGATCAAGGCCATGAAGTCGCGCGACGGGCGGTACTTCTCGACGCTCCGCCTCAAGCTCGACCAGACGGTCGCCGAGCTGCCCGTCGACACCAAGCTGCGGATCCGCCCGAAGTCGATCATCGGCGCGAAGTTCGTCGAGCTCTACCCCGGCACGAGCACGAAGACGCTCGCGGCCGGCGGCACGATCCAGGAGGACGCCACGAGCGCCTCGGTGGACCTCGACGAGGTCACGGGCCTGTTCGACTCGAACCTCCGTCGGTCGTACCGCACGGTCATCAAGGAGGCGGCCAACGGCTTCGCCGGGCGCGGCGCCTCGCTCAACGAGGGCATCGACGCCCTGCCGCCGGTGCTCTCCAGCGGCTCGCGCTTCCTCGCCACGCTGGCCGATCCCGCGACGAACCTCACCGGCTTCGTCAACGGCCTCGACGCCACGACGCAGGCGGTCCTCCCGGCCACGAACAACCTCGGCGCGCTGTTCGCCGCCGCGGCCCCGACGCTGCGGGCGATCGGCGCCGAGAACGAGTCCAACGGCCAGACCCTCCAGCTGCTGCCCCCGGTCGAGGACGCGACGATCAGCGCCTCGCGGGTCGCCGCCCCGGTGCTGCGCGACGCGGCGTCGCTCGTCAAGGAGCTGCGCCCGGGCGTCCGCGAGCTGCCCCGGACGGTCCGGGCGCTCGACCGCGCCATCGACACCGGCGTGCCGATCCTCCGCCGCGCCCCCGTGCTCGGCACGCAGCTGCAGTCCACGCTGCGGGTCGCGGACCGCACGCTGCAGCGCCAGAGCTTCAACGACTCGCTGACCCTGCTGACCCCGACGCTGCAGGAGCTGCTCCCGCCGCTGCAGCTGCTCGAGACCCAGCAGGTCAAGTGCAACTACGTCGGGCTGTTCGCCCGCAACGCGTCGAGCGCCGGCAGCGCCGGTGACGAGAACGGCAACTGGCTGCGGATCGGCCTCGTGGTCTCCGCGGACCAGACGCTGCGCAGCCCCAACCCGGATCCGCGACTCCACTACCAGGTGTACCCCGACAACGACCAGGGCGCGAACGGCGCCGGCGGCTGTGCCGTCGGCAGCGAGTCCTACACCGCCGGCAAGGTCGTCGGCAAGGTCCCGGGGCAGAGCTCCGGCGTCGGTCCCCGCACCTCGGCCCCGGCCGGCACCCCGAAGGGTCCCCGATGAGCCCGCTCCTGCGCAAGCGCGGCGGCCGCCGCCGCCGCGGCGTCAAGCACCACACGCCGCAGCAGATCGTCCGGCGCAACGTCCTCTGGGGCGCGGCGACGATCCTGATCGCCGCCGTGCTCGTGTTCCTCGTCTTCGGCGGCGGCGTCCCCGGCACGGGCCCCGCCAAGCTCGAGGTCCTGACGAAGGACGCCGGTGTGCTGCGCGTCGGCGCGGCCACCAAGGTCCGCGTCGCCGGCGTCGACGTCGGCACCGTCTCGGGCCTGAAGCCCGCCGAGGGCAAGCCCGGCTACTCCGTGATCACGGTCGCCCTGACGGACAAGGCCCCGGCCTTCCGTCGCGACGCCACGGTCAAGATCCGGCCGCGGCTGTTCCTCGAGGGCAACTTCTTCCTCGACATCAACCCCGGCAGCCCCGGGGCCCCGGCGCTCGGCAACAACCCGATCCCGCCGGGCGCGGTCACCCTGCACGTCGCCGCCGACGAGGTCTTCTCGGCGTTCGACGACCAGACCCGCACGAACTTCAAGGAGACCCTCAAGGCCTTCGGCGAGGGGCTCGAGGGCGGCGGCGCCGAGGCGTTCAACCGGCTGCTGAAGGCGACGCCCCCGTCGCTGACGGACATCGCCAAGGTGATGAAGTCGCTCCGCGGCAACCAGGACGGCGACCTGAACCGCGTCGTCGTCGAGGCCGGTGGCGTGCTCGCCAACCTGCAGGCGCGCGACAACGGCCTGCGCGGCACCATCGTCGACGGCCGCCGCGCGTTCGACGCCTTCGCCGCCGACCAGACGGACCTGCGCAAGACCATCCGGTCGCTCGACACCACCACGGCCCAGTTGATGCCGCAGCTCACGCGCATCACCCGGGCGGTTCCGGAGGCCCGGGCGCTCGTGCGCGACGCCCGCCCGCTGGCCCGTCGCCTGCCGTCGTTCCTCGACGTCGCCAACCCCGGTCTGCGCTCGGTCCTGAACCTCGCCAAGTCCGGGGACCTGCAGGGCCTCACCGCCGAGCTGCGCCCCGCCCTGCGGACGATCAGCCGCTCCGCCGCGCCCCTCGGGCAGGTCGGGGAGAACCTCCGCCCCGTCGCCAAGTGCCTGAACGACAACCTGCTGCCGATCCTCAACAGCGTGGTGCCCGACGGCGACCTGACGACGAACCTCAAGGTCTACGAGGAGCTCGGCGACACCTTCACCGGTCTCGGCGCCTCGACCCCGAACTTCGACGCCAACGGCCCGTGGGTGCGCTACCTGCTCGGCTTCGGCAACCAGGCGATCTCGACCTCCGACGGCAACGGCACGCAGCAGGCCGTCTCGCAGAGCCCGGTCGTCGGCTCGACGCCGGCGCCGGTGGCGCAGCCGCCGCTCCGGCCCGACGTGCCCTGCGAGGGCCAGTCGGTGCCCTCGCTCGAGGCCCGGATGAAGCCGTTCTCCGGCAAGCAGACGAAGATGAACGTCGACAAGGAGCAGGTCACCGACGTGCTCGACCGCGCCCTGCGGACCGTCCAGGGGCTCGACAAGGGCCGCAAGGACCTGACCGAGATCCAGCAGCAGCTGACGCAGCTGCTCGGCCCGGCCGGCAAGACGGAGGCGACCGCGAAGCCGGACGCCGCCGCGAAGGAGGCCGGACGATGATCAAGACCGTCAGGATGGCGCTCCGCCAGTACTGGTGGGCGGTCGGCGTGATCATCGGCGCGATGATCCTGTCGTTGTTCGTGGCCGGGTACATCCTCTCCCAGCAGCGGTTCAACCCGCTCGAGGACACCTACAACGTGCGGGCGAACTTCGCGTCCGCCCAGGCCGTGACCCCCGGTCAGGGGCAGGCCGTCGCCGTCGCCGGCGTGACCGTCGGGCAGATCAGCAAGGCCGACCTCGTCGACGGCCAGGCGGTCGTCACGATGAAGATCGATCGCAAGAAGCTCGCCGAGGTCCACGAGGACGCGCACGTCATGCTGCGCCCGCGCACCGGCCTGCAGGACATGACCATCGAGCTCGATCCGGGTTCGCCGAGCCGCGCGAAGATCAAGGACGGCGGCACCCTGCCGCAGACGCAGTCGACGTCGCAGGTCCAGCTCGACGAGGCCGTCGCGGCGCTCGACAGCGACACCCGGGGCTACTTCCAGCAGCTGCTGCAGGCCAGCGCCGAGGGCTTCAAGGGCAACGCCAAGACCTTCCAGCGCATCCTGCGCGCGGCGGCGCCGACCGCCCGGCAGACGCACCGCGTGCTCGAGGTCCTGACGGAGCGCCGACGTGCGCTCTCCAACACGGTCTCGCGGCTGGGGAGCCTCTCGCAGGCCCTCGGGCAGCACGACCAGGCCGTGGGCGACACGCTCGACCGCGCCGCCGTCACGCTGCGCACCATCGCCGGCCGCGACCGCGAGCTGCGCCTGTCGCTGCAGCAGCTCCCCTCGACGCTCGACCTGACCCGTCAGGCGGTGACCAAGACGGGCGAGCTGGCCGACGAGGTCGTCCCGACGTCGAAGGCCCTCCGTCCCGCGATCCGCGACGTGACGGCCGCGCTGCCCGACGCCGAGCCGCTCCTGCGGGCGCTGCCCCGCGACCTCGCACCCGTCCGGCGCCTGGCCGTCCAGGGTCGCCAGCCGGTCCGCGAGATCCGTCGGACGGTCCAGCAGCTCGAGCCGCAGCTGGCCGACACGAACACGAGTCTCCAGGTCCTCCAGCACGTGACGAACGTTCTCGCCTACGACCCCCCGGGTGAGCAGAAGGGCTTCTCCTACTACCTCGGCTGGTTCGCGCACAACACGAACTCGCTGTTCTCGACCAACGACGCCAACGGCGCCGGCTGGCGCGGGCAGCTCATCCTGTCCTGCGGCACCATCAGCGGTCTCGCGCCGCTGCGACCCGTCACCGACCTGCTCTCCGGTCTGGGGGTCTGCAAGTGAACAAGAACCGTCCCCATCCCGCACAGATCGGGATCATGGTGGCGTTCGCGCTGTCGTGCTTCGGTCTGCTGCTGTTCCTCTGGACGAGCTTCGGCGGCCCGGTGCCGCTGCGGGCCCAGCCGTACCAGGTGAAGACCGCGTTCGCCCAGGGCACGCAGCTCGCCGGCTACGCGGACGTCCGCATCAGCGGCGTCACCGTCGGCAAGGTCACGACCATCGTGCGCGAGGGTGGCAAGGCCAAGGTCACGATGAAGATCGACCCGAAGTTCGCGCCGCTGCCCAAGGACACCCGGGCCACGCTGCGGACCAAGACGCTGGTCGGCGAGACCTTCGTCAACCTGTCGTTCGGCACCCGCAAGGACCAGATCGCCAAGCGCGCGTTCATCGCCGACGGCGGCACGATCCCGGCGCGCAACATCCAGCCGACGGTCGAGCTGGACCAGATCCTCGACGCCTTCGACGAGAAGACCCGCAAGGACCTCAAGGTCGTGCTGACCTCGATCGCGGAGGGCACGAAGGGCCAGGGCAAGAACCTGAACGCCGCGGTCGGACAGGTCGCTCCGCTGGCCGAGGGTGCCGACGGCCTCTTCGACATCCTGAACCGCCAGAAGGCCGAGGTGCAGTCGGGCAGCCGCGACTTCGCGACGACGTTCGCCGCGATCGGCCGGCGCTCCGGCGCGATCCAGGGCATCGCCGAGGGCGGCCGCCAGCTGCTCGAGACGACCTCCGCGATCACGCCGGCGCTGCGCGACACCCTGCGCACGCTGCCGTCGTTCGGTCGCGAGACCCGCCGCTTCATGACCACGGTCGAGGCGACGTCCCGTGCGGCCAAGCCGGCGATCGCCGACCTGCGCCCCGTGACGCCGCTCGTGCGTCCCGCGCTGCAGCGGCTCGCCGTCCTGGCCCCGCAGCTCGAGCAGACGCTCGTCGAGCTGGACCCCGTCCTCAAGCGCGTGCGCACGGGGATGCCGCCGATCCGTCGGCTGCTGACCGCGCTGCGTCCCGTGTCCGACGGGCTCGCGCCCGTCACGCAGGACCTGCTGCCGATCGCGCGGTTCGTGAACCTCTACAAGCGCGAGCTGTCGGTGACGTTCGCCAACGCCGGCGCGGCGACGCAGGCCACGGCCCCCGACGCCCAGGGCGTGCAGCGCTCGTACCTGCGCGTCGCGGCTCCGGTCAACGGCGAGACCGTGCAGGGCGCCACCACGCGCAACCCGAACAGCCGGTACAGCATCTACCCGCGTCCGGGCGAGCTCGAGCTGGCCGGCACGGGCAAGAACCCGTCGTTCGCCTGCGACCACCTGGGCAACTCCTCGGGCATCCTGACCGGGATCCTCGACCTGCCGGGCATGGGCGGTCCGCCGTGCGTGCCCCAGCAGAACTTCCCGGGCACCGGCACGGTCTACCCGCGCCTGACGCCCGTGACGCCCGACCAGGTCCGCTCCGGCGCCGCCGGGTCGCCGGGGAACACGACCCCGGCGTCGTCGAGCACGCGCCGCTGAGCCACCCGGCGCCGCGACGCGGCCGGGGGGGGGGTGGGGCGACCGACGGTCGCCCCGGACGACGAAGGGCCCGCGATCGCGGGCCCGTCGTCGTCGCGGTCGGGCCGGGCGGCCCGCGGCGCGGAGGCTCGGACGCGCCGAGCCCCGAGCCGGTCGCCGTCGGTTCAGGCGCGCAGGGCGATCGTGGCGTCGGGGGCGCGGGTCAGCTCGACGAGGCGGTCCACGCGGGCCTGGACCTCGGAGCCGGGCAGCTCGTAGAGCTTCTCCGCGCCGAAGGCCTCGACGTTGTGGGATGCGGTCGCCGTGCCGTGGATCAGGGCGGCGGCGAGGACGTCGCGGTCGACCTGCAGGTCGGGGTCGGCCTCCAGGCGGGCGGCGACGTAGCCGACGACGCCGCCGGCGAACGTGTCGCCGGCGCCGGTCGGGTCGACGACCGTGTCGAGCGGGAAGACCGGGACGGTGAAGCCGCCGCCGTCCTGCGTGAAGACCGTCGCGCCGTACGAGCCGAGCTTGGCGATGATCGCGGACGGGTGGGCCTCCCACCCGAAGATGGCCTGGGCCGCGGCGTAGGTCGTCGGGGCGCCGGTGAGCTGCTGCAGCTCGCCGTCGTTGAGGATCAGGCAGTCGACCTCGCCGATCGCGGCGACGAGGTCGTCGCGCATGATGTCGATCCACAGGTCCATGGAGTCCAGGGCGACCCACTTCGCGGAGGACTGCGCGCGGACGGCGCGCTGCAGGCCCGGCACGATGTTGGCGAGGAAGAGGACGTCGGCGTCCTTGCTCGCCTGCGAGAGCTTGGGGTCGAACGTCTCGAAGACGTTGAGCTCCGTCGTGATCGTGTCGCGCGAGTTCAGGTCGTCGTGGTACTTGCCCTTCCAGAAGAAGGTCTTCCCGCCGGCGACGCGCTCGACGTCGTCCGTGTTGGTGCCGCGGGTGGCCAGGAGCGCCATGTGCTCGTCGGTGTAGTCGTCGCCGACGGGCCCGACGGCGCGGACGTCGCTGTAGAACGACGCCGCCTGGGCGAAGTGGAAGGCCGCGCCCCCGGGGATGCGCTCGCGCACGCCCGCCGGGGCCTCGAGCCCGTCAAAGGCGATGGAACCGACGACGGTGATGGTCATGCCCTGGACCCTAGGGGCTCCCGGGGGCCCGACGCCGGGCGGCCGCGCCCGGGCGGGGACGCGGGGCGCCGATCACGACGGCCCCGCGACCACCGGCCGGGCCGCAGCCCGGGGGCGGGGCCGATCGAGCAGCCGGCCGGCGCGCAGCTCGACCACGCGGTCGAACCCCGCGAGGTCGGCGGTGGCGTGCGTGATCCAGACGACGGAGCGATCGCGCGTCGCCTGCAGGACGTCGTGGGTGACGCTCGCGGCGGTGCGGCCGTCGAGCATGGCGGTCGGCTCGTCGAGGACGAGCACCCCTGCGGGGGAGGCCAGCGTGCGCGCCAGCCCGATCCGCTGACGCTGGCCGCCGGAGACCTGCGCGCCGTCCTCGCCGAGGAGGGTGGCCAGGCCGTCGGGCAGGTCGTCGACCCAGGGGCCGAGGCCGGCGGTGCGCAGCGCGGCGTCGACCTCGGCGTCCGTGGCGTCCGGCGCGCCGATCCGCACGTTGGCGGCCAGCGACGTCGCGACGAGGTGGGCGTCCTGGCCGGCCAGCCGCACGTGGGCGCGGACGTCCTCCGTCGCGGCCGCGTCCAGCGGGACCCCGCCCAGCCGGACGGTCCCGGCGTCGGGGTCCACGACCCGGGCCAGGAGCGAGGCGAGCGTCGACTTGCCCGCGCCGCTGGGGCCGATGATCGCCACCCGCTCGCCCGGTGCGACGTGCAGCGACACGCCGTCCAGCACGACGGGGGTCCCGGCGCCGCCCGGGCGGTGGACGAGGCCCTCGGCGACCAGCGCCGCGCCGGACGGCAGGGCCGTGGGGGCCTCGGGCTCGGGCAACGTCTCCGGGCCGGCGACCGCCGCGTCCAGGCGCCGACGTGCCCGGCCGACGGAGAGCCGGCGCATCGCGGACTCGGGGAGCGGCGTGGCGATCTCGAAGGCCCCCACGGCCAGGAGGACCAGCGCCCCGAGCCACACGGGCTCCAGGGTGCCCGCGGCGGTCGCACGGGCGCCGAGCACCAGGACGACGAGCAGTGCGACGCCGCCGACGGCCACCGTGGCCGTCTGCCCGAGCGCCGCGGCCCAGGCGATGCGGCGGTCGACGCGCCCGAGCGCACGGGAGCGCGCGTCGAGCTCCAGGGCGCGGGTCGGGGCGAGACCCGAGACGGCGAGCTGCGACCCGTCGCGCAACGCCCCGTCGAGGTCGGCGGCGAACGCGGCGCGCGCGGCCCCCTGGCGGCCGAGGGCGGTCCGGGCGAGGCCCCACACCCCGGCGGGCACGGCGAGCACGGCGACGGCCAGTCCGGCGAGGAGGGCGAGACCGGCGCCCGGCAGCACGAGCACGGCCGCCACCACCGCGGGCACCGCGGTGCCGACCGCCACGGCGACGGGCAGCACGACGCGGGGCCGGTGGTGCTGCAGCTCGTCGACGTCGGTCGTGAAGCGCGTGAGCAGGTCGGCGGCGCCCGGCGCCCCCGGAGCCCCGACCCGCGCCGCGAGGAGGTCGTACCAGCGGCGGCGCTCCCGGGCGAGGTCCTCGAGGGCGAGCTCGTGCGCCGACAGCCGCTCGGCGTAGCGGGCGAGCGCCCGGATCATCCCGAGCCCGCGGACGAGCACGATCGTCGTCAGCAGTGCGAGCACCGGCGGTCGCTCGGACGCCCGGACGACGAGCCAGCCCGAGACCGCGAGCACGGCGAGACCGGCCAGGGCGCTGAGGAGGCCGAGGGCGATCGGACGGAGGGTGGGGTGACGGAGGCTCATCGCGTGCGTCCTCGGCCGGTCCGGCCCTTGGCCCGCGTCTTGGTCCGGGTCCGGGACCTCGTCGCGGTGTCCGGCCCACCCACGGCGACGTCGGCCGCGACGCCCACCGCGGTGGGGCCCCCTGTGCCCATCGCGGCGGGCGGCCGATCGTCCGTAGCGGTGGGCGCCCCGGCGCCCGTCGCGGTGTCCGGCCGATCGCCCGACGCGGTGCCCGCTCCGGCGCCCGCGATCGGGTGACCGGACCCCCCGGTCGGGCCCGTCGAGGTCGGGCGGCCGGCGAGCAGGTCCAGGTCGAGGACCCGGTCGCAGCGGGAGACGAGGACGGGGTCGTGCGTCGAGACGACCAGGGTGCGGCCGGCGCAGGCGCGGACGATCCCCTCCGCGGCGCGCTCGGCGCTCTCCGCGTCGAGGTGCGCGGTCGGCTCGTCGAGCAGCACGAGGGGCGCAGTCGAGGCGAGTGCGCCCGCCAGCGCCAGCCGCTGGGTCTGGCCGGCGGACAGGACGCGTCCGCCGGGACCGACGACGGTGTCGAGGCCGTCGGGGAGCGTCGCGACGAGCTCCTCCGCGCCCGCCAGGACCAGCGCCGCCCGGATCCGGTCGTCGAGGTCGGCCGGCGCGTCGCCCCACGCCGCCCCGGCGCCCGCGGCCAGCGCCTCGCGCAGGCTG
>NZ_JAURWA010000168.1 GCF_030655195.1 Patulibacter sp. | reverse complement strand
CGCCGGCGCCGGCGCGCCGCCGGCCGGCGGTCCCGTCTCGTCGGGGCCCATCGTCCCGCCCGGTCCGGGGGGCGCGGCCCCGGCCGCCGGCGTCCCCGCGCCGCTGACGGTCGACGAGGAGGCGTTCGCCGCGGTGATGGTCGACCTCGACGCCCTGGTCGGCCTCGGGGGCGTCAAGCGCGAGATCCATCGCACCGGCCAGCTCCTGCGGATGCGCGCCATGCGCCAGGCCGCCGGGCTGAAGGTCGCCGACGTCTCGCTGCACCTCGTCTTCTGCGGCGGTCCCGGTACCGGCAAGACGACCGTCGCGCGGCTCTACGGCCGGCTGTACAGGGCGCTCGGGCTGCTGGCCACCGACCGCCTCGTCGAGGTCGACCGCTCCGGCCTCGTCACCGGGTACGTCGGGCAGACCGCCAAGCGCGTCAACGAGGTCGTCGACTCCGCGCTGGACGGGGTGCTCTTCGTCGACGAGGCCTACGCGCTGGCGGGCGGGGGCAAGAACGACTTCGACGGGGAGGCGATCGCGGCCCTGCTGAAGCGGATGGAGGACGACCGTCACCGGCTCGCGGTCATCTGCGCCGGCTACACGGTCGAGATGGAGGCGTTCCTGGCCTCCAACTCCGGCCTGGCCGGCCGCTTCGCGGAGACGATCCAGTTCGACGACTACGGCCCGGAGGAGCTGCTGGCGATCCTCGAGCGCTTCTGCGGCGGCAGCGACTACGACCTCGAGCCCGACGCGCGCGTGCGGGCCGGGGAGGTCCTCGCCGCCTGGCACGACGCCCGCGACGCGACCTTCGCCAACGCCCGCACCGTCCGCAACCTCTTCGACGACCTGATCGCCGCCCAGGCCGACCGGCTGCTGACGCCGGGGACGACGCCCGACGCCGTCGCGATGCGTGCGCTGACGGCGGCGGACGTCGACGTCGCCGCGCGGTAGGGCCCCGGGGGCCGGCGCGGGGTGGTCGCGGGTGCGCGATCGGGAGGGCGAGCCGGCCGATCCCTGCTCAGCCCCCGTTGCGCAGCCCGACGCTCGTGTCGATCCGGGTCGTGCGCGTCCCGCCGGCCGAGACGACGATCGAGATCGCGATGTTGCGGGCGTCGGCCGCGTTCGCGGCGTCCAGGCGGAAGAGCGGGCGGGAGTCGTCGTTCGCGAGACCCTGGGCGATCACGGTCTGGTGACGCCAGCCCGCCTGGCGCGAGGGGCAGCTGGGCTCGGGGATCCGGTTGTCCGGCTGCGGGTTGTAGAGCTCGTCGTACCAGAGGGTCCCGGTGCCGCTCGTATCGAGGCAGTAGCGCACGGCGTGCGGGTTGCCGGTCCGCGCGCCGTCGCCGGGCCAGTCCGTCGTGCTGACGACGAGGTCGTTGCCGCCGTTGCGCAGCAGCACGACCGGGCTGGCGTACGAGCCCGCCGCGGAGCTGTTGCGCAGCGTGCGGACGATGCGGTCCGTGCGGCTGCGGGCCTCCTGTGCTGCGTCGGTCAGGCGGTCGTTCGTCGCGGCCCCGGCGGTGAAGCCCTCGGCGATCAGCAGCGAGGCACCGAGGACGATGATCGCGAGCGTCATCGTGACCAGCAGCTCGATCAGGCTGAACCCCGCGTCGACGGCGATTCGACGGGAGAGGCGTCGGTCAGCGCTCATGGGGCGCGATCTGCATGTAGGTGTTGGGGACGGTGGCGACCGTCGCGCGGGTCGTGACCGCGGCGATCTGCGACGCGCCGTAGACGACGGCGGGTCCGTAGCCGGAGAGCTGCGGGAGGAGCCCGGTCACGAGGGACTGCGCCTTCGCGGTGGTGTTCGTCGCGTTCAGGACGTTCGTCAGCGTGCAGGTGAGCCCGCCGAAGAGGGAGCCCAGGCCCAGGACGTTCCCGAGGAGCTGCGGGTCGACGGCGCAGAGGTCCAGGTTCGGCTGCGGCAGGCCCACCGTCCCGCCGCCGTCGACGAAGACCGCGCCGGTGACCTTCGCGCGGGAGCCGATCGTCACGACCTCGCGCAGCCGCTTGGCGGGCGCCTGGCGGTTCAGTGCCAGGAGGACGCCCGTGTAGCTCGCGTTCGCCGCGACCTTGATGCCGCCTTGGCCGACGATCACGATCCGCTGGGTCTGGGTCGGGACGGTGCACTGTCCCGACCCGTCCCCGACCTTCTCGACGTAGACGACCGCGGTGGCCGCGGCCCCGGACGGGATGCAGGGCGCGCCGGCGGCGACCTGCGCGACCGACGTGTTCGTGGTCGTCGCCTGACGGACGAGGTCGTCGAGGTCGCGCGCGCGGAGGGCGGTCGGCGCGCCGTACTGCTGGACCTTCGTCCCCAGCAGGGCGCTCTGGAGCAGCGGGATCGTGCTGACCGCCGCACTCGCGCTCGTCGTGCAGAGCGACGGGAGCAGCCCGCAGCGGATGCCCAGCTTGCCCCCCTGGATCAGCTTGTCATTCGTCACGAGCAGGTCGACGAACGGTCCGAGCAGGGCGCCGGTGAGCAACGAGTTCAGCGTGACGGAGAGGTCGCCGGCGAACGAGAGCTGGCCGGCGATCGCCGCGTAGCCCGTCGGCAGCGGGCTGACCGTCCCGACCTGCACGAGGCGGGCCATCGCCTGCCGCCGGCCGCCGACCGTCGCCTGGGCGCGGATCCACATCCTGCCGTTCCCGTTGGCGTCCCACGCCGGCTGGGTCAGGGCGTCGTCCGACCAGGTCACCTGGTGGGTGCCGCTCAGGCCGTCGTCGCAGAGGTGGACCTCCCACGCGGCGCCGTCGTCGTAGTCGCCGTCGGTGTAGGACGACGCGAGGATCGCCCGGATGCGTTCGGGCACCGTGACGGGGTCGGCGGGTGCGTCGAGCCCGCCCTCTGCCATCGGAAGGGCGCAGGTCGCCGTCGTCCGAGCGGGCCAGCCGTCGGCGAGCACCGCGGCCGTGGCGTTCGCGGTGCCCTCGGCGAGGTTGAACGTCGACTCCGAGACCCGCTGGCGGCCGGACTCCCGCGCCTGGGTGTCGACGACGCTGAGCATCGCCAGCCCGAGCGCCAGGGTGATCATGAGGAGGGCCATCGTGGGCACGAGCACCCAGCCGTCCTCGGCGCGGGGGCGGGCGGCGGCCGTCCTCGGGTGGCCGACGGCCGGCGGCCGGGCGGGGAACACGGGTCGCGGGCCGCGGCTCCCGACGGTCCTCACGTCGTCGCTCCGGCGGACGGGACGAGCGTCGTCTGCTCGATGACGTAGGGCGCCGACGCATCCCCCCAGCTGACCCGGACGCGCACGCGTCGCATCGCGTCGGCGGAGGCACGGGTGCCCGGGTCGACGATGACGGGTCGCTCGCCGCAGACGTCGATCCCGGCGCTCCCGCCGGCGACGTGGAGCACGGCGTTGACCGCGCCGTCCTTCGCCAGCAGCGGCGCGAGCATCGTGTTCGTCGACCCCACGGGTCCGAGGAGCGCGCAGACGGTGCCCGCGAGGCTGCCGCCGACGCAGAGGTCCGCCGCGACGAGCAGCCGCACCTGGACGCCGATCGCCGGGTCGTCCTCCAGGCGGGCGGAACAGCCGCCGGAGGTCACGACGGGACCGGTCGGCGTGGTGCCGGCCGTGCAGAACGACGCGTCGACGACCGGGACGCCGTCGCCTGGCCGCGCCAGGGAGCAGACCGTGGCCCGCACCCGGAACGTCGTGCGTCCCCGCAGCGTCCACGAGCCGTCTGACCCCGTCGGGGTGGTGCCGCGCGCGCCGTCGGGGTCGACCCCGGTCCGCAGGACCTCGCCGATCGTGGCGGGCGTCAGCTCGATGGGATCCGTCGTGGCCGCGCGCTCGACGACGTCGCGTGCGAGCCCGACCGCGGCGTCCCGCGTGAGGGTGCGCGCGGTGCTCTCGTTGCCCTGGTCCAGCATGTTGAGCACGCCGAAGAGCCCGATGAGCAGCAGCAGCATCGCGACCATCACCTCGACGAGGGTGAAGCCGTCCTCGGGCCCGGCGGACCGGATCGTGGGTGTGCGGGGCGGAGGCACCCTCATCCATCGGCCTCTCGCGCGCACGAGACGACCCGGGCTCGTCGGACATCCGAGCCAAAAGGGCCGGAGGTCGCGAGCGCCGCGGGGTCGGGTCCCGGCCGCGGCTGGGGCCGCGGCCCGGCGGGTAGCGTCCCCCCATGGCGAAGAAGGAGGAGACGACGATCGAGGTCGCCGGCCGGGAGCTGCGCCTCTCGAGCCCGAGCAAGGTCGTCTTCCCCGCGCGTGCGGACCGGGACGACGGGCTCGGTCCCGAGACGGCGATCACGAAGCTCGACCTGGCCGAGTACTACGTCGCCGTCGGCGAGCCCCGCGGCGACGACGCGGTGGGGCCGTGCGTGCTGCACCTGCACGAGCGTCCCGGCGCGCTGAAGCGGTTCATGAACGGCATCACGAAGGAGCCGTTCTTCCAGAAGCGGATCCCGGAGACCTCGCCGGACTGGCTGCAGACCGCGACCGTCACGTTCCCGAGCGGCCGGTCCGCGCGTGAGCTCGTCATCAACGACGCAGCACACCTGATCTGGGCGGTCCAGCTCGGGACGATCGACTTCAACCCGTGGCCCGTCCGCCGCGCCGACCTCGACCATCCCGATGAGCTGCGGATCGACCTGGACCCGCAGCCCGACGTCGGCTGGGACGAGGTCCGCGCCGTGGCGCTGACCGTCAAGGACGTCCTGGACGAGCACGACCTGATCGGCTGGCCGAAGACCTCGGGATCGCGCGGCATCCACGTCAACGTGCGGATCCACCCCGAGCAGGACTTCACCGGGGTGCGCCGCGCGGCGCTGGCCCTCGCCCGCGAGGTCGAGCGGCGGATGCCCGGCCGCGCGACGTCGAAGTGGTGGAAGGAGGAGCGCGAGGGCGTCTTCCTCGACTACAACCAGAACGCGCGCGACCGGACCGTCGCGTCGGCGTGGTCCGTGCGCCCGACGCCCGAGGGCCGCGTCTCGATGCCGCTGACGTGGGACCAGGTCCCCGACGCCGAGCTGGGCGACTTCACCCTGGCGACCGTCCCGGCGCTCCTGGACGAGCACGGCGACCCGCACGCCGACATCGACGCGCACCCCGGGTCGCTGGCGGGCCTGCTCGACCTGGCCCGCCGCGACGAGGAGGGCGGCCTGGGCGACGCGCCGTGGCCGCCGAACTTCGCCAAGGGCGAGAACGAGCCCAAGCGCGTGGCACCGAGCCGGGCGAAGAAGACGCCGGACTGAGTTGACGCGCGTGCACCGGGGCGTGTAGGTTCGCGGCCGTCGTCGACCCCGTACGCGGGTGTCGGTCGCGCGCCATCCCGAACCGGAGTCGTCCCCATGTCCCGATCACCCGTCCGCGGTCTCCTCGCCGCGGCGTTCGCCACCGCCGGCCTCGCACTGGGGGTCTCGTCGACCGCATCGGCCGCGACGGGCCCGCCGAACGAGAGCTTCGTCTCGGCGTTCCTCGTCTCGCAGGTCGCGCCGGACCTCGACCCGATCGGCGCGAACGACCCCTCGTGCCGGCCGTCCGCGGCCCATCCCCGGCCCGTCGTCCTCGTCCACGGGACGTTCGAGAACCGCTACGACAACTGGGCGTCGCTGTCGCCGAAGCTCCGCCGGGCCGGCTACTGCGTCTTCGCGCTGGACTACGGCGTCGACCGCACCAGCGTGCTCGGCCTGCCGCCGGCGGTGAAGGGCACGGGCGACCTCCGTGCGTCGGCGAAGGAGCTCGCGACGTTCGTGGACCGCGTGCGGTCCTCGACCGGGGCGGCGAAGGTCGACCTCGTCGGGCACTCCCAGGGCGGCCTCCTCGCCCGCCAGTACCTGCGGTTCGAGGGCGGGGCGTCGAAGGTCGCGCGGGTCGTCACGCTCGGCGCCACCCACCACGGGACGACGCTGCTCGGCATCGGCACGCTCGGCCGCACGTTCGAGGCGTTCGGCGCCCTGGCCGGCGCCCAGCTCGTCACCGGGCCCGGAGCGATCCAACAGGTCAAGGGCTCGGACTTCCTGGCGACGCTGAACGCCGGCGGCGACACGCTCCCGGGCATCGACTACACCGCCATCGCGACGAAGTACGACGAGGTCTCGACGCCCTACCAGGCGACGTTCCTGACGGCCGGGCCCGGCGCGACGGTCCGCAACATCACGATCCAGGACGGTTGCGCGATCGACTTCGACGACCACCTGTCGATGACCTACAGCCCGCGTGCCCAGGCCTACGTCCTGCGGGCGCTCGGGTCGAACGTCCCGGTGCCGTGCGTGCCGCGGGCGCCGCTGCTCTAGGGGCTGGCCCCTCCGTCGGGCACCCCGTCGTGGGGTGTCCGGCAGCGTCCGGCGCGCGGTGCCCGCAGCGGCCGCGCCGCGATCCGCGGGCCGCAACCCGCCGGCCGCGACTCACCGGCTGCGTCTCACCGGCCGCGCCGCGACCCGCCGACGGGCACCGGCGGCGCGGCGGGC
>NZ_JAURWA010000161.1 GCF_030655195.1 Patulibacter sp. | reverse complement strand
AGACCGCCGTCGCGAGGCCCCGGCGACGTGGCCCCATCCGCCGCGGCCGCCGCGACGCGCCCGCGCGACGCGGCGATCGCCGAGCCGGGTGCGGACGACGCGTGCCCCGTCAGCCCTCGTCGTCCTCGTGCGGGACGACCGGCTCGATGGCCATGGACCGCAGCAGGCCGTCCACACCCCGGCCCACGGTGCGGCGGGCGATGACCGGCCCGTCGAGGTACCCCGCCGTCATCGCACCGTCCCGGAGCATCAGGAAGTGCCTCGCCGCGTTGCCGGGCAACCCGTGGCCCGCGTCATCGAATGCGCGGCGGACGAGCTCGTAGTACCAGCGGCGGTGCTCGGCGACGACCCGCCGCACCGGGCTGTCGGCGTCCTCGAACTCCGACGCCGCGTTGATGAACGCGCAGCCGCGGAAGCCGGGCCGGCCGGTCTCGGACGCGACCTCCTCACCGAGTGCCCGAACCAGGTCGGCCCCCCGGTGCTCCTCGCCCAGGACGGACGCCCGGGCCGCCACCGCGTCGTGCACCCCGCGGAGGTACGCGACGACCAGGTCGTCCTTGCCGGGGAAGTGGCGGTAGAAGGTCGCGAGGGTCACCCCGCTGCTCGACACGATCCGGTTGACCCCCACGCTGCCGATCCCCTCGGCGTAGAAGAGCCCCGACGCCGTGGCCAGGAGTCGCTCGCGCGCCTCGGAGCGCTTCGCGGGACGGGACTCGGCCGGGGAGGGCATGGGCGTCATCCTAGCGCAAGAGAGAACGATCGCTCTTGACTCTGGCGGGCGGTCGTGATTCGCTCCGACGAGCACCAAGAGAGAGCGATCGCTCTCTCTAACAACGAGAGGCCCGCATGTCCGCACCCACCGCCGCCCACCCCCACGCCACCGGGCGCGCCCCCGACGAACGGCGGGTCGCGTTCGCCCGCGCCGCGGTGGGGCTCCTGTGGGCGATCGCGCTGGTCCTCGCCCTCGGCGACGACGGGACCCGCACCGACGCCGACGTCCCGGTCGCGGCCGCGCTGCTGCTGGCCGCCTACCCGGTCGTCGACGTGCTCGCGTCGATCCGGGCGGCGTCGGCCGGCGGGGTCCCGGGACGGCTCGCACGGGCCAACGCGGCGCTTGGCGTCCTCGCCGTGGCGGCGGTCGCCGTCGCGGCGCTCGCCGCGGACGCCGGCGCCACCCTCGCCGCCTTCGGCGCCTGGGCCGCGATCAGCGGCGCGCTGCAGCTCGTCGTCGCCGTCCGCCGTCGCAGCGAGGGCCGCCAGCTCCCGATGATCATCAGCGGCGGACTGTCGACGCTCGCCGGACTGAGCTTCGTCGCCGCGGCCGCCCGGACCGAGGCCGACCTCGTCCCCCTGGCGGGCTACATGGCCGTCGGCGCGGTGCTCTACGTCGTGTGGGGCGTCCGCACCCGCGGGACGCGCTGAGCGCCCGGACGCGCACCCGGGCGCCCTCGGGGCCACGTCGATCGACCCGTTCGGCCACCGCCCCGCGCGGGTAGGGTCGCCCCACCGTGACCCTGCCGCTGGAGCCCCCGCTCGCCCCCCAGCTCGCCCGAGGCCGGGCGACCCTGCCGACCGGCGACGGCTGGTCCTACGAACCGAAGTGGGACGGCTTCCGCGCGATCGCGTTCGTCGACTCCGAGACGCCGGTCGGCGGGTCGGACGCCGCGGAGGACCCGACGGCCACGGCCGGCGGCGCGTCGCTCGTCCTCCTCTCCCGCGGCGGCAAGCCGCTGCAGCGGTACTTCCCCGAGCTGCGCTTCCCGCCCGGCCGCTACGTCCTCGACGGCGAGATCGTCGTCGACCCCCAAGGGCTGGACGGCGACTCGGCCCCGGACTTCGACGCGCTGTCGCAGCGCATCCACCCCGCCGCGTCGCGCATCGCGAAGCTGTCGCAGGAGGTCCCGGCCCGGTACGTCGCCTTCGACCTGCTCGCCGCCGGCGACACCTCGCTGATCGAGCGCCCGTTCTCCGCCCGCCGCGACGCGCTGGAGCGGTTCCTCGCCGACGACGCGTTCCGCGACTCGAGCGTGGCTCTGACCCCCGCCGTCCGGACCCCGGAGGAGGCCGAGGCGTGGCTGCAGGACACCGAGGGCGTCGTCGCCAAGGAGCTCGACGCCGCGTACCTGCCGGGCGAGCGCAAGGGGATGGTGAAGATCAAGCGCAAGCGGACGATCGACGCCGTCGTGCAGGGCTGGCGCCACGGCAAGGAGGACGGCACCGTCGGATCGCTGATCCTCGCCCTCTACGCGGAGGACGGCGAGCTGCGCACCGTCGGGCACTGCTCGAGCTTCACCGCCAAGCGCAAGCGCGAGCTCGTCGGGGAGCTCGCCCCGTACGGCACCGGCCGCGTCATCCCCGGCGAGCCGAGCCGCTGGAAGTCCGACAAGGAGCTCGAGGTCAACGAGCTGCGCCCCGAGCTCGTCGTCGAGGTGTCGTTCGACCAGGTGTCGGCCGGCCGCATCCGCCACGGCACGAAGCTCGAGCGCTGGCGCGACGACAAGCCCGCCGAGGCCTGCACGATCGATCAGCTCGACGCCTGAGGAGGCCGGGCCTGCCACGGCCAGCGGCCCGTCAGCTCCAGCTCGAGCGTGAAGCTCAGGAACGTCCGGATCAGCACCACCAGCGCGAGGATCCCCGCGTTGGTGAAGCTCGGCTCCACGGCGACGGTGCGGATGATGTCCGCGGCGACGAGGAACTCGAGGCCCAGGAGGATCGCCCGCCCCACCCCCTGGCGGTAGCGTCGCAGCGGGTCGTCCGTCCGGTGCGACCGGGCCAGCAGCAGGCCGGTCGCGATCGCGATGCCCAGCACGATCGTCGCGACGCCGAGGACGTCGACGACCTTGCCGACGAGCTCCATGGCGTCCTTGAAGGTCCCGTCGTCCATGCGCGCTCGCTACCCGCCGGACCCGATCCGCACGGCCCGTCGCCGCGGCCCCGCCCTCACCCCGCGGGCGGCCCGCTCCCCGGAGCGGTCATGCGCCGCACCGTCTCGACGATCGCCGCGCGATGGGCGGCGATGCGCTCGGCGGAGTCCGGGTCCACGCCACCGGTGCCCAGCAGGCTGCGCGGGGTCATGAACCAGCCGCGGGTCAGGCCGACGACCAGCGAGATGACGTCCGGGATCGCGATGCCGCCGGTGACCGCCCCCTGACGCGGATCGGCCATGGCCTCCAGCCGGGCCGCCGTCACCTCGCTCTGCTCCTGCCCCCGGTCGGGAGCCTCGAGCACCTGCCACATGCCCAGCCGCCAGGCCTCGGGCTCGGCCAGCATGTGGTCGAAGACCCGCCCGGCCCAGCCCGGCAGGTCGTCGATGTCGACCGGCTCGATCCGGGCGACCACGTGGTCCAGGGCGGCCTCGAACAGCCCCGCCTTGTCGCCGTAGTAGACGTAGATCGAGCGCTTGTTCGCCTCGGCGGCCGCGGCGATCCGGTCGACCCGCCCGCCGGCCAGTCCGTGGGCGGCGAACTCGGCGACGGCCGCGGCGAGGATCCGGGCGCGGGTGGCGTCGGCGTCGCGGGGGGCCATCGCCGGACCCTACCGCCCGAAGTAACCAGACGGTTCGCCCCACCGCGCCCGCCTGCTAACGTCACGAACCAGTTAGTTACTTCATGGGGTCGACGTCCGGGAGGACACCGATGCAGCACCGCAGGCTGGGCACACAGGGACTCGAGGTCGCCGCGATCGGTCTCGGCACGATGGGCATGACGATGGCCTACGGGTCCGGGGGCGACGAGGCCCGCAATGCCGCGACGCTGCGCCGCGCCCACGAGCTCGGCGTGACCCTGTTCGACACCGCCGAGCTCTACGGCCTGGGGACCGGCAGCAACGAGCAGCTCGTCGGCCGGGCGCTGAAGGACGTCCGCGACGAGGTCGTGATCGCCACGAAGTTCGGCTTCGACATGTCCGCCGACCCGCTCGGCTCCGGCGTCGACAGCCGCCCCGAGCACATCCGCGAGGTGACCGAGAACAGCCTCCGGTACCTCGGCACGGACGTCATCGACGTGCTCTACCAGCACCGGCCCGACCCGTCCGTGCCCGTCGAGGAGGTCGCCGGCGCGGTCGGCGAGCTGGTCGCCGAGGGCAAGGTCCGCTACCTCGGGCTCAGCGAGGCCGGGCCGGACGACCTGCGCCGGGCGCACGCCACGCATCCCGTGTCGGTGCTGCAGACCGAGTACTCGATCTTCGAGCGCGAGGTCGAGGAGGACGTGCTGCCCGTCGTGCGCGAGCTGGGGATCGGCTTCGTCCCCTACTCGCCGCTCGGCCGCGGCTTCCTGACCTCGGACGTCCGGCCGGCGTCGGAGTACCCCGCCGACGACATGCGGTCCTGGGACGCCCGCTGGCAGGGCGAGAACTACACCGCCAACGTGCGCGCGGTCGAGCAGCTCCGGGCGCTGGCGGACGAGAAGGGCGCCACGGTCGGCCAGCTCGCCCTCGCCTGGCTGCTGGCCCAGGGCGACGACGTCGTCCCGATCCCGGGGACCCGCAGCGCGGACCGGCTGGCCGAGAACGTCGGTGCCGCCGAGCTGACGCTGACGCCCGCCGACCTCGAGCGCGTCCGCGCCATCCTGCCCCACGGCTCCTACGGCGAGCGGTACCCGGCGGCGATGATGCCGACCTGGTGAGCCACGGCCGTGGGGCGGGCCCCGCCCGCCCCACGGCAGCGCCACCGCCCCCGCGCCCGAAGAGCGGGCGAAGAATCCCGTCCCGGCGGCCCGTACGTGCGACGCGGGCCCCGGCCGCCCGGGTACGGTGGCGGTCCCTGCGTGACGGCGGACCGGCCGGGCACGGAGGCCCACCCCCATGCGCCCGCACCCCCGTCCCGCCCGCCTCGCCCTCGCCGCCGCGGGCTCCGTCCTCCTCGCCCTCGGCGCGACCGCCCCATCCCAGGCGGCCACCTGGCGCGACGCGCCCGCCCCGACCCTCGGCGACCGCGCCACCACCCGGATCGTCGGGGGCACCGTGCTGCCCGACACGACCCAGGCGCCCTACACCGTCGCGGTCCAGACGATCTTCGAGGGCGACAACGTCGGGGGCTGCAGCGGCACGATCCTCGACCCGACCCACGTCCTGACCGCGGCGCACTGCGTCGTCGAGGAGAACGGGACCCGCGCGACGCCCGACCAGGTCGCCGTCGCCGCCGGCACCGTCGACGTGACGACGCCGCAGGGCCGCGCGACGGGCGCCGTCAAGGGCGTGGCCACGATCCGCGTGCACCCGCGCTACTCCGCCGGCGGGTTCTTCGACGACGCGGCCGTCCTGACGCTGTCGACGCCGCTGGACTTCTCGGTCCCCACGATCCAGCCGCTGGCGATGGTCCGCAGCGGCACGAACGTCTCCCCCGGGCGCTCCGTCCGGGTGTCCGGCTTCGGCATCACGGGCGCCAACGCCGGCGACTTCGGGCGGCTGCGGGCCGTGAACGTCCGCTCCGTGATCGGCGGCAGCGCGTGCGCGAACACCGCGCCCGGCGCGTTCCTCTGCACGCAGGGCACGCGCAAGGGCGCGTGCTCGGGCGACAGCGGCGGCACGGCCACGATCGGCTCCGGCACCGCCCGCCGGCTGATCGGCGTCACCGACATCGCGGACTCCAACTGCCAGGGCCTGAACTTCTTCGCCAACGTCGCCGCACCCGAGATCCGCACCTTCATCGACGCCGCCGTCGCGGAGCAGGACCTGACGCCGGCCCAGACGCCGCTGGCCCCGCGCGGCGGCCGCTCGATCAAGATCAGCGGCACCGCGAGGGTCGGCCGCACGGTGACCTGCCGCCGCGGGTCGTGGAGCGCCGGCACGAAGTTCCGCTACGCGTTCCTGCTGGACCGCGGCACGCGCCAGCGCAACCGCGGCTTCCGCACGAAGCGGACCTACACGGTGCGCTCGGCCGACCGCGGCTGGAAGGTCTTCTGCGCCGTCGAGGTCCGCAACGCGGGCGGCCAGGGCATCTCGGTCGCGAGCAACTCGCGCACCGTCCGGTAGCGCGGGCGGGGAGCGCGGGCGGCCCCGCGGGGCCGGCCGCGGGGGCCCGGCACCGGCCGCGCAGGCCCGGATCCCCGGCGACGTTCGTCCCGCCCGGGGGTCCGGCGGCCGTCGGCGGGGTATCTGATCGCCATGGACCGGACCCCCTCCCCCGCCCGGTCCTCCGGCGACCTCGTCGCCTCCGGCGTCGACGGGCCGGAGGCCGTGACGGACCGCGGTCCGCCTGGAAACGGACCGCGGTCCGTGAGGTGGTACGTTCATCGTCTGATGCGCACGGTCGACGACGAGCGGGGGACGGTTCCGGCGGGCCGCGTGTGGACGTGGCGCACCGTCCTCCTGGCGTTCGCCGTGGCCTACGGCACCTACGCCGCCGCCCGCTGGCTCGGCCTCGGCGCGGCGACCGCGTTCGAGAACACCCGTGGGCTCGTCGAGCTCGAGCGCTCCCTCGGCATCGCCGTCGAGGTGCCCGTCCAGCGCGCGTTCGACGCGCCCGCGGCGGTCTGGATCCTGAACCACGTCTACATGGCGGCGCAGTTCCTCGTGGTGCCCGCCGCGCTGCTGCTCGTCCGCCGCCACTCGATCGCGGCCTTCCGCCGCCTGCGCGACGTGCTGCTCCTGACGTGGGTGCTCGCGACCCCGGTCAACGCGTTCTTCCCCGTCGCCCCGCCGCGGATGGCCGACATCGGCCTGACCGACACGATCACCGCGAGCGGCTCCAGCGCGATGAACTCGAGCCTGTCGACGGCGTTCTACAACCCGCTCGCCGCCGTGCCGAGCCTCCACGTCGCCTTCGCGTTCACCGTCGGCGTCGCGGTGCTCCTCACGGTCCGCTCCCCCGCCCTGCGGGTCCTGGGCGCGCTGTGGGGACCGATCGTGACGCTCGCCGTCGTCGCGACCGGCAACCACTTCGTCCTGGACGCCGCCGCGGGCGTCGCCCTGGCGGCCCTCTCCTACGGCCTCCTCCGGCTCCCCGCCCCGCAGCCGCGGGCGCTGCTGGCCCCGGTCGGCGCGCTGCTGGCGACGCCGGCC
>NZ_JAURWA010000155.1 GCF_030655195.1 Patulibacter sp. | reverse complement strand
CCGCCGGGGCCGCCCGGCCGCAGGACCCGCCGGTGGACGCACCGGAGCGCGGCGCGCTCGCCGTCCGGGTCGGGGCGGGCGACGCGGGGGAGGGCGTCCTGTCCGTCGAACGGGTGGCGCCCTTCGACGCCCACGAGCGGGGCATGCTGGAGACCGTGGCGGCGCAGCTCGCGGTGGCGCTGGGGACCGCGGACCTGGTGGAGCGGCTGACGGAGGAGCACCTCGTGCGCGACCTGTTCGACGCGATCGCCGACGGCCGCGGCTCCCAGGTGGCCTCGCGGGTGCGCTCCACGCGGATCGATCCCGACGGGGCGCACGTCGTCGTCGTCTTCGAGCCACTGCGTCCGGGGACGGCGTGGCCCGCGGCGGAGCGCCTGGAGTCTCGGTTGCGCCACGTGGCGACCGGTGCGCTCTGCGACCCGGGCCCCGAGCGCCTGCGGGCGCTGGTCCCGGTGCCGCTGCGCGAGGGCGGGCAGGACGCCGGACTGCGGGCCCTGGACGCGGAGCTCGACGCGCTCGCCCGCGAGGAGGGCGCCGTCGCCGGCCGCTCCGGCGTGCAGGAGCGCCTGGCCGTCGACCCCGCCGCGCTCGGACAGGCCGCCGCGGCCGCGCGGATCGCCCGGGCACTGGCCCCGACGGGGGGCTCGCGGGCCTGGGAGGAGCTCGGGGCCTACCGCTACCTCGTCGGCGGCGAGGTCGAGCCCGACGTGCGGCACGCCGGCGCGGTCGACGCGCTGTGGCGCTACGACGAGCGACGCGGCAGCGAGCTCGTCCGGACCCTCGAGCGGTACCTCGCCGACCGCAGCGTCGTGCCGACGGCGCGCGCCCTGTCGATCCACGCCAACACGCTCCGCCAGCGGCTCGAGCGGATCGAGCACCTGACCGACCTCGTGATCGCCGAGGAGGACCTCGTGTCCCTCGAGCTCGCGATCAAGCTGCACCGCCTGCGGGCCCCGGCCCGCCTCGACGCGGCCTGACCGCTCAGCCCTCGAGCCCGGCCTCGTGGGCGATCCGCGCGACCAGATCGGCCGCCGGCTCCTCCGTCACGGCGCGCCAGCCCTCGCCGGCCCACAGGTGCACGGCGTCGGGGTCGCCCTGCTCGGCCGCGGCCGCCCGCAGCGGCCGCGTCAGGTGGTGGACCTCGGGGTACGCCGACGGCGCGTCGGGGTGGGCCAGCGCCAGCGGGTTGGCCAGGCCGCGGGCCGGACGGCCGGTGAACCCGCGGGTGACCGTCGTCCCCGGGTAGCGACGGTCCAGCAGCGCCCGGCGATGGACCTCCGACGTGCCGGCCTCCGGCGTGCACAGCAGCGCGGTGCCCAGCTGCACTCCCGAGGCGCCGGCGGTCAGCGCGGCGCGCACGTCGGCGCCGCCCATCAGCCCGCCCGCGGCGACGAGCGGCAGCGGGGTCGCCGCCCGGGTCCGGGCCAGCAGCTCGAGCAGCGGGACCAGCTCGCCGCCGCCGGGGAGCGCCGGGTCGTCGCGGAACGCGCCGCGGTGGCCGCCGGCCTCGGCACCCTGGACCACGAGGCCGTCGACGCCCGCCGCGGTGGCCTCGACCGCCTCCTCCGGCGTGGTCGTCGTGACGAGGACGACGGCGCCGGTGGCTTCGCGGATGCGGGCGACGAGCTCCGGGGCGGGGCAGCCGAACGTCAGGGTCACGGCCGCCGGCCGACGGGCGAGCACCAGGTCGACCTTCGCGTCGATCCCGTCGTCCTCCCAGCGCGGGTCGCCCAGCGCGACGCCGTGGGCGGCGGCGACCGGGCCGAGCCTCGCGGCGTGCGCCTCCACGCCCGCGGGATCCGCGGTCGGCGGACCCGGCAGGAAGAGGTTGACCGCCCACGGGGCGGACGTCGCGGCCTCCAGCGCGTCGAGCCGCTCCTCGAACGCCGCGGGGGACAGGTAGCCGCCGGGCAGCACCCCCAGACCACCGGCCGCCCCGACGGCGGCGATCAGGGAGGTGCTCGACGGCCCGCCGGCCATCGGGGCCGCCCAGACCGGCAGCCGCGGTGCGCGACCGGGGGCGAACGGGAGCGGGGGCGCCGTCGTCATGGGGACAGCCAAGCGCATCCGGGGGACGGGCGGTGGGCGGCGCAGCGTCGCGCTCGTCGCGCCGTCACGCGGGCGCCACCCCGGGCGACGGGTACCGTCCGGGACATGAGCACCGACCCCGAGTTCGACGTCGTCGTCATCGGCACCGGCCCCGGCGGCCGGGGCGTGGCCCCCGCCCTGGCCGAGGCCGGCAGGCGGGTCGCCGTGGTGGAGGACGAGCTCGTCGGCGGCGAGTGCCCCTTCTGGGCGTGCATCCCGTCGAAGACGCTGCTGCGCCCGAGCCAGCTGCGCGCCCAGGCCGCGCACGTCGCAGGCGTGTCCGTCCCCGAGCTGGACTGGGCGCAGATCCGCGACTACCGCGACTACATGAACTCCGGCCTGGACGACGCGGGCAAGGCGGAGTGGATGGGCGGGATCGACGGGGTGACGCTGGTGCGCGGCCGCGCCACGGTCCCGCAGCGCGGCCGCGTCCTGGTCGGCGACCGCGAGCTGACCTGCACCGACGTGGTCATCGCCTCGGGCACCCACCCGGCGATCCCGGACCTCCCGGGTCTCGAGCGCGAGCACGTCTGGACCAACCGCGAGGTCACGTCGCTCGCCGAGGTCCCGGAGTCCGCCGTGGTGCTCGGCGGGGGTGCGGTCGGCCTGGAGGTCGCGCAGTACCTGCAGTCGTTCGGGTGCGCCGTGACCCTGCTGCAGCGCTCGGAGCGGCTCCTGACCCGCGAGGAGCCCGAGGTCGGCGACCACGCGGCCCGCGTGCTGCGCGAGCACGGCGTCGACGTACGGACCTCGACGAGCATCGCGTCGGTCCGCCACCACGACGGGCGCACCGAGGTCACGACGGACGGCGGCGACGTGCTCGACGTCGAGCGGCTCGTCGTCGCCGCCGGTCGGGCGCCGCGGATCGACGGCCTGACCCCGGACGGCGTCCGGGTCGAGAAGGGCCTGATCCAGGTCGACGAGCAGTGCCGCGCCGCCCCGGGGATCTGGGCCGTCGGCGACATCACCGGCGAGGCCCCGTTCACCCACGTCGCCGGCTACCAGGGCCGCGTGGTGGTCGACGCGCTGACCGGCGGCGACCGCGTCGCGGACTACCGGGCGATCCCGCGCGTCGTCTTCCTCGAGCCGGAGATCGCCGCGGTCGGGCTCACGGCGCAGGCCGCCCGCGAGCAGGGGATGACGGTGCGGACGACGACCCTCGACCTGAGCGGCACCGACCGCACCGAGACCTTCGGCAAGGGCCTGCAGGGCGGTGTCGGGCTGGTGCTCGACGCCGACGACGGGGTGCTGGTCGGCGCGTGGGCCGTCGGCCCGGACGCGGGCGAGTGGATCCACACGTCCGCCCTGGCGATCAAGGCGTCGATCCCGCTCGACGTCCTGCAGGACTTCGTCCCCCAGTTCCCGACCTTCAGCGAGCTCTGGGGCGTCGCCTTCCGGCAGCTGTAGGTGACGACCCCGCGTCCGGCGCGCAGGTCCGACCCGTACGCTCCCGCGATGGACGCGACCGACCTCGAGGTGGCCCGCGCGGCCGCGACCGCCGCCGCCGAGGCCGTGATCGGCGCGCTCGCCGATCCGGTGACGATCGACGAGAAGTCGGCGCCGACCGACCTCGTCACCAACGCCGACCGGGCCGGCGAGGACGCCGCCGTCGCCGTCATCACGGGCGCGCGACCCGGCGACGGGGTGCAGGGCGAGGAGGGGCACCGCATCGACGGTCGCCGCGTCTGGCTCGTCGACCCCGTCGACGGCACCCTGAACCTCGTGCGCGGCCTGCCGGGCTGGGCGTGCGTCGTCGCCCTCGTCGAGGACGGCACGACCGAGATCGCGTTCGTCCGCGACGTCACCGCGTCGCAGACGTTCTGGGGCCTGCGCGACGAGGGGGCCTGGCGCGACAGCGAGCCGATGCGCGTCCGCGAGGACGTCGGCCTGGACGCGGCGCTCGTCTCGACCTACCTGCACCCCTCCAAGCGCGGCATGCCCGGCGTCGACGAGGTCAACCGGGCGCTCACCACCGGCGTCGGCGCCCTGCGCGCCGGCGCGGGCTCCGGGTCGCTCGAGCTGGCGTGGATCGCGGACGGGCGCCTCGACGGCTGGGTCCAGCCCGACCTCGCGCCGTGGGACTGGGAGCCCGGCGCCCTGCTCGTGCGCGAGGCGGGCGGCCGGACGGCGGCGATCCGCCCGCGGCCGGACGGGCCGCTCTGGTGCGTGGCGGGCACGCCGTCGGTCTGCGACGCGCTGGTCGCGCTCGTGGAGGCCGAGGCGCGGGGCTGAGGCCGCTGCGCCGCTCAGGCGGCGCGCGCGGCCGTCCGGGCGATCCCGTCGACCAGGGCCGGCCAGACCCAGCGGGGGAGGTCGTGGCCCATGCCGTCGACCTCGAGCAGCTCGGCGCCGGGGATCGCGTCCGCGGTGGCCCGCCCGCCGCTGGGGAGCACGACGCGGTCGCGGGTGCCGTGCACGACGAGGGTGGGGAGGTCGAGACGGCGCAGACCGGCGGTCCGGTCGCTCTCGGCGAGGACGGCGGCGAACTGCCGCCCGCCTCCGGCGCCGTCCCCGAGCTCGCGGCGCAGGGAGCGGGCGAGGGCCACGCGGACGTCCTCGTCGTCCTCGGCCGTGCGGCGCTCCGAGCCGATCCGGCGGAACGTGCCGACGAGGTGCTCCGCAGCGCCGGCCGGGTCGCGGGGGCCGGAGCGCAGGAACTCCGGCCGCATCCGCCAGGCGACCTTCCCGGTCCGCCCGTCGCCGGGCCGCCCCATGATCGACGTCAGCGAGCGCACGAGCCCCGGGTGGCGGATCGCGGTCTGCTGCGCGACGAAGGACCCCAGCGACACGCCCGCGACGTGGGCGCCCTTCGGGGCGACGATCCCGAGCAGCCGGCCGGCGTCGTCGGCGAGGTCCTCGAGGGTGTAGACGGGCCTCGCGCGACGGGTGAGGATCGCCAGCGGCCCCGGCGTCGCACCGGCGACGGGGGTCGAGCGCCCGACGTCGCGGTGGTCGTAGCGGATCACCCGGAACCCGCGGTCGACGAGCGCCGCGCACAGGTCGTCGCGCCACCACACCAGGCCGAGGCCCATGCCCATCATCAGGAGCAGCGCGGGGTCCCCGGGATCGCCGAGCTCCTCGACGCAGAGCTCGATCCCGTCGCCGACGTCGATCATGCGCTCGGTCACGGGGCGAGCGTACGGGGCGGGCCGCGCGCCGCGCGGCGGGCCGCCGATCCACCGCCGCCACCCGGTTCGGCCCGCGCCCCGTCACCGGCTCAGGCCGGGATCGACGCCGGCGCCGCCACGCCGGTCAGCTCCTCGGAGAGCGCCCAGAGCCGCTTGGCGGTCTCGGCGTCGCTCGCCCGGTGCGTCCGCCCGACGAGGACGGGCGCGCCGCGCCACTCGCCGGGGCCGTCGGGGCCCACGTAGGAGCCGCCCGGGATCTCCGCGGCCGCGGCGAAGAGCGTGGGCAGCGCACCGGCGGCGTCGTCCTGGGCGATCAGGCGGTCGCCCAGCTTCGTCGCGATCTGCATGACGGGGTTGGTGGTGGACGCGGTCAGGTTGGTCGCGGCGTAGCCGGGGTGGGCGGCGACCGCGCGGACCGGGGAGCCGCCGGCGCGCAGGCGACGCTCCAGCTCGAGGGTGAACAGCAGGTTGGCCAGCTTGGACTGGTAGTACGCCTTCGTCGGGCTGTAGGACCGCGACTCCCAGTTGAGGTCGGCGAAGTCGATGTGCCCGCCCTTGTGGGCGTTGGAGGCGACCGTCACGACGCGGTCGGTGACGTGGTCGAGCAGCAGGTTCGTCAGCGCGAAGTGGCCCAGGTGGTTCGTGCCGACCTGCAGCTCGAACCCGTCCGTCGTGCGCCCCAGCGGCGGCATCATCACGCCCGCGTTGTTCACCAGGACGTCGATGTCGCCCTCCCACGCTGCAGCGAAGGCCCGGACGGAGGCGAGGTCGGCGAGGTCCAGCGGACGGACCTCGACGTCGCCGTCGATCGTGGCGGCGACCCGGGCGCCCTTCTCCTCGTCGCGGGCGGTGAAGACGGTGCGGGCCCCGGCCCGGGCGAGCTCACGGGCGGCGACGAGGCCGATGCCGCTCGTGCCGCCGGTCACGACGACCGTGCGGCCGGCGAAGGAGGGGAGGGACGAGGCGTTCCACTTGGGCATGCCAGCAATGTAGGCACCGACAACAGAGTTGTCAACGACAACATCGTGGCCCCCGCGCCGTTATGCTCGATCCATGGCCACCTCGACCGAGACGCCGCGCCGGTACCACCACGGCGACCTGCGGACCGCGCTGCTGCGCCGGGCCGAGGACGTCCTGGCGGAGGACGGCGCGGACGCCCTCTCCCTCCGGGGGATCGCGCGCGACGTCGGGGTCAGTCACGCCGCGCCGCGCAGGCACTTCCCCGACAAGCAGGCGCTGCTCGACGCGCTGGCGGAGGAGGGCTTCCGTCGCCTCGGTCGGGCGCTCGACGACGGTGCCGCGGGCGGGGACGCGGACCCCCGGCCGTTCGTCGACCGCCTCGTCGCGCTCGCCGAGGCGTACGTCGGGTTCGCGGTGCGCCACGCGGCGCTGCTCGAGCTGATGTTCACCAACAAGTACCGGCCGGGGGCCTCTCCCGCCCTGGTCGATGCCGGTCGGCGGGCGTTCGAGGCGCCCTTCGCGCTGATGGCGGCCGGTCAGTCCGCGGGGGACGTGGTGGCCGGCGACGTCGAGCGGGTCACGACCGCCGGCTGGGCCGGCGTGCACGGGCTGGCCGCGATGGTCAACGCCGGTCTCGTCGACGTCGAGGCCCTGCCCGAGCTGCTGCCCGAGGTCGTGGAACGGCTGGTGCTCGGCCTGCGACCGCGCGCCTGACGCGGGCCCGCCGCCGCGAGCCGGGCCCGCCGGACCACGTTCCCCCTGCACCTCGGGCCGCGGTCCGTCCGTCGAAACCGAACGTCCGTTCGCGTGCGTACACTCGGACCAATGGCAGGAAGCGGTCGGATCGTCGTCACCGGTGCACGCGAGCACAACCTCAAGGACGTCTCGCTCGAGCTCCCGCGGGACTCCCTCGTGGTCCTCACCGGCCTCTCCGGCTCGGGCAAGTCGTCGTTGGCGTTCGACACGATCTACGCGGAGGGCCAGCGCCGCTACGTCGAGTCGCTCTCGGCCTACGCCCGCCAGTTCCTCGGGCAGATGGACAAGCCCGACGTCGACTCGATCGAGGGCCTCTCCCCGGCCATCTCGATCGACCAGAAGACCACGTCGCGCAACCCGCGCTCGACGGTCGGCACGGTCACCGAGGTCCACGACTACCTGCGCCTCCTGTGGGCCCGCATCGGTCACCCGCACTGCCCCAACGGCCACGGGCCGATCGCCGGGCAGTCGGTCGAGCAGATCATCGACCGCGTGATGACGCTGCCCGAGGGCACGCGCTTCATGGTCCTCGCGCCGCTGGTCCGCGGCCGCAAGGGCGAGTTCCGCGACCTCTTCGGGCACCTCAAGGACGAGGGCTTCCTCCGCGTCGAGGTCAACGGCGACCTGCGCCTGCTCGAGGAGGAGATCGTCCTCGACAAGAAGTACAAGCACGACATCTCCGTCGTCGTGGACCGCCTCGTCATGCGCCACGACGTGCGCAAGCGCCTGGCCGAGGGCATCGAGGCGGCGACGAAGGAGGCCGAGGGCCTCGTCGAGATCGCCCTGGTCCTGCGGGAGGGCGACGAGATCCCGGAGGAGTGGGACGAGCGCCACACGTTCTCCGAGAACTTCGCCTGCCTGACCTGCGGCTTCTCGATGTCGGAGGTCGAGCCGCGGACGTTCTCCTTCAACGCCCCGCACGGCGCCTGCCCGCGCTGCACCGGCCTGGGCGCGCAGCTCATCGTCGATCCCGACCTCGTCGTCCCCGACGCGGGCAAGACCCTGGCGGGCGGGGCGATCAAGCCGTGGTCCTCGTCGCCGAACCCGTTCTACCGCAAGCTGCTCGAGGGGCTCTCGGAGCACTTCGACGTGCGGATGGACGTGCCGTGGAGCGAGCTCTCCGGCGAGGAGCAGGAGGGCATCCTCTTCGGCGACCCCGACGGCGAGCGCGTGCCGCTGCGGTTCAAGGGCCGCACCGGCCGGCGGCGCACGTACAACATGCGCGCGGAGGGGGTCATCACGAACCTCGAGCGCCGCTACCGCGAGTCCGACTCCGAGCAGGTCAAGGAGAAGATCGAGGAGTACATGGGCATGGTGCCCTGCCCGGACTGCGAGGGCTCGCGCCTGAAGCCCGGTCCGCGCAACGTCCTCGTCGGCGGCATCGGCATCCACCAGTTCTCGGCGCTGTCGGTCCACGACGCGCTGACCTGGATCGCGAACGTCGAGCTGACGACGACGGAGCGCAAGATCGCCAACCTGATCGTGCGCGAGATCAACGAGCGGCTGTCGTTCCTCGTGGACGTCGGCATCGGCTACCTGACGATGGACCGCGGCGCCGCCTCGCTGTCGGGCGGCGAGGCGCAGCGGATCCGCCTGGCCACGCAGATCGGCTCGGCGCTGGTGGGCGTGCTCTACGTCCTCGACGAGCCGTCGATCGGCCTGCACCAGCGCGACAACGAGCGGCTGATCAAGACGCTCGAGCGGCTGCGCGACCTCGGCAACTCCGTCCTGGTCGTCGAGCACGACGAGCAGACGATGCGCCGGGCCGACCGCCTGATCGACATGGGCCCGGGCGCCGGCGAGTACGGCGGCGAGGTCGTCGCCAACGGCACGCCCAAGCAGGTCGAGGCCAACAAGAACTCGCTGACCGGGCAGTTCCTCTCCGGCGTCCGGTCGATCCCGGTGCCCGAGGAGCGGCGCGAGCGGACGGGCGAGCTCGTCATCCGCGGCGCCCGCGACCACAACCTCACGGGCATCGACGTCACGATCCCGCTCGGCGTCCTCTGCGTCGTCACGGGCGTCTCGGGCTCCGGCAAGTCGACGCTGATCAACGGCGTCCTGCACAAGGCCGCCGCCGCCCAGCTCAACCGCGCCCGCGTCCGGCCCGGCGCCCACGACGGCATCGACGGGATGGACCAGCTCGACAAGGTCATCCAGGTCAACCAGTCGCCCATCGGCCGCACGCCGCGCTCGAACCCGGCCACGTACACCGGGATCTTCGACCACATCCGGACCCTGTTCTCCCAGACGCCCGAGGCCCGGGCCCGCGGCTACAAGCCCGGCCGGTTCTCGTTCAACGTCAAGGGCGGCCGCTGCGAGGTCTGCAAGGGCGACGGCCAGATCAAGATCGAGATGCACTTCCTGCCGGACGTCTACGTCCCGTGCGAGCAGTGCGACGGCAAGCGCTACAACCGCGAGACGCTCGAGGTCCACTTCAAGGGCAAGTCGATCGCCGACGTCCTCTCGATGCCCGTCGACGAGGCGGTCGAGTACTTCGCCAACGTCCCGAAGATCCGGCGCCGGCTCGAGACGATCCAGGACGTCGGTCTGGGCTACGTGCGGCTGGGGCAGCCCGCCACGACGCTCTCGGGCGGCGAGGCGCAGCGCGTCAAGCTCGCGCACGAGCTCGCCCGCCAGGCCACGGGCCGCACCCTCTACATCCTCGACGAGCCGACGACGGGCCTGCACTTCGCGGACGTCGAGCGGCTGCTCGAGGTCCTCCAGCGGCTCGTCGGCACCGGCAACTCCGTCGTCGTCATCGAGCACGACCTCGACGTCATCAAGACGGGCGACCACCTGATCGACCTGGGCCCCGAGGGCGGCAGCGGCGGCGGGGAACTCGTCGCGCAGGGCACCCCGGAGCAGGTCGCCGCGGTGGCGGCGTCGCACACGGGCCGGTTCCTGCGCGACCTCGTGACCGCCGACGCGGGCGCGGTCGCCACGGGCGGCACGGCCAAGCGCGCGCCCGAGGACGAGCGTCCGCGCAACACGAAGTCGAAGGCCCAGAAGCTGGCCGAGTCCGCGGACGCGCGCGAGCGCATCGCGTCGGCGCCCAAGCGCCCCGCCACGCGGCGCAAGAGCGCGGCCGCCGCCGACTGAGGCGGGCCCCCCGGTGGCAGGCGTGTCCTACGGCGAGCGACGGCCCCCGGCGGCGCTCGCCGGGCGGGTCGCGTGCCTCTGGTGGACGAGCCCGGCGGTGGCGATCGAACCAGGGGCCGCGGCCGCGGCAGGTGCGTCGGCGGCCGACGCGGTTGGGCGTCGGACCGACCCGGGGGACCTCGGAGCTCCGACCGGACCGGACCTCGCGGTCGTGCTGCCGGACGGCAGCGTCGACCTCGTCTGGCACGGCGGGGTCCTGACGGTCGCCGGGCCGGACACCGCGGCCCGGGCCGTGACGGGTCCCGGCGGACCGGCGGTCGGCGTGCGGCTGCGGCCGGGGGCGGCCGCGGTCTTCGGGGAGTCCGCCGCCGCGCTCCGCGACCGGCACCCCGCAGCCGAGGAGATCTGGGGCGCCGAGGGTCGCCGCCTGGCGGAGCGCGTCGCGGCCGCCGCCGACGACCGGGCCCGGCTCGCGCTCCTGACGGCGGCCATGGCCGCGCGGACGGCGGACGCGCCGCCGACCGACCCGGTCGTCGAC
>NZ_JAURWA010000045.1 GCF_030655195.1 Patulibacter sp. | reverse complement strand
CCGCCGCGAGCCGCGCGGCGACGGGGGAGGACCGGCGCAACGTGTCGCGGCGCTCGGCGCGCGGGTCGGTCGTCGGGGCGGCGTTGCCGGGAGAGCCGAGGCTCGACGCGCCGTCGCGTCCCGAGGGGGCACCCGCCGGTGCGCTGCCATCCGCCGGCGCTTCGCCGCCCACCGGGCCGCCGTCGGCCGACGCGCCGCTCTCCGACGGGTCGCCGCCCGACGACCGCAGCCGCGCGATCACGGTGCCCACGTCGACCGTCGTGCCCGGCTCGACGAGGAGCTCCGCGACGACGCCGTCGGCCGGGGCGGGGCACTCCACGTCGACCTTGTCCGTCGAGACCTCGCAGAGCACCTGGTCGCGGGTGACCGGGTCCCCGACCGCGACGCGCCACTCCAGGAGCGTGCCCTCGGCGACCGAGGTGCCCATCCGCGGCATCAGGACGTCGGTCGCGCCGGCGGGGATGGCGGCGTCGGCCGGGGAGGGCGTGCCGGCGACGGCCGACGCGCCGGTGCCGTCGGGCGCACCCGACGGCGCTCGCAGGTCAGTAGGCGAGGAGCTCACGCGCGGCCTCCGTGATGCGGTCGGCGGTGGGGAGGACGGCGGCCTCGAGCCCCGGACTGAAGGGGATCGGCACGTCCGGGGCCGCGAGGCGGCGGACGGGGCCGTCGAGGTCGGAGAACGCGCGGTCGGCGACCAGCGCGGCGACCTGGGCGCCGGCGGCGCACGTCTCGTTGGCCTCGTCGACGATCAGGACCTTGCCGGTGCGGCGGACGCTCGCCAGGATCGCCTCCTCGTCGAGCGGGACGAGCGAGCGCAGGTCGAGGACCTCGACGCGGCCGTCCTCGAAGCGCCCGGCGGCCTCGACGGCCAGGTGGAGCATCGCGCCGTAGGCGACGATCGTCAGCTCCTCGCCCGACCGGACGGTCCGGGCGACGAACGGCTCGACGTGCTCGCCGAGGGGCACCTCGCCCTTGATCCGGCGGTAGAGGTGCTTGTGCTCGAGGAAGCAGACGGGGTTGTGGTCGCGGATCGCGGCGGCCAGCATGCCCTTCGCGTCGGCGGGGCTCGACGGGGCGACGACCTTCAGCCCGGGGGCGTGCATGAACCACGCCTCGGGGTTCTGGGAGTGGAACGGTCCTCCGGCGAAGCCGCCGCCCGAGGGCAGCCGCAGCACCATCGGGACGGCCAGCCCGGTGCGCCAGTGCATCTTGCCCGCGACGTTGACGAGCTGGTCGAAGCCGGTGGCGACGAAGTCGGCGAACTGGACCTCGCAGACGGGACGCAGCCCGGCGAGCGCCGCGCCCACCGAGGTGCCGATGATGGCGGCCTCCGCGATCGGCGTGTCCTGCACCCGGTCCGCGCCGAACTCGTCGAACAGGCCCTCGGTCGCCTTGAACGCGCCGCCGAACGCCCCGACGTCCTCGCCGAGGACGAAGACGCGCTCGTCGCGCCGCATCTCCACCCGCAGGGCGTCGGTGATCGCCTGCAGGTACGTCATCGTCCGGGTGGCGGGGGCGTCCCCCACGGAGCCGTCGGCCCCGGGGGCGGAGGCCCGGTCGACGGTGTTCATCGCCCGGACCCACCGATCGAGGCCTCTGCGGCGAAGCCGCTCCACGGTGCGTCGCCGCGTCCGAGCGGGACGGGCTCCTCCGTGGCGAACAGCCCGTCGGTGGCGCGGGCCGGGTCGGGCAGGGGCGAGGCCAGTGCGGCCTCGACCGCGAGGTCCAGCCGCTCGAGCACCCGGGTGCGAACGGCGTCGACGTCGATCCCGGCCTCCCGCAGCGTCGCCTCGTACGTCGCGATCGGGTCGCGCTGCCGCCACACCTCGAGGAGCGCCGGGTCGACGTAGCGGGCGTCGTCGTGCGAGCCGTGCCCGTGCATCCGCATCGTGCGCGCCTCGACCAGCGTCGGGCCGTCGCCGGCCAGCGCACGCTCGCGGGCGGCGTGGACCGCGGCGAAGACGGCCTCGACGTCGTTGCCGTCGACCACGACGCCCGGCATGCCGTAGGCCGGGGCGCGGTCGGCGGGGGAGACCACGAACTGCGCGCTGCTCGGGGTCGAGTACGCCAGGCCGTTGTTCTCGCAGACGATGACCACGGGCTCCCGGCGCAGGCCGGCGAAGTTCATCGCCTCGTGCCAGGCGCCGGGCGAGGTCGCGCCGTCGCCGAAGAACGTCAGCGCGACGCGCCGCTCGCCGCGCAGCCGGAACGCCATCGCCATGCCGACCGCGACGACGAACATGTCGGGCAGCATCGAGACCATCGGGACGACGCCCCTGCGCGGGTCGCCGAAGTGCACGTTGCCCTCGCGGCCGCGGCTCAGGGCGTTGTCGCGCCCCAGGTGGTGGCGGATGATCTCGGTCAGGTCGGTGCCGCGGACGAGGTGGGCGCCCATGTCGCGGATCAGCGGCGAGCAGAGCACGTCGTCGGGGCCCATCGCGAAGGTGGCGCCGACGGGAATCGCCTCCTGCCCGTGCCCGTCGTAGAACGACCCGGGCGTGCGGCCCTGCTTGTAGAGGGCGACGCCGCGCTCCTCGAACGTCCGCATGCCGACCATCAGCTCGAGCAGCGCCTCGCGATCCGCGAGGGTCAGGACCGGGGGCGATACGTCCTCGGCGGGAGGCCCGGCGACGTCGTCCGAAGGCCGGCCGGGCGGAGCGCCCGGAGCGCGGTCGGGGGTCGGCGGATGGGGGTCCTCGACGAGCACGACGAGGTCCAGTCTGGCGCACTCCGGGCCCCCTGGGAAGTCCGCCGCCGGGGCAGGAATCCCCCGGTACCACGGGCTTTTCGGCGGTACGGTCGGGGGTACGAACCGGGGTACGCGCGCCCGGTGACCGTGTGTCGCGGGACACGGTCACCGGGGCGGGAATACGACCCGGGGCGGGCCCCGGGTCGGGTCCACCGTCGCGAAGACGGCGAACCCGACCGCGAAGACGGCGAACCCGACGGCGAGGCCCGCGGGCCCTGGTCACCGGGCGGCCGGCGGGCGACCTCAGCCGCGGTCCTCGGACGCCGCGGCCTCGGTGACCGTCGGGTCGTTGTGGGCGAACGGGTCCGGGGCGCCACCCTCACCGGCGTCGGACCGGCGGCTCATGGTCCGCGTCGCGGTCCGGGTGGCCGGGGCGGCCGGATCGGACGGGAACCGGGTGTGGTGCTCGGGGTGCTTGGTCTGGTAGTCGACCATGGCCTGCACCAGGCGGGGCTCGCTGAAGCGCGGGCCCCACAGCTGCACGCTGATCGGCAGCTTCGCGCCGGACGTCTGGCCGACCGGGAAGTTCACCATCGGCCAGGAGAGGTCGTTGGCGATCTGGTTGTAGCGCCGGAGCGGGAGGCCGTCGCTCGCGTTGGCCGGGTTGCGCTTGCCGACCTCGGCACCGATCGACATCACGAGCATGATGTCGACGCCCGCGTCGTCCAGGCTCTTCTGGTAGTTCTCGATCAGGAGGCGCCGCCGACGCTCGCCCTCGCGGCGCGCCCCGTTGGTCACGCCGCCGACGAGGTTGGCCTGGGCCTCCAGCGTCACCGGCACGGCCGGCGTCGTCGTCGCCGTCGCACCGCCGGCGCGGCGGCCGTACTGGTTGGTCAGCGTCGTCTGCACCGCTGCGGACTGCGTCGCCGCGTACGCCTGGATCGCCTCGATGTAGCTGATCTCCGCGCGGTTGGCGAAGACGACCGCGTCGCGGGGCCTGACCGGGGTGCCGTCGATCGTCTCCAGGACCTGGGGGTTCGTGTAGTACGGGTTGTCGCCGTCGAGGTACTTCGAGCCCTCCGTCCCGTAGTCGGTGATGTCGCAGCCACGGAACTCCTTGACCGTGGCGCCCATTGCCTCGAGCTCGCCGCGGACGCGGTCGAACGCGGCCTTGTGGTCGGCGTCGTAGAGCGACTGCGGGGACTCCTTGACCACCGTCGAGGTCAGCGTCCCGTCGCCGTTCTTGACGGTCCGGGTCATCCAGTCGGTCTGCGGGATCCCGACGACCAGGCCGGCCAGCGGCTTGTCCCCGGGGGTCGGCGCGATCGGCAGGACGGGGAACGGGTTGGGCGCGTCCAGCGTCTGGGGGTCGCCCAGCGGCTCGGGGCCGGCGATCGCGTTCATGATCATCGCCGCGTCGCGCCCGGAGCGGCAGATCGGGCCGAGCACGTCGTAGGTGGCCGACAGCGGCATCACGCCGTTCATCGAGCCCAGGCCGAGCGACGGCTTGATCGCCGACGCGCCGTTGATGGCGGCGGGCCAGATGATCGACCCGCCGGTCTCCTCGCCGATGGCGGCCGCCGCGAGGCGGTTGATCGGCGCGGCACCCGAGCCCTGGCTGGAGCCGCCGGGCACGTAGTCCTTGTTCCAGGCGTTGCCGGCGAAGTTGCCGGCGATGACGCCCGAGAAGGCCGAGCAGATCGTGTGCCCGATCAGCACGACGCCCAGGGTGCGCAGACGCTCGACGGCGGTGGCGTCCTCGATCGCGATGTTGTTCGCGAACGCGGGGGTGCCGTTGCCGGCCGTCCGGCCGGCGACGCCGACGGAGTCCTTCACGGCGATCGGCACGCCGCAGAGGTACGGCTGTGCCGGGCCGGTGCCGGCCTTGGCGGCATCGAGCGCGCTGTCGGCGGCCGCAGCCTGGGCGAGCGCCTCGGTCGTCGCGACGCGGACGAACGTGTTGTAGCCGCCGTTGTCGCCGTAGACCTCGAACGGGCCGTTGAACTTCGTGATGCGGTCGAGGTACGCCTGCGTCAGCGCGACGGAGGTGATCTCTCGCGCCTGCAGCAGGGACGCGAGCTCGACGACGTCGTGGTCGACCAGGGGCTTGTTCAGGGCCTTGATCGCCGCGGCGTCGGGCAGGCCGGGGGCGGCCTGCGCCTTGGCGGCGCGGGCCGCGGGGACGGCGCCGGGGCGGGCCGCCTTGGCCGACGCCGGTGCGGCCGTCAGCGTCGTCACGAGGACGGCACCCGCGGCGGCCGCCGCGCCGGTGCGGCCGACGAAGCCGCGGCGCGAGACGCCCGTGGCCTCGTCGCGCTCCACCGGGGTGGGCTCGTCGACGGTCGTGGTGAGGAGATCGGAGTCGTGCATGCGCTCAGCCCTTCTTGGTCGTCGCCGGGGCCGGCGCGATGATCACGGTGCGGCGAGCCGTCGTCCGGCGGCCGTCGGTGTAGCGGGCGCTGACGACGAGCGAGGCGCGGGTGCGGGACTTGCGGCCGATCACCTGGCGACCGGTGACCGTCGGGGACAGGCGCAGGGTCGTGGTGCCGGGCTTCAGCGTCACGGCGCGCTGCTTGGTCAGGCGGCGCAGCACGGTGGCGGCGCGCCGGCGGGAGGTCGCCCGCCGCTTCATCCGCGCCTCGAGGTGCACGACGACGCGCGCCTTCTCGACGACGGTGATCCGCACGCGCAGGCCGCGGGCGCGGTACGACGCCGGGTTGACCCGCGGGAGGGTCGTGATCCGGGGCACGGCCGCCGGGCGGACCACGCCGGAGGGCGGGGCCGGGGCGGGGGTGACGCCCGCGCCGCCGCCGATCGCGCCGGGGAGCGCGGGGGCGGGCCCGGCGGGCGGGTTGACGATCACCGGCGGCTCGGGCGTCGGCGCGCCGGGGGCGGGCTTGACGGTCAGGTCGGCCAGGTCGTAGGGGAGGACGTTCGTGCTCTGCTTGACGTTCCAGGGCACGGTCAGGGGGGTGTCGAGGACGACGCCGGAGTCCGCGGGCATGATGCCCATGGAGTACGGGGCCGCCCAGGCGATGGTGAGGAAAGGCATGGTTCTGGGTCCGTTTCGGGCTTAGCGGCCGGCCTCGCGCATGGCCTCTTCGTAGATCAGCGGGTCGTTGCTCTGCAGCGGGTCGACCTCGAGGTTCTCGGTGCGCTCCGCGCGGCGGCGACCGGGGTTGGCCAGCGGCGCCATGTCGGTGGGCACGCGCTGGTGCCAGTCCGTGGCCGCCTGGTAGTCGAGCGCGGCCTGGGTGATCATCGACGTCGTGTCGCGGGGCCCGAGGAACTGGGCCGTGATCGGCATGACGGTGCTCGGGGTCGCGCCGTCGTCGGCGGAGAAGCCGATCGGGAACGAGACCATCGGCCACGCCAGGGCGTTGGGGCCCTGGAAGAAGCTGCGGTACACCGGCAGGTTGCCGCGCAGCGTCACCTTCGAGCCGAAGGTCGCGACGAGCATGAAGTCCACGCCCTCGGCGTCCAGTGCGGCCTTGTAGTTGGCCGCCAGCTGACGACGACGACGCTCGCCCTCGCGGCGGGCGCGGGAGGAGATGCCGGCGTTGAACGCCGCGGCGTTGGCGAACGACCGGACGCCGCCCGAGACACGACCGTAGTTGGCCAGCAGGCGCGTGGCCTGGGCGAACGGGCGGGTCGCCGCGAACTCGCCGACGGCCTCCGCGTACCGGGTGTCGGAGCGGTTGGAGCTGACGACCGCGGTCGACGGGCTGATGGCCGTCCCGTCGACGGTCTCCAGCGTGACCGCGCCCGTGGACGGGTTGTAGGGGTTCTCCGCCGGCAGGCGCATGTTCAGGCCGCGGAAGTCCTTGACCGTGGCCCCCAGGTCTTGGAGCTTCGCGCGCAGCGCGTTGAACGCCGCCAGGTTCTCGGCGGAGTACTGCGTCTGCGGCGCGGCCGTCGTCGACGACGTCATCCAGTCGGTCTGCGGCACGCCGATGGTCAGGCCGGCGAGCGGCTTGCCCATGCGGCCCGTGATCGGCAGCGCCTCCGTCACCGGGGAGGAGAGCGTCTGCGGGTCGTTGATCGGGTCCGGGCCCATCATCGCGTTGAGGATCAGCGAGGCGTCCGCCATCGACCGGGCGATCGGGCCGATGACGTCGACGCCGGGGCTCAGCGGCATGACGCCGGCGACCGAGGAGGTCCCCAGAGCGGGCTTGATCGCGGAGGCGCCGTTGGCGGACGCCGGGACGATGATCGAGCCGCCGGTCTCCTCGCCGATCGCGGCGGCGGCCAGCCGGGCCATCGCGGCGACGCCGGACCCCTGGCTGGAGCCGCCCGGGACGTAGCGGTGGTTCCAGGCGTTGCCGGCGAACGTGCCGGCGATCGAGCTCGAGTACTCGGAGCAGACCGTGTGGCCCAGGAAGACGATGCCCTGCTCGCGCAGGCGGGCCATCGCGGGCGGGTCCTCGATGCCGAGGTTGCCGACGAACGCGGTCGACCCGTTCTGGGCCGGCTGGCCCTTCAGGCCGATGGAGTCCTTGACGCCGATCGGGATGCCGCAGAGGTACGGCGCGGCGGGCCCGCCCTTGCGGGCGGCCTCGAGCCGCGCGTCGGCGGCCTTCGCGCCGGCCAGCGCGCCGTCGCGGTCGATGCGGATGAAGGCCCCGTAGGCACCGTTGTCGTCGTAGGTCTCGAACGACCCGTTGAGCGCGTCGATGCGCTCGAGGTACAGGGTCGTCAGCTCGACGGAGGTCAGCTCGCCGGCCTGCAGCAGCGCGGCGAGCTCGACGATCTCGAGGTCGACGGTGCGGAGCTTCTTGGCCTCCAGGCGCGCCTTGACGGCGGCGACGCTGGGCAGACCCGGCAGCGCGTCGGTGTCGGCGGCGCGGGCGGCGGGTGCCAGCGCCCCGGAGGCGAGCAGGGCGCCCGCGGCGCCGGCGACGGTGGCCCGGCCCACGAATGAGCGGCGGCTGAGCCCGGTCGGTGCGTCTTCGACGTCCAGGACGACGTCGTCGACCGCGTCCGCGGTGGCGGATGAATCCAGCATGGAGGAGGACCTCGGGGTGAGGGGAGGTGCCGCGTGACGACGGCACCGGGAGCGAGGCCAAACCTACGAACGGACCTCACGGCGGCCCCTGTCCCGATGGCGCAAGGGACGGCCGGGGCGTTTCACCATCGTGTGAACGCGTGCGCCGTACCCCACCCCTTCGTCCATACGACCACGAACGAACAGCGTCCGCTCACGGCGTTCCTGTCCATACGGGGAGCCGGGGAGGCGGGCGGCGACACGTTCCGCCGACGGTGCCGGACGGGCACCGGCGGTCCATCGGAGTGACCCGGATCGCTCATCGGGTCTCACTTCGCGGCCGATCCGGGGCAGCGTGGAGGAGGCGGCGAGGGTCGGGAAGGCCGCGCCGACCGCTCCGGCCGCGCCGGCTGCGCCGACCGGACCGGTGTCGCAGTCAGCGGGTCAGGCGGTCCCGCAGGGCGGCGGCGCAGGTGCGGCCCGCGCCGTAGACCGTCCACGTGCCCAGGGTGCCCGCGCGGATGGCCCCGCGCGGGGCGGTGGGCAGGCCGCGCCCGTTGTCGGCCTTGTCCAGGATGAAGCCGCGCGCGACCTGCTCCGAGGACGGGAGCAGGGTGATCCGCGGATCGCCGGCCCGGGTCCTCGGGTCGTCGCCCGGGCGCGGCAGGGCCTGGACGGACGGGGGCCGGTCGCCGACGCCGCCGCCCTGCCCGAGCCACAGGAGGACCTGCGGGACGGCGCGGTGGTTGGGCAGGCCGACGGCGGGCTGCAGCCGCTCGAAGAGCAGACCCGAGTCCTCGCGCTCGGCGTCGCGCAGGTCGTCGACGTCCCCCAGGTAGGCGATGCCCGGCACCGCGCCGTCCCCCGACGCGGTGTCGCCGACGCCGATGCCGCAGGCCCCCAGCGACGGCCGGACGACCTCGCCGGTGACGTCGCGCAGATCGCCGATCACGCGCTGCTGCAGGCTCAGGGCCGCCTGCAGCCGGTCCAGGCGGTGGACCTGGCTCGGCAGGAACACCACGAACGCCAGGAGCGCGACGACGGCGAACGCCTGCCACGGCCGGCGCCAGCGGTGGTCGGCCTCCAGGTGGCGCCAGCCGAGCAGGCCGGCGGCGGCGAAGACGATCAGCAGCGTCGCCGGGAAGACGAGGTAGCGCGTCAGCAGCGGCAGGCCCGCGGCGGCCAGCACGAAGAACGCGGCCCCGGCGGCGATCGCCGCCCCGACGCCCAGCACCGCGCGCCGGCGCAGGAACGCGAGCGACAGCACGACGCCGCCGACCGCGGCCAGCAGGACGGGCTCCCGGACGATCTCGCCCAGGCGGCGCGGCATCACGGTGATCGCCGAGCCGACGCCCGTCACGCGGTCGAGGTCGGCGGCGTTCTGCTGGGTCCCGGTCAGCGCCTGGAGGGGGTCGCCGGCGAGGACGAGGCCCTCCACGATCCACCCGAGCGGCGCGACCAGGGAGAGGGCGATCAGCGGCAGGAGCGACCGGACGTCCGCGGCGGCGAGCCAGGTGCGCGGGCGCGACGGGGCGGCCGCGTTCCCCTCGACCGCCCCGTCACCGGCCGTGGGCCGGCCTCCGTCGGGCTCCGCGTCCTGGCCGGTCGCCGCGTCCCCGTGCACCGCCGCGTCCTCCCGCACCCGGGCGACGACGAGGTAGCCCACGTACGCCGCGGCCAGGAGCCACGCCTCGGGGCGCAGGAGGCCGGCGAGCGTGATCCAGACCATCGTCCGGGCACCGTTCCGGGGCCGGCGCGTCTCGGCCAGGAGCGCCAGCAGCAGGAAGACCGCGTAGGGCAGGTCGAGGTAGGTGCGCAGCCCGTAGGAGAGGACCGGCTCGCGCGTGAGCACCACGACCGCCGCGACCACGCCGGCCGCGGTGCCGAACCACGCCGCGCCCAGGCGGAAGGTCACGACGCCCAGGGCGCCGATCCAGAACATCGCGAAGACGACCAGCGCCGTCTCCGCGCCCCGGCCGACGGCGGGCCCGCCCCCGTCGCTCAGCGGCACCAGCAGGCCGGAGAACAGGTCGCTCAGCGGGTGCGGCGTGGGGGAGAAGAGGCGCTCGAGGTCGGGGCGGGACCCGCCGGCCAGCAGCTGCCGCATCCAGTCCAGCGACCAGGCGGAGTCGTAGTTGACGAACGCGGTGCGGCCGAACGCCAGCCAGACCAGCAGCCCGACGGCGCAGCAGGCGAGGAGGTGGGCGGCGACCGAGGCCGCGCGCGAGCGACGGGTGCCGTCCATGCGGGGGCGACGGTACCGACATGCGCCGACGCGGAGCACGGAGGGACCGGCGGCGGATCCGGTTCCGGCGTCGGACGCGACCGCTAGCCTGCCGCCCGTGAAGCCCGACGCCGTGCAGCTCCGTGTCCTCGGTGCCCTGCTCGAGAAGCAGCGCACGACCCCGGACACCTATCCGCTGACGCTGAACGCCCTGCGCGCGGCGTGCAACCAGTCCACCAACCGCGATCCGGTCGTCCAGTACGACGACGCGCAGATCCGCGCCGCCCTCGAGGAGCTGGCCCGGCGTCGGTGGACCCGGTCGGCCGGCGGCTCGCGTGCGGCGAAGTACCGCCACCTGCTCGCCGACACGATGCAGATCCGCCCCGACGAGCAGGCCGTGATCGCGGTCCTCCTGCTCCGCGGCCCGCAGACCCCCGGCGAGCTGCGCGCCCGCACCGAGCGGCTGCACCGGTTCGGGAGCGCCGACGAGCTCGAGACGACGATCGACCGGCTGATCACCCGCCGGCTCGTCGTCCGCCTCGAGCGCCGGCCCGGGCAGAAGGAGGGGCGCGTCCAGCAGGTCATGGGCGGCGACGAGCTGCAGACGGAGGCCGCGGCCACCAGCGGCACCGTCGCGGTGGAGCGCGCGGCCGAGCCGCCGGTCTACCGCGACGACGACGGCCCGTCCGACTTCGACCTCGGGCCGGCACCGCCGCGCGCCGGCGACGGGCGTGGGGACGCGGGACGGGGCGGCACGGACCGGCGGGAGGAGCCGGGACGGGGCGGATCCGACGGGCCGGAGGAGCCGCCGCGCAACCACCTGGAGGGCCGCGTCGTCCAGCTCGAGGGCGAGCTCGAGGACGTCCGGGCGGAGCTGCAGGCGTTGCGCGCGGAGCTCGCGGCGCTGCGGTCCGAGCTCGGGGCCTGACGGCCCGTCCCGCCACGCGGCGCCGCCCGGGCGCTCCGTAGACTCGGCCCGAGTGTCCGCCCCGTCCCTCTACCGCCGCCACCGACCGCGATCGTTCGCCGACGTCGTCGGCCAGGAACACGTCGTCCGCACGCTCTCCAACGCGATCGAGCAGGACAAGGTCCACCACGCGTACCTCTTCGTCGGGTCGCGCGGGACCGGCAAGACGTCGATGGCGAAGATCCTCGCGGCCTGCCTGAACTGCCAGGGCGACCCGTCGGTCCCCGTGGCCGAGCGGCACCCCGGGCCGACCGTCGCGCCGTGCGGCACCTGCGAGGCGTGCCGGTCGATCGCCGAGGCGACCTCGATGGACGTCGTCGAGATGGACGCCGCGTCGAACAACTCCGTCGACGACATCCGCGACCTGCGCGACTCCGTCGCCTTCGCGCCCGTCGGCGGGCGCCACAAGGTGTACATCCTCGACGAGGCGCACATGCTGTCCAACGCGGCGTGGAACGCGTTCCTCAAGACGCTCGAGGAGCCGCCGCCGCGCACGATCTTCGTCCTCGCCACGACCGAGGCCAACAAGGTCCTGCCGACCGTCGTGGACCGCTGCCACCGGTTCGACTTCCACCGGCCCACGCCGGTGCAGCTCTCGCGCGTCCTCGACCGCGTCGCCCAGCAGGAGTCCATCGACATCGGTCCCGAGGCGGTCGCGCTCGTCGCCCGGCACGCCACCGGCTCGTTCCGCGACGCCCTCGGCACGCTCGAGCAGCTCGTCACCTACGCGGGCGAGGACATCACCACCGACGACGTCCTGTCGGTCCTCGGCGTCGCCGACGCCGAGCTGCTGTTCCGCGCGTTCGACGCGATCGGCACCGGCGACGCCGCCGCGACCCTGCAGGTGGCGGCCGAGCTCTCCGCCCAGGGCCGCGACCTCCGGCAGGTCACCGTCGACGTCGAGGCGCACGCCCGCGCGCTGCTGCTCGTCCTCATGACGGGCGGGCTGCCCGACGAGCTGCGGATCACGCCCGACCGCGACGAGCGCACCGTCGCCCAGGCCCGGACGCTCTCGGGCGCCACGGTCATCCGCGTCATCGACCTCGTCGCGGCCGCGCTGTCGGCGATGAGCGACGGCGCCGACCCCCGGACCCAGCTCGAGCTGCTGCTCGTCCGCGCGGCGCTGCCCCAAATCGACCCGCAGGCCAAGGCCCTGGCGGCCCGCATCGCCCGGCTCGAGCAGGCCGCCCAGGGCACCGCCCCGCCGCCCCCGCCGGCGATCCCGGTCGCGACGCCGCAGGCAGCACCGGCACCGGTCGCGGC
>NZ_JAURWA010000148.1 GCF_030655195.1 Patulibacter sp. | reverse complement strand
GGCCGGGCGCGCGGTCGGCGGGCGACGGCGGTCGGCGGTCGGCGGGCGACGGTGGCGACGGTCGGCGGTCGGCGGGCGACGGGCGGCCGGGCGTGCGGACGGCACCGACGTCGGCCGACCTCGGTCCGCCCCGAAGTCCCTGCGTGCGGGGCGTTCACAGCCACGCCACCGGGTGGTCACGCGGCGGTGACATCCGCGGCGCTCCGTGGGCGCAGGCTGGGTGCATGGTCGGACTCCCGCCGCTCTACGCCCATCGCTTCGGGCGCGACAAGGGCCCGGACTCGTCCCGCCGGGCGCTGAAGCGGACGCTGGCGGGCCCGGTCGACGGTCTGGAGACCGACGTCTGCCTGACCGCCGACGGCCGTGTCGCCGTCATCCACGATCCCTGGCTCTCGCTCGGGACGACCGCCAGGGGATGGGCGCACGAGACCGACTGGGAGACCATCGGCGCCTCGTTCCTGCGCGATCGGCACGGCGTCCGGACGGCCCAGCAGCCGATGGTGCTCGAGGACCTGTGGGACGAGATCCCCAACGGCCTGCCGCTGCAGCTCGAGGTCAAGGCCCACGGCGACCCCGACCTGGCGGCCCGCACCGCCGAGGCCGTCTGCGACGCGCTGCAGGAGCGGCCGGAGCGCCACGGCGTCGAGGTCATCTCCTTCCACCGCGTCGCGTGCGAGGTCGCGGCGGCGCGCGGCGAGGACGCCCGCCTCGTCGTCTGGTCCGACATGCCGGTCGACGCCCTGCTGGACTGGGCGATCGGCCACGGCGTCGGCGGCGTCTGCGTCGAGCCCCAGCTCCTGCACGCCCGCCTCGTCGAGGACCTCCGCCTCGGGGGCCTGAGCGTCACGAGCGGCACGATCAACGAGCTGGAGATCGCCCGCCGGGTCACCGGCCTCGGCGTCGACGCGATCACGACGGACCGTCCGGGCCTCCTGCGCTCGGCGGACGTCGCGGCGCGCGCGGAGGCGCTGGCGGGCTGAGGGCGGGGTGGGGCGGGCGGGCGTCGCGGTCGCCGCGTGGTGCGGTGCCGTCCGACGCAGCGATGTGCTGCCCGGCGGCACGAACCTGCGTCGCAGGTGGTGCGGCGTCGACTGACGCAGCGATGTGCCGCCCACCGGCACGAACCTGCGTCGCACGCGGCGCGGTGCCGGCCGACGCAGCGGAGTGCTGCCCGACCGCACGAACCTGCGTCGCACGCGGCGCGGTCCCGGCCGACGCAGCGGAGTGCCGCCCGACGACACGAACCTGCGTCGCACGCGGCGCCAGGCCTCGAGTCGTGCGCCGGTGGCGAACTGTTCCGCGCCGATCCCGGCATTCCATCGGCACGCTCCGGCTGACACACGCATGGGATCGATCGGGACGATCGGCGGGTGGACGACCTTCGACTCGCCCACTTCGCCCGCGCGCAGGGAGGAGTGGTCACGGCGGCGCAGCTCTTGGAGTGCGGACTGACGCGGTCAGGGATCCGGCACCGGGTGGTGACGGGCCGGCTCTTCCCTGTCCGGCGGAAGGCATACACCCTCAGTCCGCACCGGGACGACGGGACGGCGAGGTGGGCGGCGGTGCTCGCGACGGATCCGCAGGTCGCGGCGCTCAGTCACTGGTCGGCAGCCCATCTTCACGGCATGACGACGGTGCGGCGCTCCGAAGTGCACGTCACGGTCCCGGGATCCGGCGGTCGTGCGGCGTCCGGGCTGGTCATCCATACGCCGCGACACCTGCCGCCTGACGACGTCGGCCTGATCGACGGACTCCGCGCCACGACTCCGGCGCGGACGGTGCTGGACGTCGCGACCGATGCAGGTGACCGCGTCGTGGAGCGGCTCATCCGCGAGGGCGAGTTCCTCGGTCTCCTCCGGGAGGGCGCGATGCTGCGGGCCGTCACCGCGCATCCGAGACACCCGGGCGCCGCTCGGGTCCGGAGGGTCGATCCGGGCACCGTGGAGGCGGCTCTTCGTCAGACCCCCCTCGAGGACGAGCTCGACGCACTCGTCCGGACGCTCCCCCTTCCACCGGCGGAGCGCCAGCTGGAGGTGCGAGGCCTGTCGGGAACGTTGTACCGCCTCGATCTCGGGTGGTCGGGTTTCGGCCTCGGCGCGGAGGCCGACGGTCGGTCGGCGCACGAACGCGCGTCGTCACTGGAGTCCGACCGCTTTCGCGACAACGATCTCGCCGGCGTCGGATGGGCCGTACTGCGATTCACGCGCCGGCAGCTGATCGGGCGCAGGACGGATTCGGGCAGGCAGCTCCTCGCGACCGCGGTAGCGCGCGGGTGGCTCGCGAAGCAGCCGACGACGCCTCGGCAGAGGTGAGTCGGCGCCGAGTCACGGTCGCGGGTGACGGGTCCCGCAGGATGCGCCGCCACGCGGACCGACGCAGCGATGTGCCGCCCGACGGCACGACCCTGCGTCACGCGCCGCGCCACGCCGACCGACGCAGCAACGTGCCGCCCGACGGCACGACCCTGCGTCGCACCGCACCCCCGCCGACCGATCCGCGAGAATCGGCCGCGATGATCCCGCGCTACACCCGCCCCGAGATCGGTGCCGTCTGGACCGACGACGCGAAGTTCGAGTCGTGGCGGGAGGTCGAGGTCGCCGCGTGCGAGGAGATGGACGGGCCGACCGAGGACGACCTCGCCGCGATCCGCAAGGCGACGTTCACCGCGCAGGCGGTCCACGACCGCGAGAAGATCACCGATCACGACGTCGCCGCGTTCGTCGACGTGCTGTCCGCCGACGCGGGCCCCGGCGGCCGCTGGATCCACTACGGGCTGACGTCGTCCGACGTGCTCGACACCGCCCTGGCGCTGCAGATCCGCAAGGCCGGCGAGATCCTGGTCGCGGGAGCGCACGAGGTCGCGCAGACGCTGGCCGCCAAGGCGCGCGAGCACGTCCACACCGTCTGCGTCGGGCGCACCCACGGCGTGCACGCGGAGCCGACGACGTTCGGCATCAAGCTCGCCGGCTTCGCGTTCGAGGCCGACCGCAACGCCAGGCGCCTCGAGGCCGCGTTCGCGCAGGTCGCCGTCGGCGCGCTGTCCGGCGCGGTCGGCACGTACGCCGCGACGTCACCCGAGTTCGAGGCGCGCGTCCTCGCCCGGCTGGGCCTCCAGGCCGAGCAGATGTCGACGCAGGTCATCCCGCGCGACCGCCACGCCGAGCTGCTGCAGGCGATCAGCCTCGCGGGCGCGGGCCTCGAGCGCCTGGCCACCGAGATCCGCCACCTGCAGCGGACCGAGGTGCGCGAGGCCGAGGAGCCGTTCAAGAAGGGCCAGAAGGGCTCGTCCGCGATGCCCCACAAGCGCAACCCGATCACGACCGAGCGCATCACCGGTCTCGCCCGCGTTCTGCGCGGCTACGCCCAGGCGGGCGTCGAGAACGTCGCCCTGTGGCACGAGCGCGACATCAGCCACTCCGGCGCCGAGCGCGTGATCCTGCCCGACGCGACGATCGCGCTGGACTACATGCAGTCCCTCGCCACCCGGGTCGTCTCGGGCCTCGTCGTCCACGAGGACCGGATGCTCGAGAACCTGGAGCTGACCTCGGGCGCCCTGTTCTCGCAGCGCCTGCTGCTCGCGCTGATCGAGACGAACGGCCTCGTCCGGGACGAGGCCTACCGCACGGCGCAGGAGCTGGCCCAGCGCGCCTGGGACACCCGCACCCCGCTGAAGGAGCTCGCCTCGGCGGACGAGCGCTGCGCCGGCCTCGACCTCGACGTCGTCTTCGATCCGAGCTTCCACACGCGCTACGCCGACGAGATCGTCGGGCGTCTGGCGACCGTCGGGCTGTAGAAGCCGGGTGGCCGGGTGGCCGGCCGGTCCGCCGGCGCAGGCCGCGTCCACATGGGCCCGCGGCCCTCTCCCGTCCGACAGTCCCGGCATCAGCGTCTGACGCGGCTCTCCCCCCGTCCGAGAGCCCCGGGTCGATCAGCGCCTGACGTGGCTCACGCCCGTCCGACTGCCCCGCATCGATCAGCGCCTGACGTGGCTCACGCCCCGTCCGACAGCCCCGGGTCGATCAGCGCCTGACGCGACTCCGGGTCGATCCGCTTGCGCAGGTGGGCGGGGGAGAGGTCGAGGACCAGCTCGACCGTCGGCCGGACGTGGCCCTCGAGCAGGTGGCCGCCGTGCGCGGTCCCGTCGGCCTTGCCCAGGACGACGTGGGCGTGGACGACCGGCTCGTCGTCCTGCAGCGCCACGTCGCCGGTGAGCGACAGCACCTCGGTCTGCTCGTCGATCGGGATGGGGCGGTAGTCCTTGCGCTCCCAGTCCAGCCACCCGACGACGGCGGTCGAGAAGCCACCCACCGCGGTGAACCGGGCGGCCGTGATGGCGTGCTCGCGGACGTGGGCGGTCATGGCGGCGACCACCTCGTCGCCGGTCTCGAAGACCAGCAGCAGGGTCGATCCGTCCTCGGTCAGCCGGGTCGCGCGCATGGGGATCACGGTGCCCCGGCCCCGGTCGGACCAAACGACCGGGGCCCGGTCGCAGCTGCGCGGGATCGCTCGACGCACCGACCTGTTCGAGCCGCGCCGCCCGCGCCCGCCCGCCCGGCCGCCCGCCCGCCCGCCCGCCCG
>NZ_JAURWA010000138.1 GCF_030655195.1 Patulibacter sp. | reverse complement strand
GGCCGGGGTGAGCCTGCCCCCGGCGGGACCGTCCCCCGTGACGGGCGGGCGCCGCCGCCCCGGGCGGGCCCGCGCCCCCCGTGACGGCCGGGTGCCGCCCCGAGATGGACGGACGGCGCCCGGCCCGGCTACTTCCCGGCGACGATCCGGAACAGCGTGAAGGAGCTGCTGCGGGCGGGCCCGCCCTTGCGCGACGGGACCTTGGTGCCCGCGCGGTAGACGCCGGCGGCACCGTCGGCGGGGGCCTTGAAGCTCGCGGAGAACCGCCCCTTCGCGTCGGTCCGCGCCGTGACGACCGTGGTGTAGCGGGAGCACGTCAGCCGTCGGGTGACCTTGACGGCGGTCCCCTTCCTGGGCAGCGGGGCGGCGACCCTGCCGGAGACCCGGATCGTCCCGCGCCCGACGGTCGTCCGGGTGAACACGGTCCGGCGGACGAGCTTGAACGCCCGGCTCGTCGAGCCGGCGATCGACGCGGAGTAGCGGCCGTTCGCCTTCGAGGTGCGGTAGCGCGCGGCGGGGGCCTTCACCGCCACCGAGAACGTCCCGTCCGCCCCGACCTTCACCCGGGCGACGGTCGTGGCGGACCGGCCCTTCGCGACGAACCGGATCGCGGCGGTCTGTCCCTTCAGCCCCGCCTGGGCGACGCCCGTGACGCGGACCCGGGAGCCCGAGCGGGAGACGTCGGTCAGCGTGACCTTGCCGCCCTCGCAGACGAGGAGCGCCTGCGCGACGTCGGAGGTCGAGGGGGCCTTCGGGGTGGCCGACGGCGTCGTCCCGAACGCGAACTGGCCGACCGTGACGCGCGCCCCGGCCACGGCCGCGTCCCCGTTGGAGTCGGTGGCCGTCACGGTCACGTCGTAGTCGCCGGCGGGGAACGTGGCGGCCGGCAGGATCGCCGCGCAGCCGCCGGTGGGCGCGTCGTAGGTGCCCGCGACGGTCTGGGTCGGGCCGCCGCCGGCGGGCGTCACGGCCAGGCTGCAGGAGGCGATGGTCGCCCCGGCACCCGGGGTGACGGGGGCGCCGACCAGCGGGCCGACGGCGATCGGCGTCCCGACCGTCGGGCCGGCGATCGTCGCGGGCCCGGTCGCCTCGCCGACCTGGGCGTTGGACGCCGTCGCCGTGACGACGACGGTGTAGCCGCCCGGCGGGAACGAGGCGCGGGGGAGGGTCGCGGAGCACCGGCCGTCGGCGAACGTCCCGGCCACCGCGACGGTGGAGCCGCCGGCGGGGGTGAGCAGGAAGCGGCAGGACGCGATCGTCGTGCCGGTCGCCGGGGTGGCGCTCGCGGCGACGGTGCGGCCCTCGATGCTCGGGGCGAGCACCGTCGGGGCCGCGGCGGTCGGGGCGGTCAGCGTGAACGGGGCCGACGGCGTGCTGGTGGCGGCACCGCCCGCGGCGGTCGTGGCCGTCGCGGTGGCGGTGTAGACGCCCGCCGGGTAGGCGCTGGGCGGCAGGACCGCGGTGCACGTCCCGCCGGCGATCACGCCGGGGATCGTGGTGGCCGGCCCGGTCGCCGGGGTGACCGTGAACGAGCAGCCCGAGAGGGTGCCGCCGGCGGGCGGCGCGACCGTCGCCGTCAGCGTGCGGCCGTCGGCGGTCGGGACGCCGACCGTCGGTGCGGCCGCCGCGGCGCAGGGGTCGCCCTTCACGCTGACGTTCGAGACGCCGACCCCGAGGTCCAGGACGGAGACCTGGAGCGGGCCGATGCCGGTGAGCACCTCGACGCGCAGCGCGCGACGGGTGTGCCCGAAGGCGGCGGACTCGGTGACGGCACCGGGCGTGACGCGGACGAGCACCTGCAGGCCGAGGATCCCGCGCGAGATCTGCGTGACGGGCTGGTCGAGGTCGACGGCCTGGCCGAAGACCGTCAGGTTCCCGACGTCGAAGGTCGAGGCGAGCGTGGCCTTGCCGTTCACGCACCGCCCGGTGGTCGTGGACTCGACGGCGTCGGCGTGGACGAGCTGCGTCCCGGCCAGCGCGACGTTCAGGGTGGCGACCTTCGCGCGAGCGGTCGGCACCTGGTCGCGGGTCGGCTTGGAGACCTCGGACGTCGTGCCGGTCTCGACCGCGCTGACGCCGACGCCGAGCACGGCGAGCGCGTCGGTCAGGGGCTTCAGCGCCGACGCGACGGGCGAGTTGCCGGTCGGCGCGCACGGCTGGAAGTCCCCGCCCGAGGCGAGGATGTTCGTGAGCTCCTGGAGCGGCGTCTGGCCCCCGGCGGTGAGGGTGAGGGACTGGGCCCTGCAGGTCCAGCCGGTCTCGGGTGCGGCGGCTGACGCCGGGGCCGCGACGGCCAGCGTGGCGGCGATCGCGGCCAGGGCTGCGAGGACGAGTCGGACGAGGGGTCCGCGTGGGCGGGTGCGCATCTGGGAGCCGATCCTTGGGGGGGATCCACCGATCGGAGCCCGGGCGGGCGCCGATCGGGGGACCTGGGGCGGGTGGGCCAGTATCCCGGCTCCCGCCCGGATTGGGAACCCGGCCGTACGTCGATGCCCGCTCCCGGCACCGGGCGGCGCGTCGTCCTCCCGTCCATCCGGGGTCCGCGGCGTCCCCGGCGCCGCGGACGGTCGGGGCTAGTAGCCCGGGGGGTGCCGCGCGACGAAGCCGGCGGAGGAGCGCATCTCGCTCGTCCAGCGGGTGCCGCCGCCGCTGAGCGCGGAGGTGTCGTAGCGCCGGCCGTCGACCACCATGTACATGTGGCCGGCGTTCGCGTAGATCGTGATCCGCTTGCCGGGGCCGGGCTCGCCGTAGGACATGAAGCCGCCCGACGCCATCGGGGCGTCGATCAGGCCGCCGGCGGCCAGCGCGTAGCTGACCGAGCCGGAGCAGTCGTAGCCGCCGCTGGCCCCGCCGTGGCCGCCGCCCCAGACGTACGGGGTGGTCGCGATCTCGTTCGCGGCCGAGACGACGCGCGAGACGACCGAGCCGTCGGAGCTGGCCGGGGCCTCGGACGTGCCGCCGCCACCGCCGCCGCCCGAGGACGTCGAGGCGGACGCCTGGACGGTCCGCGGGGCGGCGGCGGTGGCGCTGGCCTGCTCCCGGGCGGCGCGGGCCGCCGCGGCCTGGGCGCGCTCCAGGCGCGAGATGCGGCCGCGGACCCGGGCGAGCTCGCGGGTGGTGCCGGCACGCGCGGCGAGCTGCTGCTGCTTGCGGCGGAGGATGGCGTTGCGGACGACGTCGGCCTCGTCGCGGTCCTCGACGGCCTCCTTCGCCAGGGCGCTGAACCGCTCACGGGCGTCCTTCAGGCGCCCGGCCTGCTTCGTGACGGCGGTCCTCGCGTCGCGGGTCTCGTCGAGGATGCGGCCGTTGTGCGCGGAGACGCGCTTGAGGAAGTCGACCCGCTCGAGCAGGTCGTTGAAGCCGCGGGAGGTCAGGACGACGGAGACGATGTCGGGGCGGCCCGACTCGTACGCGTTGGCCAGGTTGGACGAGAGCACGTCCGTGGCCTGCTCGGCCTTGCGCTCCAGGCGTGCCATGCGGACCCGGGCGCGGACGAGGTCGTCCTGCGTCTCCTGGACCTGCGACTGGCGGCGCGCGACGCGCTGGTCCAGCGTCGCCAGGCGGCTCTGGGCCGCCTGCAGACCCGCCTCGGTCTGCGAGATCCGCTCGGAGGCGGCCGCGACCTTCTGACGCAGGCTCTGGGCCGCGGCCCGCTCGGCCGCGACGTCCGCCTGGCCGGAGGACGGAACGCCTGCGCCCACCGCGATCGCGGCGGCACCGGTGGCGGTCAGCGCGAAGGCGCGCAGCGTGGATCGGCGTCGTGGGGTCGGCGGCATGGAACCTCGTGGATGTCGTGCGCGGGGGCGCGCGTTCGCTCGCGCCGGGCGGCATGCGGCGGCGAGCGTGGTCGCCCGGCGGAGGCCGAGCAGGGATCGACGCTAGAGCGGGGTGGCCCGGGGACCAAGCGGCGGACCCCCGTTGCAAGAGGTCTTGCAGAACGGGGTGGTGGTCGGCCGGGATCCGCGGCCGTGCCGGGCCGCCGGGGCGGCCGGTCGCGGCGGGCGGGGCGCGCGGCCCGCTGGCATCATCCGCCCCGTGAGCGCGTCCGAGACCCTCAAGCCCGTCCACGGGACCCCCGGCACCGCCGGGGCCGTCCGCCTCGTCCTGCTGGGCAGCGGCGAGCTGGGCCGCGAGGTCGCCATCGAGGCCATGCGCCTGGGCTGCGAGGTCGTGGCCGTCGATCGCTACGACGGCGCGCCGGCGATGCAGGTGGCGCACCGCTCGCACACGATCGCGATGACCGATCCCGACGCGCTGCGCGAGCTCCTGCGCGCCGAGCGCGCGCGGCCCTGCGCCCGGCTGCTGGTGGTCCCGGAGATCGAGGCCATCGCCACGCCGGTCCTCGAGGAGCTCGAGGCCGAGGGTCTCCACGTCGTCCCGACCGCCCGCGCGGCGCGGCTGACCATGGACCGCGAGGGCATCCGGCGCCTGGCCGCCGAGGAGCTCGGCCTGCCGACCTCGCCGTACCGCTTCTGCACGACCGCGGAGGAGCTGCGCGACGCGGTCGCCGCGCTCGGGACGGGCGACGGGAGCGGGCCGTTCGTGCCGTGCGTCGTCAAGCCCGTGATGTCGTCGAGCGGCAAGGGGCAGTCCGTCGTCCGCGCGCCCGAGGACGCCGACGCGTCCTGGGCCTACGCCCAGGAGTCCGGCCGCACCGGGCCGTCCGCGGTGATCTGCGAGGGCTTCGTGGCCTTCGACTACGAGATCACGCTGCTCACCGTCAGGCACGCGGGCGGCACCGCCTTCTGCGCCCCGATCGGCCACACCCAGGAGGACGGCGACTACCGCGAGTCCTGGCAGCCGCAGCCGATGACCGACGCGGCCGCCGCGCGGGCCGAGGAGATCGCCCGCCGGGTCACCGACGGCCTGGGCGGCCACGGCCTGTTCGGGGTCGAGCTCTTCGTCCGCGGCGACGAGGTCCTCTTCTCGGAGGTCTCGCCCCGACCGCACGACACCGGCATGGTGACGATGGCCAGCCAGGCGTCGTCGGAGTTCGCCCTCCACGTCCGGGCGATCCTCGGCCTGCCCGTGCCGACCGACGCCGCCGGTCGCGTGCCGCTGCTCGCACCGGCCGCCAGCGCGGTGATCCTCGGGGACTGCGACCTCGACGCGCCCTCGTACACCGGACTGGCGGAGGCCCTGGCGGTCGACCCCTCGGTCGACGTGCGGCTGTTCGGCAAGCCCGACGCCCGCCCCGGCCGCCGTCTCGGCGTGGCCCTCGCGCGCGGCGGGGACGTCGACGCGGCCCGGGCACTCGCCCGCGAGGCGGCGGGCGCGGTCGGGGTCGTCGGCTGACGGAGGGCTGGGTGGCCGGCCGGCTCGGTCGCTCGGGGTGGGTCGCCGGAGACGCTCGGTCGCTCGGCGTGCCCGGGTCGCCTGGGGCCGGGTCGCCCGGGACGCCGACGGGCCGCGAGCGTGCGCCCGTCGTCCCGCTCAGTCGCCCGGGACGCCGACCGGTCGCGAGGCGTGCGCGACCTCGACGGTCGCCCCGGCCGACGACGGCTCCGTGTGGGCGCCCGGGGAAGGACTCGGTGTCGACGGGCCGCCCGCCCAGCGCGACGCCGACAGCGCCCCGAGGTAGGCGTCCCACGCGCGTCGAGCGACCGGCGCCGGCGTCGTCGCCCGCAGGGCCGCGGTGAGCGTCCGGCGGTGCGGGACGATCCCGCCGACGAGGCGCTGCAGGCGCAGCAGCCACCGGTACGCCGGGTCCTTCTGCGCGGACGTCGAGGCGTAGCGGCGCAGGGCCTGCTCGCGCGTCTGCCGTCCTTCGACGACGTGGCGCAGCTCGCGGCCCAGGGCGATGCCGAAGTGGAACGCCGGCCGGATGCCCTCGGCGGTCAGCGGCAGGCAGTGGCCCGCACTGTCCCCGACGAAGAAGACGTCGCCCCCGGTGGCCGGCCGCAGCCGGTGGGGGATCCAGTTGCCCTGGAACCCGTGCGGCTCGCGCTCCAGGTCCTCGACGAGGCGCAGCGTCGGGTCCTTCACGTGGTGGTGGGGGTCGAACGAGCCGACGCCGACGCGCACCTCGTCGCCCGCCGGGAACGACCAGGAGTACCCGTCGGGCACGTAGCGGGGGTTCAGGTACAGGGCGAGCTCGTCGGAGGTGCCCTCGGGATGGACCTCGAGCCCGCGCGACAGGTACGCCTCGGGCGGCTGGATCGCGTCCTCGGAGGCGGGGGCGAGGACGCGGCGCCAGCCCAGGGCGTCCACGACGAGCGGCGCGCGGACGGGACCCCGGTCGGTCAGGACGGTCAGCGGGGTGCCGAGTGCGGGGTCGGCGGATCCAGGACGGCCCGCTCCCGGCGACGAAGCGACGGGACCGCGCCCCTCGACCTTCGCGGTCTCGAACGTGAAGTCGCCCTGCGCGGCGAGCAACCGGCACAGCAGCCCGTAGTCGAAGGTCGCGAACGGCTCCGGCAGGGCCCAGGTGAACGCGTCCTTCGCCGTGTGCGCCGTGATCTCCCCGAACTCCTGCAGGATCGCGTCGGTCAGGCCGAGCAGCTCGAGCCACGGCCGCGGGACGGCGCAGGCGGACGTCTGGCGCTCGCCGATCTCGTACCGGTCGACGACCACGACCCGCGGGCGGGCGGGCGAGGCGGCGAGCTCCCGCGCGACGGTGAGCCCGGCGAAGCTGGCCCCGCAGATCAGCACGTCGCAGTCGAGGTCGAGCGGCGTCCGGTCGTCGCCGCGCTTGGTCGCTCGGGTCGGCATCGGTCGCGGACTGTAGCGGCGGGCGGGGGCGGGGTCCCCGGGAGGCGCGGGGGCGCTCGTCGCGGACGGGTGGCGGCGGTGCCCACGTGAGGCGCGGCGGCGTTCGTCGCGGACGAGCGGGGGCGGGGGGCGGTGTCGTGGGGCGGGGCGGCGGTGTGGGCGGCGGCGGGCGGGTGAGGGGCGCGGGTGGTCTCCGGGTGCGAGCGGTTGGTGCGGGCCGCGGGCGGGTGGTCTCGGGGTGCGAGCAGCGGATGCGTGCGGGGGGACGGGTCGCGGAAGCGCAACGACGGGCGGAGGAGGGGTGTCGGTGCCGTGGCGATCCACCGGCATCCGCCATCGCGGTGATGCGGCGACGACGCTGTGGCGGATGGTCGTCCTGCACACCCGGCTGAGCACACGGATCCAGGTCTCGAGCCGGCCTGCGGATCGAGACCGGGATCGTCGTCGGTCGGGAACCCCGATCCCGGTTTCGGTCGGGCCTCCTCGTCGAGACCCGGATCGATGCCGGTCGCACCCGATCCAGGTCTCGGTTCGACCCCTGGGGCGAGACCGGGATCGTGGTCGGTCGGTGACCGCGATCCAGGTCTCGAGCAGGCCTCCTCGCCGAGATCCGGATCGGTGCCCGTGATGGGCGATGGGAGACCGGACCGGGAGAGGGGTCGTACGGCCTTCGCGGCACCCGACAGCGGCGGAGGTGCTCCTCACGGCTCCGTCGGCTCGACGCCGGGAGGACCGGTGCTCCGTCGCCGGACGGCCGACGAGGTCATTGCCGAGCTCGCGGCGGCACAGCACGGCGTGGTGGCCCGGTGGCAGCTGCTCGAGCGCGGTCTCAGCGCGGGCGAGATCGTCCGCCGGCGGCGAGGCGCGCGGCTCCACCCGGTGCGCCCCGGATGGGCGGGCGTGTACCTCGCGGGGCACCCCGTCGCCCCCGAGCTCGCCCTCGAGACGGCAGCCCTTTTGCTCTGTCGCGGTCGGTCCTCCGCCCTCGGTCGTTGGTCGGCCGCGGCGATCCACGGCTTCGGAGATCAGCGGCCCGCCGTCCATCTGCTCCAGGTCGGCGGCACCGCCCCGGCCGCCGACGGGATCCGTGCCTCCGTCGTCGCAGAGCTGCCGGGATGGCAGGTCGTCCGGCGGCGTGGTGTCTGGGTCACGACGCCGGCCCGGACGTTCCTCGACCTGTCCGCCGTCGCGCCCGTCGGTGACGTCGAACGGTGCCTGGACCGGGCGCGGATCGCCCGGGTCGTCACGGACGCCGAGCTCGAGCGCGTCCTCGCGTGGGCGGGGACGCGGCGCGGTGTCCGTCCGCTCGCGAACCTCCTGGCCAACGAACGGGACGGCGGGTACTCGCGGTCGCGCGCGGAGCGCCGGCTGCGACGTCTGATGACGGAGGCCGGCCTGCCCGTCCCCGTCCGGAACGGCACGATCGCCGGCCGTGAGCGCGACCTGGCCTGGTGCCAGGCCCGCACGGTCGTCGAGTTCGACGGTCGTCGGTTCCACCTCACGCCCGCCCAGTGGGAGCGGGATCGCGACCGGGACGGTGAGCTCCTCGCCCGGGGTTGGAGGACGTTCCGGGTCACGTGGACGATGCTCTGCCACCGGCCGTACGAGGTCGTGGCGAGGGCGGCGGCCATCCTCGCCCTCGCGGAGGCGGAGCGATCGTGACGGTGGGCTCCGACCCGGGCCCGCATCGTCCGGCCGACGGCTCCATCTCGGACCGTCGCCGCCGGGGCGCCATGGCCGACTGACAGGTGTCCCGATCCAGGTCTCACGCACCCGGCTGACGCGAGACCTGGATCGGGGTCGGCCGGGGACACCGATCGGGGTCTCGGCGGGGAGGGCTGCGCGAGACCTGGATCGGTGTCGGCCGGAAGCGCGGATCGGGGTCTCGGCGGGGAGGGCTGCGAGACCTGGATCGGTGTCGGCCGGAGGCGCGGATCGGGGTCTCGGCGGGGAGGGCTGCGCGAGACGCGGATCGGGGTAGACCGAGGACCCGGATCGAGGTCTCGGCGGGGAGGGCAGCGCGAGACCTGGATCGGTGTCGCCGAAAGACACGGATCGCGGTATCGACAGGGAGGCTGCTCGAGACCCGGATCGCGGTCGCGCCGCCCCGGCCACCGCACCTGCCCGCACACCGCGCCGGCCTCGGACCCGGCCGGTGCCCGTCGGCCTCGGCGACCCGCGACGATTCGGCAGCGCAGGCCTCCGACCTCGCAGACCCCCGGGACTGCGCGTGTAGGACCGCGCGTCCCCCGACCCGCGACCCCGTAGGCCCTGGCGCCCCCCGCGACCCCGCAGGCCCCGGCGCCCCCCGACCCCGCACGCCGGACGCGCCCTCCCCGCGCTAGGATGCACGGTTCATGTCCACCACCGAGATCCCCGCGGCGACCGTGGTTGAAGGCTCTGACGGCCTCCTCCTCGAAGTCGACGGGAACATTGTCCCCAACTACGACGCCACCTTCCCCGGCTTTGCCGAAGGTGACGTGATCACCGGACGTGTCGTCCGCATCGATCCAGACGAGGTCTGGGTCGACGTGGGCTACAAGTCCGAAGGCGTGATCCCGCAGCAGGAGCTGTCGATCCGCAGGAACGCCGACCCGTACGACGAGGTCGAGCTGGGCGAGGAGGTCGAAGTCCTCGTCATGATCAAGGAGGACGACGAAGGTCGCCTCAAGGTCAGCCGCAAGCAGGCCCGCTACGAGCGCGCGTGGAAGCGCATCGAGGCGGCGCAGGAGACGGGCGAGCCCGTCGAGGGCACGGTCATCGAGGTCGTCAAGGGCGGCCTGATCATCGACCTGGGCGTCCGCGGCTTCCTGCCGGCGTCGCTCGTCGACATCCGTCGCGTGCCGAACCTCGACGAGTACCTGCACACGATCATCGAGTGCAAGGTCATCGAGCTCAACCGCCAGCGCAACAACGTGGTGCTCTCGCGCCGCGCCGTGCTGGAAGAGGAGCGCAAGGAGCAGCGCCAGGCCATCCTGGACGTCCTGCAGCCCGGCGTCGTCGTCGAGGGTCAGATCTCGAACATCGTCGACTTCGGCGCGTTCGTCGACCTCAACGGCATCGACGGCCTCATCCACATCAGCGAGCTGTCGTGGACGCACGTCAACCACCCGACCGAGGTCGTCTCCATCGGGGACGTCGTCCAGGTCAAGGTGCTCGACATCGACCGCGACCGCCAGCGCATCTCGCTGGGTCTCAAGCAGACCCAGGAGGATCCGTGGCAGCGGGTCGTCGACACGTACAACGTGGGCGACGAGCTCGAGGGCACGGTCACGAAGGTCGTCACCTTCGGTGCGTTCGTGGAGATCATGGAGGGCGTCGAGGGCCTCGTGCACATCTCGGAGCTCGCCTCGCACCACGTCGAGTCGCCCCGTGAGGTCGTGCACCCCGGTGACGACGTCAAGGTGAAGATCCTCGAGATCGACGACGACCGCCGCCGGCTGTCGCTCTCGGTCAAGCGGGTCGAGGGTCAGGTCCTGCCGCGTCGCGAGGCGTCGGCGGACTCCGGTGACGAGCTCGCGCACACCTCCGGTGGCGACGAGACGGCCTACACCTCCAGCGACGAGGGCTTCAGCCAGCCCCCGGCCCCGCTCGAGGACGAGGACGAGGCTCCGGCCGCCGAGGCCGATGCCGACGCACCGGCCGCCGACGCCGACGCGCCCGTCGCCGACGCCACGGTCGAGGAGACCGCGGACCCGGCCGACGTCGCCGCCCCGGTCGAGGAGGCCGCCTCCGAGGAGGCGCCCGCCGCCGAGTCCGAGGACGCGGCCCCGGCCGCCGAGGAGGAGCAGGCCTAGCCCGCTCCCGGCGCGCTCCGGCGCGCCGACCAGCTGTGCCCTGCGGCCCGCCATCGGCGGGCCGCAGTCGTTCCCGGGGTCGGAACGGGCCGCACGTCCGGCGGGCCGGGCCCAGGACGGTTCCGCGCAGCACGGTCCGCCGAGGGCGGGAGGGCCCGCGGGGACCGACGAGCGGCCACCCGCCGACCGTCGGCGCCGGGGCGGACCCGGTCGTGCCGTCGGCGGCTCCCGGTCGCTCCCGCGCGCGACGGGGCGGCGCCGCTGCATCGCGCGGTACGGTTGGGGGCGATGGCGGTCCCCTTCGTAGGACTGACCGGCGGCATGGCCTCCGGCAAGTCCACCGCGCTCGCCGCGCTCGCGCGGCTCGGCGCCCACACCCTCTCGACGGACGCCGTCGTGCACGGGCTCTACGAGGGCGCCGAGGTCCGCGACCTCGTCGTCGCCCGCTGGGGCGCCGAGGTCGCGCCGGACGGCGTCGTCGACCGCGGCGAGGTCGCCAAGCACGCCTTCGGCGATCCCGACGAGCGTCGGTGGCTGGAGTCCGAGCTGTGGCCGCGCGTCGGTGCCGCGGTGATCGCGTTCCGCCAGGAGGCCGACGCGGCCGACCCTGCGCCGCCCGCGGCCGTCGTCGAGACGCCGCTCCTGTTCGAGGCCGGCATGGAGGCCGGGTACGACGCGACGATCGCGATCGTCGCGCCCGACGCCCTCCGGACCGAGCGGGCCGGCGAGCGGGGCCACCACGGCATCGACGAGCGCAACGCCCGGCAGCTGACCCAGGACGAGAAGGCGTCCCGGGCGACCTACGCGATCGTCAACGACGGCACCGTCGAGCAGCTCGAGGAGCGGCTCCGGGGCGTCCTCGACGACCTCCCTCGCGCTCCGGGCCCGTGAGCGCCGGACCCGAACGCGTCCCCCGCCCGCCGCGCCCCGCCGGTCGGCAGGGCGGCCCGACGCCGC
>NZ_JAURWA010000124.1 GCF_030655195.1 Patulibacter sp. | reverse complement strand
GCCCCGCCCGCCCCGGCCCGCGCCCACCGCTCTCGCCCCGCCCCGCCCCGATCGCGACGGCGTCGCCCGGGACCGCGGTCGGCACGGGTGGGCGCCCGACGGGACGTCCCGCGAACACGGCGCGGCCGATTTCCAGGGGTTCTGCGACCGCCCGCCCGGCGGCCTCCCGTGCGTCCGGTCGGCGTGGAATGCTGCGACCCGAAGCGTTCCCGTGGCGGTCCGTGCCGCCCCGCCGCCGGCTTCGTGCCAGAGCGCTCCCGCGGGCCCCACGGCCGGGGTCCGCGGCTACGTTCGGCCGACGCCCAAGACGTACACCGAAGGAAAGAAGCCCCGCATGCCCATCAACAGCGTCACGATCGTCGGGAACCTGACCCGCGACCCCGAGCTCCGCGGCCTGCCCTCGGGCGGGTCCGTCTGCTCGCTGCGCGTCGCCGTCAACGAGCGCCGCAAGGACGCCTCGGGTCAGTGGACGGACGCGCCGAACTTCTTCAACGTCACGATCTTCGGCAACTCCGCGGACAACGCGGCGAAGTTCCTGTCCAAGGGCCGTCAGGTCGCGGTCGACGGTCGGCTGCGCTGGCGCGAGTACCAGGACCGCGACGGCAACAAGCGCGAGGCGATCGAGATCGTCGCGCAGGACGTCCAGTTCATCGGCGGCCGTGAGGGTGGGCCCGGCGGCGGGGGCGGCGCCCAGGGCGGCGGCTACGGCGGCGGCCAGTCCGACGACTGGGGCGGCGGCGGTGGTGGCGGCAACCAGGGCGGTGGCGGCTTCAACGGCCCCGGCGCGTCCTACCCCGTCGACCAGGGCGACTTCGGCGGCGGCAGCGGTGGTGGCGGCGGGAACGGTGGCGGTGGCGGCGGCTGGTCCGGCGGCGGGAACGACGCCCCGCGCAGCGCCCCGGCCCCGACGCCCGCGCCGGCCGACGACGACATCCCCTTCTAGGCGACGAGACGGGGCCGGGCGCCGGCGATCGGTGCGGCCTCGCCGCCGTGCCGTGCCGACGGGGTCCCGGAGCTGCACGACCGTGACCACCCCGACCCCGACGGAGCTCATCGGTGCGCACGTGCGCCTGCGTCCCGTGGCGCGGGGCGACGCACCGGTCCTGCGCGGGTTCCTCGACGAGCCGGCCGTCGGTCGCTGGTGGCCGCAGCCTCCCGCCGACGAGGACTTCCCCTTCGACGAGCCCGACCTCGTGGTCCTCGCGATCGAGGTGGCGGGAGAGGTCGCCGGGCTGATCCAGTTCGCGGAGGAGCTCGAGCCGGACTACCGGCACGCGTCGATCGACGTCGTCCTCGGCACCGCGTTCCACGGGCGCGGCCTCGGTCCCGACGCGGTGCGGACCGTCGTCCGGCACCTGATCCTCGACCGCGGGCACCACCGGATCACGATCGACCCGACCGTGGCCAACGAACGCGCCGTCGCCGCGTACCGCCGGGTCGGCTTCCGCGACGTCGGGATCCTGCGCGAGCAGGAGTTCGACCACGCCACCGGGACCTGGCGCGACGGGCTGCTGATGGACCTCCTCGCGAGCGACCTGGGTCTGACGCCCGGGCCGGTCCACGACGTCTGACCCGGATCGCGCCGCTGCAGGCATCCCGCTCCCCGCGCGCTCGCTCCCCGGGCGCTCGGTCCCGGCCACCCGCCGGTGCCGGCCGGGCGATCGGCGAGGTCGCAGCGCGCCGACCACGCCGGGCCTGGCATCCTCTCCTGTCCGCTGAGGGGCGTGGCATCCCGCCGCGCCCGGCACGACAGAATCGAATCTGATCCGCATGCCTGAGGCAATTCTTCTCCAGGACGTTCCGCAGCTCGGCTCCCGCGGGGCCGTCGTCGAGGTGTCCAAGGGGTACCTCCGCAACTACCTGCTGCCGCGCAAGCTCGCCGCGCCCGCCACGAAGGCGCTGCTCGACGACGCCGTCCGTGTCGCCGCCGCGCAGTCGCGCCAGCGCGCCGAGGCCGTCGGCCTGGCCCGCGAGCAGGCCGACACGCTGACCAACACGGTGCTGACGATCCAGCACCAGACCGGTGAGGAAGGCCGACTCTTCGGCTCCGTCACCAACCAGGACATCGCCGACGCCATCAAGGAGGCGCGCGGCATCGAGGTCGACAAGCGCAACGTCCGCCTGGCCGAGCCGATCCGCTCCACCGGCACGTTCGTCGTCGACGTCGAGCTGACCGAGGGCGTCATCGCCAACGTCAAGACGATCGTCGTCACCGAGCGCTAGAGCGCTTCGCAGGACCCGGCCGGCGCCCCGCGCGCCGGTCGACGCAGTGCCTCGACGGCGCCGGACCTCCGGCGCCGTCGTCGTTCCCGGGGCCGGCCGCCCCGTCAGCCGCCGCAGTACGGGCCGTCGGCCAGCATGCGGTCGAGGACCGGCTCCAGGCGGTCGCTGTTCTTGGTGAGGAACGTGTCGGGCTGGCCGTCGGGCATCCGCCGGTCGGCCAGGAAGGCGTAGTAGGCCAGGCCGCCGAACGGCGCGTCGGGGGCGCACTTCGTGCGTGCCGCCTCCACGGTCTCGTGGACGAACTCCTCGCTCGCGGACTGCCCGAACGTGGGCGGCGAGCCGGGCCGCACCCACGGGAACGCGTCGTGCGGGGGCACCAGCACGGCCACCGACTGCGCGAACGCGAGGGCCGCCAGCACCGGCAACGCCCAGCGGCCGACGGCCCGCGCGCCGCGGGTCGACGCCGGGCCGACCGACCGCCACGCCAGGACGAACCCCGTCACCGCGACCGGCACCAGCGCCAGCTCGATCGGGACGGTGACGTTCAGGCTCGTGCCGTCCTTCGTGGTGCTGATCCACGTGACCGCGGTGCCCAGCGCGAGCGCGGCGCTGACCCGCAGCTGCAGGCGGTCGGCCGGCCAGGAGGCGCGGTGGCGCAGCAGCAGCGCGCAGCCGACGAGCAGTCCCAGGAGGTTCCAGACCGTCTGCACCGCCACGCCCGGGATCGAGCCGAGCGCGTCGAAGCCGCTGTCGCGCTGGGCGAGGATCGTCTGGTCCCAGATCGCCGTCGAGAAGAGCAGCGTGTAGGCCACGACCTGGACCACCAGGGCGCCGACGAGCCACCCGGCGGTGCGCCGACGGTCGGCCGCGACGAGCGCGACGAGGACCGCGGGGACGACGAACGGCAGCTTCGTGAAGACCGCGAGCGCCAGCAGGATGCCCGCCCACGGGGCGCCGCGCTCCCGGGCCGCGAGCACGCCGGCGCCCATCAGCAGCGGCAGGCCCACGAGCTCGGGGGTGTAGACCCCGTGCTGGTTGACCGCCCACGGCAGCAGCACCGCCGCGACCGGGGTGACCGCCGTGGCCACCGACGACCCGGTCAGGCGCCGCACCGCCACCGCGGCGAGCGCGCCGCCGGCCAGCTGGCAGAGCGCCATCGCGACGTGGATCGCGTCGAGCGTGTCCGAGATCAGCAGCGGCAGGACGCCCGCGTAGAGGGAGACGGGCGGCTGGGCGGCGACCAGGCGCGAGTAGAGATCGTCGCCGTCGAGGAGCTGCCGCGCGGTCTGCGCGTAGACGCCCTCGCTGGAGGACCACATCGCGTCGCCGCGCAGGAGGGTCATCGCCAGGGCCAGGACGAGCCCCACGCCGACGCCCGCCCAGAGGGCGCGGTCCCACGTGCCGCCCGTGCCGACCGGCGGCCCGGCGTCACCTGCGCGGGGTCCGTCGCCCGCCCCGACCGTGCCGGCCTGGCCCGGGCGGGTCATCGCGTCGCCCGCCCCGACCGGGCCGGCGTGGCCCGGGCCGGTCACCGCGTCGCCCGCCCCGTCGGCGACGGGGTCCGGCTGATCTGGACCGTCGGGCGCAGGCACGGGCGGGACCATATCCGGGGGGCCGTCGGTCGACCCGCGGTCGGTCCGCGCGAGTCTCCCGCCGAGAGTCCCCGCAACGAGCGGCCGAGCGTCCCGGGCGGGTCTCCGGCCGCTGCTACCGTCGACCCTCGCTCCATGGCCCCACCCGACGACCACGACTTCCCGCCCCCCGACGACGGCCCGTACGTCGACCCGTCCTCCTCCGGCTCCTACGACGACTCCGGCGGCTACGACGACGGGGGCTTCGACGACGGCGACATGGCCATCGGCACCGCGCACGTGCCCCCGCACGACCTGCACGCCGAGCAGGCCGTCCTCGGCGCGATGATGCTGTCGGACCAGGCGCGCTACGGCCTGACGGTCGAGGACGGCCTGAAGGGCGAGGACTTCTACGCGCCGCAGCACGCGACGACGTTCGAGGCGATCCGCCGGCTCTACGCCGAGAACCAGCCCGTCGACGCGATCACCGTCGTCGAGCAGCTGCGTCGCACCGGCACCCTCGACGAGGCCGGCGGGCGCGAGGCCGTCCTCAACCTGACCTCCGCCGTCACCGAGGTCGCCGCCCTGCCGCGGCACGCGCAGATCGTCGGTGGGCTGGCGAAGATGCGCCGCCTGCTGCAGGCGACCTACGAGATCCAGACCGCCGTCCTGAAGGGCGAGGGCGACCCGGCGATCATCGTCGAGCAGGCCCAGACCGCCGTCTTCGACGTCTCCGAGACCGAGGAGAACAAGGGCCTGCGGAGCGTCGCGTCGTTCATCGACGGCGAGGTCCAGCGGCTCGAGGAGCTCGAGAAGGACGGCCGCGACATCACCGGCCTGGAGACCGGCTTCCGCGACCTCGACAAGGAGACCGCGGGCCTGCAGCCCGGCGCGATGGTCGTCCTCGCCGCCCGCCCGGCCATGGGCAAGTCGGCGTTCGTCACCAACCTCGCGGAGAACGTCGCGCTGCAGAACAAGGGTGCCGTCGCCCTGTTCTCGCTCGAGATGCCCGAGCGCGAGCTGCTCCAGCGCGTCATCGCCTCGCAGGCGGCGATCAAGGGCGACGACGTCCGCAAGGGCCGGATCGGCGACCGCTGGGGCGACGTCCTCGAGGTCGCCGACAAGCTCGCGCAGGCGCCGCTCTACATCGACGACTCCTCCGACATCGGGATCATGGAGATCCGCGCGAAGGCCCGGCGGCTGCACGCCTCGCACGCCCACGGCGTGTCGCTGGTGATCGTCGACTACCTGCAGCTGATGCGGGCCGACGGCCGCGCCGAGAACCGCGTCCAGCAGATCGGCGAGATGTCGCGAGGCCTGAAGATCCTGGCCCAGGAGCTCTCCTGCCCGGTGATAGCGCTGTCGCAGCTCTCGCGAGGCGTGGACTCGCGGCCCGACAAGCGGCCGCTGCTCTCAGACCTTCGCGAGAGCGGAAACATCGAGCAGGATGCAGACCTGGTCATGTTCCTGTATCGCGACGACTACTACAACAAGGAGACCGCGGAGCCCGGGGTCGCCGAGCTGATCATCGCCAAGAACCGCTCGGGCCGGACCGACACGATCCGTCTGCTGTTCCAGGGCGAGTACCCGCGCTTCCTGACCATGGCCCAGCCGTCGCAGGGGATGGGCGGGCCCCCCGCGAACTTCGCCGGCCCCGGGTCCGCCGGTCCGCCGGTCGGGGTGGGCGGGCCGCCTCTGCCCGGTGGCGGGCCTCCGCTGCCGAGGACGTAGCCGATGCGCTGCGCCTACGGACTGTGCGACGGGTCGGGCTGGCTCGTCGACGAACGCACGCGCTCCGCGCAGGAGTGCCGCTGCATGCCCGAGCAGCGCGCCGCCCGCGTGGCCGGCAGCCTGCGCGCCCGGATCCCCCGGGAGTACCAGGACGCGTCGTTCCAGCACACGAACATCAACGGGCTGCCGCGCGAGGCGGTCGCCCGGGTCCGGCGCTACGTCGACACGCTCGACGAGCGGCTCGCCGAGGGCGACGGGCTGTGGATCTCCGGGTCGATCGGCACCGGCAAGACGTGGCTGGCGATGCTGGTGGCCCGGTACGCGATCGAGCGGGGTCGCGGCGTCGCCGTCTACTCCGTGCCGCGGCTGCTGTCCGAGATCCGCCGCACGTACGACGACGAGGGCCAGACCACGCTCGAGCTGCTCGACCAGCTGACGTCCGTGCCGCTGCTCGTCCTCGACGACGCCGGCACCGAGCGCACGAACCCGTGGGTGCTCGAGCAGCTCTACACGATCATCAACGAGCGCTGGCAGGAGAAGCGCTCGATCGTCATGACGACCAACCTCGACGCGATCCAGATGGAGGAGCGGCTCGGCGAGCGCGCCGCGTCGCGTCTGGTGGGCATGTGCGAGACCGTGCTGCTCGACGGCGTCGACCACCGCACCGGCCGGCACCACATCGACGTCGGGCCGACCGGCTTCGGCGCGACGGAGTCCGGTGCGCGGGCGGGCGACGCCGGGCCGTCGGGGTTCGGCGCACCGGAGCCCGGCCCGGGCGGGGGCCCCGCCGGCCCGCTCGGCCCGCCGCCCCCGATGGACGCCCAGGCCGCCGCGTGGGCCGCGGCGGCCGCCGATCCCACCCGCTCGCGGCCCGACGGCTTCGGCGCGCCGCCACCGTCCCGGACCTTCGGCGCGGACCCCGCCGACCTGCGGCGCCCCGAGCGCCGGGTCTTCGACGACCGCGACCGGCGCTAGCCGACCGCCGTCGGCCCGGCGTCGCTCCGCCCTGCGCGACCTCGGCCGTCCCGACCTCGTCGCGGATCCCCGCAGACCCCGTGGCGGCGGGGGATCGTTACCCTTCCCTCCGCATGCCAGGCATCGTGATCGTGGGCGCCCAATGGGGAGACGAGGGGAAGGGCAAGCTCGTCGACCTCCTCGCCGAGCGGTCCGACGTCGTCGTCCGGTTCCAGGGCGGCAACAACGCCGGGCACACGATCGTCCACGGCGACGTGAAGTACGCGTTCCACCTCGTGCCGTCCGGGATCCTCTATCCGGGCACGACGTGCGTGATCGGCAACGGCGTGGTGGTCGATCCCGAGGTGCTGCTGGGCGAGCTGGCGCAGCTCGGGACCCAGGGCGTCGACTCCTCCGGGCTGCGGATCAGCCCCAACGCGCACGTGATCATGCCGTACCACAAGTTCCTCGACGTGGCCGGTGAGACGCGCCTCGGGAAGAACCAGATCGGCACGACCAAGCGCGGCATCGGCCCCTGCTACGCCGACAAGGCGCTGCGCCTGGGCATCCGCATCCAGGACCTCCTCGACGAGAAGATCCTGAAGAAGAAGATCGTCGCCGCGATGGAGCCCAAGGCCCGCTCCCTGCGGCCGTGGGAGCGCGACCAGTCGCTCGACCTGCAGACGATGACCGAGACGTACCTCGCGTTCGGTCACCGCCTCGAGCGGCACATCGCCGACACCTCCGCGCTCGTCTGGGACGCGCTCGACGGCGGTGGCCACGTGCTCTTCGAGGGCGCCCAGGCCGCGCTGCTGGACATCGACCACGGCACGTATCCCTTCGTCACGTCGTCGAACCCGGTCTCGGGCTCCGCGGCCGTCGGCTCCGGCGCCGGCCCGAAGGACCTCGACGAGATCTGGGGCGTCGTCAAGGCGTACTCCACCCGCGTGGGTTCCGGGCCGTTCCCGACCGAGCTCGACGGGCAGCTCGCGACGGACCTGCGCAAGAAGGGCGGCGAGCAGGGCACGACGACCGGCCGCGACCGCCGCATCGGCTGGCTCGACCTGATCGCCCTGAAGTACGCCGCGCGCCTCTGCACGCTGGACCAGATCTGCCTGACGAAGCTCGACGTGCTGTCGGGCCAGGAGACCATCAGGGTCGCCACGAGGTACCGCACCGAGGACGACGCGATCCTCGAGCGCTACCCGTACCACCAGACCGTGCTGCACCACGCCACGCCGGAGTACGACGAGCTGCCCGGCTGGGAAGAGGACATCTCGGGCTGCCGCGAGCTCTCCGACCTGCCGAAGGCCGCGCAGGACTACATCGCGTACGTCGAGGAGGGCATCGGCGTGCCGATCGGCATGATCGGCGTCGGTCCCGGCAACGACGAGAACATCTGGACCCGGGCCGGCCGCGAGTCGGCCGCCGGGAAGCTCACGAAGCTCAGCTGACGCGGGACGAGCGGCGGGGCGCCCGTCCCCGGTCCCCGCCCGCCGCGTCGGGCAGACTGACGGCGTGGCCCCGGCGCTGACCCTCCTCGACGGCGTCCGCTGGGACGGGACCCCCGTCACCGGCGAGCGGTCGCGGTCCCTGCTCGCCGCGCTGGCGTCGGGGGAGGGCCGCAGCGTGCGGCCCGATCGGCTCGTCCGCCTGATCTGGGGCGAGGACCCACCCGCCAACACGGGCAAGGCGCTCCAGGTCGTCGTCTCGCGCACCCGTGCGGCGTGCGGGACCGGCTCCGTCGTCCACGACGACACCGGCTACCGGCTGGGCATCGGCCCCGAGGCGGTCGACGTGCTGCTCCTGCGGTCGCTCGCCGCCCGCGCCGCGGCGACGCTGGACGCGGACCCCACCGAGGCCGCCGATCTCGCCGGGCGGGCGGTCGACCTGGCGCACGGCCCGGGGCTCCCGGGGCCGGCACGCGACGCACGAGCGCCGGAGCCCGGCGGCTCGGTGGGTCCGTCGGGGACCGCGGGCGGGGACGGAGGAGGCGACGTCCGCGACGACGACCCGCTCGCCGGACTCCTGCGCGAGGCCGCGGCCGACGCCGCCCGGGCCCGGATCGTCCTCGCCCGCGCGTCCGCCCGGACGGGTCGGCACGCCGAGGCGCTCCCGGCGCTGGAGGCGGCGCACGCGTCCGCCCGCGACGACGAGGCGCTGCTCGCCGATCTGCTGCGCAGCGAGGCGGCCGTCCGCGGGCCGGGCGCCGCGCTCGAGCGGTACGAGACCTACCGCCGCGACCTGCGCGAGCGGCTCGGGGCGAACCCCGGCGACGCGCTGCGACGCGCCCACCGTGACCTGCTGGCCGCCGACGGGCCGGTCCGCGCCGGCGTCCGCCACGACGCCACCGAGCTGCTCGGCCGCGACGGGGACGTGCGCCGGCTGCGCGCGCTGCTCTCGAGCTCGCGCGTCGTGTCGATCCTCGGGCCCGGCGGTCTGGGGAAGACCCGTCTGGCGCACGTCCTCGCGCGGGACGCCGAGCAACCGATGGTCCACGTCGTCGAGCTCGTCGGCGTGACCTCGCCCGGCGACGTCGTCGGCGAGCTGGGCTCGGCGCTCGGCGTCCGCGACTCCGTCGCCGGCAGGCGCGCCCTGACGCCGGAGCAGCGCGCCGACGTCCGGTCGCGGATCGCCGAGCACCTCGACCGCGCCCCGGCGCTGCTGGTCCTCGACAACTGCGAGCACGTGATCGGCGCGGTCGCCTCGCTCGTCGCGTTCCTCGTCTCCGCCACCGCGGACCTGCGCGTGCTGACGACCACCCGGGCACCGCTGGCGATCGCCGCCGAGCGCGTCCACCTGCTCGGGGCGCTCGGTCCCGACGACGCCCGGCGGCTGTTCCGCGAGCGTGCGACCGCCGCACGTCCCGGCGTCCGGCTGGAGGAGGACGCGGTGGACACCGTCGTCGATCGGCTCGACGGACTGCCGCTGGCGATCGAGCTGGCCGCCGCCCGTGTCCGTGCGATGTCGGTCGAGGACGTCGCCCGTCGGCTCGCCGACCGCTTCGCGCTGCTGCGGGGCGGCGATCGCACCGCGCCGGACCGCCACCGCACCCTCGAGGCGGTGATCGGCTGGTCCTGGGACCTGCTCGACGACCCCGGGCGCGCGGCCCTGCGGCGGCTCTCCGTCTTCCACGACGGCTTCGCGCTGGACGCTGCCGACGAGGTCCTCGGCATCGACGCGCTGCCCGCCGTGCAGGACCTCGTCGCCCAGTCTCTGCTGACCGTCGAGGAGACCGACGACGGCGTGCGCCACCGGATGCTCGAGACGGTCCGCGAGTTCGGGCGACTGCGCCTGCAGGAGGCCGGCGAGGACGACGAGGCGCGGGCCGCGCACCGCGCCTGGGCCGTCGGCTACGCGAGCCTCCACCGGCCCCGGCTGTTCGGGCCCGCCCAGTTCGACGTGATCGACCGCCTCGCCGCGGAGGACGGCAACCTCGCCGACGCGCTGCGCGCCGCGCTGGACGACGCCGATGCCGACGCCGCGATCACGATCGTCGCGGCGCTCGCGGGCCTGTGGACGATCCGGGGCGACCACGGGCGCGTCCTCGTCCTGGCGGCGCCGCTCGCGGCCGTCGTCGCCGGGTGGACCCCGGTCCCGGAGCTCGTCGACGCAGCGCGCGCCGCCGCGGCGATCACCGTGACCAACGCGTTGATCGCCGCCGACGAGCGGACCGTCGAGCTGCGGGAGCTCCTCGCGCGGATCCAGGACGTGCCGGGTGGCGATGCGCAGATCGCGGCGACGGCGCGCGCGGCCCTGGCCTACGACCCGGAGACGCCGCGCGCGCTGCCGAAGGCGCTCGAGGCCCTGGTCGACGACCCCGACCGCCACCTCGCCCGGACCGCGTTGCAGTGGACGGCCCATGCGCGGGAGAACGCCGGAGACGTCGCGGGCGCCGTCCGGGCCGCCGAGCGCGCGCTGGTCCTGACGGACCCGGAGGCCGACGGGCCGTGGGCCGGCGCGGTGCTGCGGACCCAGCTGGCACAGCTGACCGGGTCGCTCGGCGACCACGCGGGGGCCGAGCGGCACGCCCGCGGCGCCCTGCCGGTGCTCGAGCGCCTCGGCGCCCGCGACGACCTCAGCCAGCTGCGGGCCCTGATGGCGCTGGGCGCGGTCGCGGACGGGCGCTTCGGGGACGCCGAGGAGCAGTTCGCGGCGATCGACCGGCTCGGGGCGATCGAGGCGATCTTCGGCGGACGCGCCGCGCGGGCCATGGCCGAGGCCGAGCTGCTGCTCGCCCGGGGCGACCGCGACGCCGGACTGACGGCCTACCGGTCGGCGATCGTGGCGATGACCGACGTGACGTTCCCGGGGATGCCGTCCACCGGGTTCGAGCCGTGGCTCCTCTACGCGGAGTCGTCGGGCGTCGCGGCCTTCGCGCGGCACGCCGGACCGGACGAGCAGGAGGAGGGCCGGGCGCTGGCGCGCAGCGTGCGAGACCGGACGGTGCGGGCGCTCCGCAGCCGGGACGCGTACCTCGACCATCCGGTGACCGGCCTGGGGCTCTACGCCGTGGCGGCGTGGGACCTCTTCCGGGAGGACCAGGACCCGGAGCCGTCGGTCCGGCTCCTCGTGCTGGCCGAGCGGTTCTCCTACAACCGCTGGGTGCCGTCGATGGCGTGGGCCCCGGCGGCCGAGCGGGCCGAGGCCCGGGCCCCCGGCCGGCTCGGGGCGCTGCGCACCGCGCTGGCCGGGGTGTCGGGCGACGCGCTCGAGCGGGCCGCGCTGGACGCGCTCGGGACCGGGCCTCAGACCCGCCTGGAGTAGCTGCGGACCGCCAGCGGCGCGAAGATCGCGACGATCACGGCGGCGGCCAGCAGGGTCCAGCCGACCTCGGCCGTGACCTGGCCCCGGTTGGCGAGGTCGCGAGTCGCGGTGACGAGGTGCGAGACCGGGTTGAGGTTGACGAACGTCTCCACGCCGCTGGGCAGCGTGTCGGTCGGGACGAACGCGTTGGAGAGGAACGTCAGCGGGAAGAGGATCATCATCGAGATCCCCTGGACGCTCTGGGCGCTCCGGGCGATCGTGCCGATCCAGGTGAAGATCCACGACAGCGCCCAGCCGGTGACGATCGCCAGCAGGAGTGCGCCGGAGACGCCGAGCACCCCGCCGCCGGGGCGGTAGCCGATCAGGAGGCCCATCGCGAGCGTCAGGACCGCGGCGGTGGCGAAGCGCAGGAGGTCGGCGATCATCGGCCCGGCGAGCGGGGCGATGCGGGCGATCGGCAGGGAGCGGAAGCGGTCGAAGACGCCCTTCTCCATGTCCTCGCGCAGCTGCACGCCGGCCGCCATGCAGGTGGTCAGGACCGTCTGGGCGAGGATGCCGGGGATCATCAGCGGCAGGTAGCTCTTGACGTCGCCGGCGATCGCGCCGCCGAAGACGTACGCGAACAGCACGGTGAAGATGATCGGCTGGAAGACGACGTCGAAGAACTGCTCGGGGTTGCGGCGCATCTTCAGGAGCGCGCGCCACGAGAGCGCGAGCGTCTGGACGGCGGTCTCGCGCAGCGTGGTGCGCGGTCGTGCGCGGGCGACGGCCTCGGTGGGATCGACCGCGAGGCGGCTCCCGTCGGGTCCGGCGAGGAGCGAGGACTTCGAGGTGCCCGCCTCGGCGGGCGGGGCGATCGTGGTGCTCATGCGGCCACCTCCGTGGCGTCGTTCGGGTGCTCGGCGTTCTCGCCGGTGTCGTGTCCGGTCAGGGCGAGGAAGACCTCGTCCAGCGTCGGCTTGGCGACGCTCACGGCGTCGACGGCGACGCCGCCCTGGCGCAGGGCGATCAGGACGTCGGCCGCGCGGTCGGCGGCCGGCAGGGGGACGTTCAGGCGCGCGGACTCGGGGGTGCGGACGGGCTCCTCCCCGAGCTCGCGGCGGACGACCTGGCCGGCGAGCGCCATGTCGGCGTCGGGGGCGAGCGTCAGCTGCAGCGTCGAGGCGCCGACGGAGGACTTCAGCTCGTCCGGGGTGCCCTGCGCGACCTTGCGGCCGCGGTCGATGACCGCGATCCGGTCGGCGAGCTGGTCGGCCTCGTCGAGGTACTGCGTCGTCAGGAGGACGGTGCAGCCGCCGGCGACCAGCGCGCGGATGGTGTCCCACATCTGGCCGCGGGTGCGGGGGTCCAGGCCGGTCGTCGGCTCGTCGAGGAAGATCAGCGGCGGTCGGGTGATCAGGCTGGCCGCCAGGTCGAGCCGGCGGCGCATGCCCCCGGAGAACGCGGAGATCGGCTTGTCGGCGGCCTCCTGCAGGCCGAACGACCCGAGCAGCTCCTGGGCCGTGGAGCGGGCGTCGGTGCGCGAGAGGCCCTGCAGGCGGCCGAACAGCCGCAGGTTCTCGGTGGCGGTGAGGTTCTCGTCGACCGAGGCGTACTGCCCGGTGACGCCGACGAGCTGCCGGATCCGGTGCGGCTCGCCGGCGACGTCGACGCCGAAGACCTCGGCGCGCCCGCCGTCGATCGGCAGCAGCGTGGCGAGCATCTGCAGCATCGTCGTCTTGCCGGCACCGTTGGGGCCGAGGACGCCGAAGATCTCGCCGGGCTGGACGGTCAGGTCGATGCCGTCGACGGCACGGAGGTCGCCGAAGGTCTTGACGAGACCCGTGGCGTGGACTGCGGGGACGGTGGTCATCGCGAACTCCTGGGGCCGGGGACGGGGTGGTCCGGCCGTGGGTCACACGATGGGGGCGCCCGGTTTCACCGCCGACTCGGCGCGGTTTCACGGGCGGCCCGGAGGTGAAGGCGCGGGGGCCGCCCCGTCTCAGTCGAGCAGGTCCTCGTCGGGCACCGCGCCCGCGTCCCGGGCCGGGACGCCGATGACGCGGCGGCCCGGGGCGACGTCCCTGGTGACGACCGCGCCGGCGGCGACGAACGCGTCGGCGCCGACCTCGACGCCGGGGACGAGGACCGCGCGGCCGCCGACCCGGGCGCCGCGGCGGATGGTCGCGCCGTCGAGGACGATGCCCGCGGGGTCGGGCTCGCCGTCGGCGTCCAGGACCCGGCGGCCCATGCGGTCGTCGTTGGTCGTCAGCACGCCGGGACCGAGGAAGACGTGGTCCTCGACGACGCTGTGGGCGGTGACGTAGACGTCGGTCTGGATCGAGACGTGCTCGCCCACGACCACGTCGCAGTCGACGGTGGACCCGCGCCCGACGACGGTGTCGGCGCCGATCCGGGCGCGCTCGCGGACGAAGCTCTGGTCGCCGACGATGGTGCGGTCGCCCACGACGGCCGCGGCGTTGACGACGGCGTGCGCGCCGATCGTGGCGTCCTCGCCGACCCACAGGCCGGCGAGCGGCTCGGCCGACGCGGCGGCCGACCCGACCCGCAGCCGGGGCGGCTTGCCCAGCACGGCGTGGTCGCCGACGACCGTCCCCGCGCCGACGGTCGTGAACGGGTGGACCACGACGTGGGCGCCGAGCTGGACGCCGGCGCCGAGGGTGACGTGGTGGTGGACGACCGCGTGCGACCCGACGATGGCGCGCTCGCCGACGACGCAGTGGGAGTCCACGAGCGCGTACGGCGCCAGACGCGCGCCCCGCTCGATGCGGGACTCCGCGCCGATGATCGAGCCGGCCCCGCCGACGGCGCTCTCGTCGGCGGTCGCGCTGGGGTGCATGGAGGCACGGGGCGGGCGGCGGGCCATGGACGGAGCGTAGTGGGAGGCGGACGGACGGGACCCGAACGCGACGAACTAGGCTCCCCCGGGTGAGCACGACGGCGGACAGCCCGGCCGGACTCCTGCGCGGGGCGGTGATCGGCCTGGGCATGATGGGCCGCCACCACGCGCGGGTCCTGCAGACCTCGGGGGTCGTGGCGTTCGCGGGCGCGGTCGATCCCGAGGGCGACCGGCACGGCGCGGTCGCCGATCCTTCGAAGGTCTTCCCCACGGTCCGCACGCTGCTGGGGTCCGATCCCGCGGGGCCGCCCGACCTCGCGATCGTCGCCGTGCCGACGGAGGAGCACCTGGCCACGGCGGTCGAGCTCGCGCGGGCCGGCGTGCACGTGCTCGTCGAGAAGCCGCTGGCCGAGACCCCCGAGCGCGCCCGGGAGCTCGTCGACGCGGTCCACGCGGCCGGCGTGCACGGGGCGGTCGGGCTCGTCGAGCGCTGCAACCCCGCCCTGATCGAACTGCGCCGGCGGGTCCGGGCGGGCCAGCTCGGCCAGGTCTTCCACGTGGCGACGGAGCGGCTCGGCCCGTTCCCCGCCCGGATCCGCGACGTCGGGGTGGTCAAGGACCTCGCCACGCACGACCTCGACCTCGTCGGCTGGCTCGGCGGGGGGAGCGTCACCACCCTGTCGGCCCAGACGCAGCACCGGATGAACCGGCCGCACGAGGACCTCGTCAACGTCGTCGGCCGGCTGGACAACGGCACGACGTTCACCTCGATGGTCGACTGGCTCTCGCCGACGAAGGTCCGCCAGACCCGCGTCCTGGGGGAGAAGGGCATGCTCGTCGCCGACACGCTGACCGCAGACCTGACGTTCTACGCCAACGGCGAGGTCTCGAGCGAGTGGGACAGCATGCGCTCGCTGCGCGGGGTGTCCGAGGGCGACGTCACCCGCTACGCCCTGCCGCGCCGCGAACCGCTCCTCGTCGAGCTCGAGGGCTTCGTCGCGCTGCTCCGCGGCGAGGAGGACCCGCAGGTCGTGACGCTCGAGGAGGGGCTCGCCGTCGTCCACGTCGCCGACGCCGTGCTGCGCAGCGCCGGGTCGCAGGAGACCGTGCACGTGCACCCCGTGTCGACGGCGGAGCGCGGCGACGTGCCCGTCGTCCCCGCGGCCGGGAGCGCGTCGTGAAGGTCGTCGTCGTCGCGCTGGGCAAGATCGGCCTGCCGCTCGCCGCGTTCGCCGCGCTCCGCGGCCACGAGGTCGTCGGCTGCGACATCGACGAGCGCGTCGTCCGGCAGGTCAACGCCGCGCACGAGCCGTTCCCGGGCGAGGGCGGCCTGGCCGACGCGCTGCGCGAGACGGTCGGCGACGGCCGGCTGACCGCGACGACCGACACGGTCGGGGCCGTCGCGGCGGGCGCGGACCTGATCCTCGTGGTGCCGCCGCTGGTGGTCGACGCGCAGGCGCGCCCGGAGTGGCGGGCCGTCGACGCTGCGCTGGGCGACGTGGGCGCGGGGCTGCGGCGCGGCCGCGAGGAGCGCGGCACCGCGGCGGGGCCGGACGGCCTGCCGCCGAGCGTCGTCGTCGAGACGACCCTGCCGGTCGGCAGCACCCGCGGCCGCGTCGCGCAGCTGCTGGCGTTCACGAGTCGGCTGACGGAGGGCGAGGACTTCCACGCCGCCCACAGCCCCGAGCGCGTCTACTCCGGCCGGATCTTCCGCGACCTCGAGACGTACCCGAAGCTCGTCGGCGGTCTCGACGACCTGGGGGAGGCACGGACGGCCGAGCGCTACCGGCGGCTGCTCAACGGCGAGGAGGCCCCCGTGCCGCTCGGCGCCGGGGACGCGGCCGCGTCGTCGGCCGGGCCCCCCGGGTCGTCCGCGGCCGGGTCGCCGGCGCTGCGCCGGCCGGCGTCCGAGGCGATCGAGGTCCGCGAGCTCGGCGGGGCCGAGGCCGCGGAGCTGACGAAGCTCGCCGAGACGACCTACCGCGACATCAACATCGCGTTCGCCAACGAGCTGGCCCGCCACGCCGACCGGATCGGCGTGGACGTCGACGGGGTCATCGACGCCGCCAACTCGCAGCCGTTCTCGCACATCCACCGTCCCGGCGTGGCGGTCGGCGGGCACTGCATCCCGGTCTATCCGCGCTTCTACCTCGAGGGCGACCCCGGCGCGACGCTGCCCGCGGCCGCCCGCGTGGTCAACGAGGCGATGCCGGCCTACGCGGTCGACCTGCTCGCCGACCTGCTCGGCGGCGGGCTCCGGGGCAAGCTCGTCCTGATCCTCGGGGCGGCCTACCGCGGCGACGTGAAGGAGACCGCGTTCTCCGGCGTCTTCGGGCTGCGCGACGCCCTGCTCGCCGCCGGCGCCCGGCCGATCGTCGCGGACCCGCTCTACAGCGACGACGAGCTGCGCGAGCTCGGTCTCGAGGCGTGGCTGGGCGGCCCGATCGACGGGGCCGTGGTCCAGGCCGACCACGCGGAGTACCGCGCGCTGACCGCGCAGGACCTGCCCGGGGTCGACGCGGTGGTCGACGGGCGCGGCGTGCTCGACGTCGACGCGTGGCGGGCGGACGGCGTGGCGATCCGGCGGATCGGCCGGGACGGCGTGCGGGAGGGCTGAGCGGGCGGGGCGATCCGTCCACCTGCCTCGTCGACGCGGACGGCCTGCGTACGATGCGGCGGTGCCTAACGCCATTAACCCCTCAGGGCCCTCCGACGCCGCGTCCCGCCCCGGCCCGTCGCGTCGTCGCCGCCGGGTCGCGGTGGGCCTGGGCGTCTCCGCGATCGCGCTGGTCGGCGGCGCACCCGCGTCCGCCGAGGTGCGGTCGTTCACCGCCGACGGGACCTACACGGTCCCGGCGGACACGAGCTCGGTGTTCTTCGTGGTGCAGGGCGGCGCGGGAGAGGACTTCGCGGGCGCGGAGAGCCCCAGCGCGGGCGGCGCGGGTGCGCGCGTCCGCGCGCGCGTGGCCCTCCCGCCGGGCACCCCGTCGACGCAGCTGTCGGTCACCGTCGGGTACGGCGGCGGTGCCGGGACGCCGGGCGGCGCCCGCGGGGGTGGCGCGGGGGGCGGCGCGAGCGACGTCCGGAGCCTGGGCGGCGACCTCAACAGCCGGTTGCTCGTGGCGGGCGGCGGCGGTGGCGCCGGTGCCCTGTACGGCGGCGGCGACGCCGGACAGGACGGCGCGGGCGCCCAGAGCTCGTTCGGCAGGGCGGGCACGGCGACCGCCGGGGGTGCCGGCGGCACCGGCACCTTCGCGGTCGGTGGCACCGGCGCGTTCGGGGCCGGCGGGGAGAGCGGACGGAACAGGTTCGTCGCCACCTTCGGTGGTGGCGGTGGCGGCGGCGGGTTCTACGGTGGCGGTGGTGGCGCGTTCCTGTCCACCAGCACCGACGGCACCGGCGGCGGTGGCGGCGGGAGCAGCTACGTCGGTCTGCAGTTCCAGCGGGTCGACGTCGCACCGCTCCGCGGGCCGGCCCGCGTCGACATCTACACAGGGACCTCCGCGGCGGTCCCGTCGGCCCCCGTCGCGTTCGGCACCACCCCGCAGGGGACGGTCGGGCCCGCCCAGCGGGTCGCCGTGACGAACACGGGCGCCACCGACCTCCCCGGCTTCTCGTTCGCCGGGGCGAACCCGGACGACTTCTTCATCGGCTCGGACCCGTGCCGCGGCATGCTCCCGGGCGACACGTGCGACGTCGTCGTGCGGTTCTCACCTCAGGCGCAGGGCGCCCGTACGGCCACGCTCAGCATCGCGGGCCAGACGGTCGCGCTGAGCGGGACGGGCGGCCCGCTGCCGACGGGTCCGACCGGTCCGACCGGGGCCACGGGGCCGACGGGCGCGACCGGTCCGGCCGGTCCGACGGGGCCGACGGGCGCCACGGGGCCCGCCGGCGCCACGGGTGCGACGGGTGCCACGGGGCCGACGGGTGCGGCGGGGCCGACGGGTGCGACCGGGCCGACGGGGGCGACCGGCCCGACGGGTGCAGCGGGCGCCGCCGGCGCGAAGGGCGACCGCGGCGAGGTCGGGCCTCCCGGCCCGCAGGGGTCGATCGGACTGACGGGTCCGCGCGGCCTGCGCGGTGAGCGCGGTTCGACGGGCGACCGCGGCGCGCGCGGGCCCATCGCGGTCTACAAGTGCCAGAAGCGTCGCGGCGACGGGCGGTTCCCGATCGCCTGCTTCGTGTCGGTCGTGGCGGGGTCGCGGTCCGCGGACGCCCGGACCGTGAGCGTGCGGATCCGCCGCTTCTCCGGTCGGCTCTACGCCTCCGGGAAGCGGACGCTCCACCAGGGGCAGACGACGGTCCCGGTGACCGGCACGCTGCCCACCCGCAGCGGCCGCTACAGCGTGATCGCGACCGTGCGGCTCAACGGCCGGACGACGACGCTGCGCGGCTCGTTCACGGTCCCGGCGACGCCCGCGGCGGGGAAGTAGCGCCGACCGACCGGGCCGCCGCGCGGGACCGGTCCCGGAGGGGAGGCCGGCCCGTCCCGCGGGACGGGGCGTCGTGAGGCGGGGCGTCTTCCTGCACCGCGGCCCCCGTGTGCGGCAGCACACCCCGGGTCGCCGGGCCCGGGGGCTATCGTTCCTTGGTCTGCGCAACCTTCCGCACAGCCCGGCCCTGAGCCGGCCCTCCCGTCGCGCGGCGCCCACCCGCGTCGACGTCCTCGCCGGTCTCGTCACCGCTCTCGCGCTGATCCCGGAGACGATCTCGTTCTCGATCGTCGCCGGCGTCGATCCGCGGATCGGGCTGCTCTCGTCGTTCACGTTCTCCGTCGTCATCGCCTTCGTCGGCGGCCGACCCGCGATGGTCTCCGCCGCCGCCGGCTCGATGGCGCTCGTCGCCGCACCGCTCGTGCGCGACCACGGGTTCGAGTACCTCGTCGTCGCGACGGTGCTGGCCGGCGTCCTGCAGCTCGGGCTCGCCCGCGCGGGCATCGCGCAGCTGCTGACGCGCCTGCCGACCGGGGCGACGCTGGGCTTCGTCAACGGCCTGGCGATCCTCATCTTCCTCGCGCAGATGGACCACCTGGTCTCCGCGCCCGTGGTGCTCCTGGTCCTGCTGGGGGTGGCGATCATCTTCGGCGGCCGCCACGTGGGGATCCGCGTGCCGCCGTCGCTGATCAGCACGGCGGTCCTGACGATCGTCGCGGTCGCGCTGGTCTCGAGCGCCCCGACCGTCGGGGACGAGGGGACGCTGCCCACCGGGCTGCCCGGCTTCCACGCGCCGGACGTCCCCTTCGCGTGGGCGACGCTGTGGACCGTCCTGCCGACCGCGATCAGCCTCGCCGCGGTCGGGCTGGTCGAGTCGCTGTTGACCGCCGAGCTCGTCGACCGGATGACGGAGACGGACTCGCCGAAGCGCCGCGAGGCCTACGGCCAGGGCGTCGCGAACGTCGTGACAGGGTTCTTCGGCGGCCAGCCGGGCTGCGCGATGATCGGCCAGTCGCTCCTGAACGTCGAGAGCGGCGGTCGCGGCCGGGTGTCGACCTTCGCGGCCGGTGCGTGGCTCCTGGCACTCGTCGTCCTGCTGCACCCGCTGATGGAGATCCTGCCGACGGCCGCGCTCGTGGCGACCATGATCGTCGTCGCCCTGACGACCTTCGACTGGTCCTCGATCGCGCCCCGGCGGATGCGCGGCGCCCCCGTCGACACGGTCGTGATGATCCTCACCACCGCCGTGGTGGTCGAGACGTCGAACCTCGCCTACGGCGTCGCGGCCGGCGCGGTCGTTGCGTGGCTGCTCACCCGCCGGCGCCGACGGGACACGGGCCTGCCGGACGACGCGCTGACCGCGCCGGAGCCCGCGCGGGCGGACGCGGACGTGCCGCGGCCCACGGGCACCGTGGCCTCCGACGCCGGCTGACCCTCTCGGCTCGGCCGGGCGCGAGGGGGGACTGACCTCCGACGCCGGCCGACTGCTCCCGGAGTACGGCTCGAGGAGGTCCTGCGGCCGGCCGGGCGCGAGGGGAGCCTGGCCCCTGGCGCCGGCTGACCGCTCCCGGCCCGGCCGGGCGCGAGGGGGGCCTGGCCCCCGACGCCGTCTGAACGCTCCCGGCCCCCCGGGCACGAGGGGAGCCTCGAACGGTGGCCGGTCCGCGGCAGGGGCCAGCGGAAAGGTGCGGAACGTCCCTCCCCGCTCGACGTTTCGCACGATCCCGTCGTCCCGGCCCCCGGAAGGTGCGGAACGTCGGGCTCGGACTGCCGTGTCGCACGTTTCCCCGCCCCGCTGACCCGACCCGCACCACCGGCTCCGGCTCTTGGCCCCGGCGCCCCGCGCCGCACGACCGGCCCCGGCCCCCTGCTTCCGGCCCCGGCTCCGCCTCCGCCTCCGCCTCCGCCGCCACCGGCCACCGGCCCCGGCTCCGCCTCCGCCGCCGCCGCCACCGGCC